>NZ_QFPF01000009.1:0-14225 GCF_003248605.1 Microbacterium sp.
CGGTCGGATATCCGGCTTCACCGGCCCGCAGGCAGTACTCGGCGTCATCCCACTTGATGAACGCGGGCAGTGCGAGCCCGACATCGCGAAGGATCGCCGTCGGGATGAGGCACATCCACCAGCCGTTGTAGTCGGCATCGAGACGCGCATGCAACAGAGGAGTCTGTCGCAGGTTTGCGACGGAAAAATCATGGGGCATGCGTTCCTGGAACAGATTGCGCCACATGAACGGCTGCTCATCGACCACCTCGGCCCAGGCATGGAGCTTCGGCCGATCGAGCAGGTCGAACATGTGGGCGCCGACGATCGTCGGCTCGCTGGCGTATCTGCCGAAGGTGATCGAGCGACGCACGGACTCGGGCTCGATGCGCACATCGTCGTCGAGAAGCTGGACGAAGTCGCTCTCGTCCGCGTCCAGCGTCTCGAGCATGGCGCGGGCGAAACCACCCGACCCGCCGAGATTGGGCTGGCGGATAATGCGCAGCTTGTCGCCGAGCCTGGCGGCGACGTCGGCGTATCCCTCTTGATCCGACACGAGGGCGGTGCCCTGATCGATGAGATAGATGCGTTCGATGACCTCGAGTGCCTCGGGCGCGTTCGCCAGATCTGTGAGGGTGGCGACGCAGTAGTCGGGCTTGTTGAACGTGGTGATGCCGAGCGACGCTCCGCGCGGGCGGATGGGCTCGTGATCGGTCGTCCACTCCGCGCCGCGGAAGAGCACGTTGCTCTCATCGGCGACGATGTCGAACCAGATCCAGCCGCCGTCGCTGTACTGGTCGAGAACGAGATCGAAAGAGCTCTCCGCCTCGCCGTCGACCTCACGTGTCTCGAGGCGCTGTTTGACGCCGCTCCCGTTCGATCGGTACACCAGCACGGTGGCCGGCCCCGTCGTCCGCACGGTCAGGTGCACGCGGCGCACCGACGTCCAGTGCTGCCAGTACGACGCGGGAAAGGCGTTGAAGTAGGTCCCGAACGACACTCGACGCCCGGCGACGACCCGCGCGCTCCTGCGGTCGAGGACGTTGCCCAGGTGCGCGACGCTCGACACCCGGACCGGTTCTTCGTCGATGACGGACCACGTCTCGGGGTCCGCGTAGAGCGGAAGCAGATCGGGGTCGCGTTCGAGGGGAAAGACGACGTTCTGCAGGACGTGTGTCACGGGTGAAATCTCCGGAGGGTCGGCGGGCGCGGGGCGTCGAGCCGAGATGGAAGCCTACCCTGGGATCTCCGCGTCATCCTGAGGAAGCGCCGCCGAGCCCCGAAGGCGCTGTTCCGGGATACGCAAGCGAAACAGCGGACGGGTCATTTGTATCGCGATGCGATACACGACACACTCGTGCCGTGGTCGAACTGGTCGACTATCGGGACTATCACTGAAGGGAAACGCTCATGATGAAGAATCCTCCGCACCCCGGCACCGTGATCGGCGAGGACGTTCTCGGCGAGTTGGGGCTCACGGTTGCTGAAGCGGCGGCGCGCCTCGGTGTGTCCCGTGTCGCGCTCAGCCGTGTCATCCACGGTCACGCCGGAGTGAGCCCGAATCTGGCCATCCGGCTGGAGCGGTCAGGTGTTGGTACCGCGCGAGCCTGGTTGGCTATGCAGGCGAACTACGACCTGGCCCGTGAGCTCGACAGCAAGGATCACCACGTGACGCCGCTCGTCGTTGCCTGAGTCCGTTCGACCCGTTTGTCGCTTCGACAGGCTCAGCGACCGGAGGGCGGGCGCAGCGATCGCGACGCGGATCTCCGCGTCATCCTGAGGAAGCGCCGCCGAGCCCCGAAGGCTCCGGATCGGGATGCCGGATCCGCTCCCGCCACGAACGCGCAAGACCTGCCCGCACGACGCAGACGACCAGCAGCATCCACCCGAATCCCGTGAGCGTGAAGCTCTCGAACACCGAGTCCACGAGCAGCGTCACGAGGATCAGCGGCGTCCACGCGTAGAGGACCGAGCGCCGGGCGCTCGCGACGAGCCAGGAGCGCACGAGCGCGATCGCGCTCATGCCGACGAACAGGATCAGGCCGAGCCACCCCGCCTGCAGGAGCAGGTCGAAGTAGGCGTTCAGGGCCGACCCGTGGGTCGAGCCCGTGATGATGTTGATCGACGAAAAGGGAAACTCCGCCGCGGGCCAGGGGCCGAACCAGCCCCAGCCCTGCACCGGCCGCAGCCGGACGTAGATCAGCAGCGTGTCCCACAGGCCCGCGCGGGTGGCGAAGTCCGAACCGGCGTTCAGCAGCGCGATGATGCCCTCGCGGAAGAAGTACGAGATCGTCAGCCCGATCACGACGGTGCTGGCGAGGCCGATCTGCAGGGTGCGGCGGCCGGCGGGGGCGGCGCGACGCACGAGCGCGAGGGCAGCCGTGGCCCCGGCGACGGCGAGGGCGAGCACGAAGACCGTCGGCGAGGCCGAGAAGAGCGCGAGCAGGCCGCCCAGCGCGAACGAGAACACCGCGATCCCGGTGCGCAGCGCGTGCGTGCGCCACTCGATCACGAATGTCACGAGCGCGATCACCGCGACGAAGCCGAGCATGTTGCGGGTGCCGAAGATGCCCTGCACGGGCCCGCCGAGGGCGAGGTTGCCCTCGACCCCCAGGAAGCGCAGGGGGGTGTCGAGCAGCACGCCCGAGAGGATCTCGAGGGCGAGCGAGACCGAGAGCAGCGTGCGCAGCACATCGCCCAGCGCGCGCACGGTCTGCAGCGTGTCGCGCACGTGTCCGATCACGATCGCGAGAAAGGCGACGGCGGCAAGGCCCAACCAGCCGCCCAGGGTGCGCAGCTCGTCGGTGCTCCAGAACACGCTCGCCAAGAGCCACGCGAGCAGCCCGATGAGCGTCGTCGGCACGAGCCGCAGCAGATTCAGCTCGCGCCGGCGGCGCACGAGCATCGCGAGCCCCACGAGGCACAGGCCGCCGAGCATTGTCGCGTACGTGACGCCGCCCGCGGTGCGCTGGATGACGAACGACGAGAGGACGAGGCCGAACGCGGCGAGTGTGAACGCGCGGGCGAGCGCCGCCGAATCGAGCGCATCGCTCACCCACACAGCGACGGGATGCGCAGGCCCGCCCCCGGCATCCGTCATCGCAGCGTCCGGTCCACCGATTCGCCGCGCTCCATCGCGAGGCTGCGCTCGGCGGGACCCTCGCCCACGAGCGGGGACTGGGCCATCTTGTGCGTGAAGATGACGAGGAACATCCAGCCCCACTCCATGAGCGGGCGGGATTCGGCGAGGCCCTGCACGAGCAGCACCGTCGCGATCAGGGTGGGCAGCAGAGTGAGGGCTTGATAGGGGCGGTCGGCGTCGAGGTCCCAGCGCGGGCGGTCGACCGCGAAGAACCACGCCCGCCACACGTACCCGAAGTAGGCCAGCATGAGCAGGCCCAGTCCGATCGCGCCGAGCTGGAACCACGCGTCCAGCCACATGTTGTGCGCGTGGAACACGGTGAGGTCGTTGACGACGATCCAGCCGTCGAACGCCGGCTCCCACGGCACCCACGGGGTGGCGAAACCCCAGCCGAGCACGGGGTGCTCCGCGATGCGCGCGATGACGGCATCCCAGATGCCCTGTCGTCCGGTGAGGTCGCTCGATCGGCCGAGCATCCCGAGCAGCATGTCGCGACCGAACCACAGCACCGCCGCGAGGGCCACGCCGATTCCGGCGTAGGCGACGTAGTACTTGGTGCGTTCGCCGGGTCGCCTCGTCGTGCGCATGAGCAGGGCCGTCGCGAGCACCAGCGCAGTCGCGCCGACGGTCAGCCACACGGTCGCCGAGCTCGATCTCCAGAGCAGGAACGCCGACACGACGATCCAGCCGATCAGCCAGCCGCGGCGGGCGCCCGAGGCGATGCGCACCGAGAAGACGATGATCGCCAGCAGCGCCGCGACGGCGAGCAGATGCGCGTTGCCGACGATGCCCTGGATGCGCCCGCCGTCGAACAGGTTGTCGCGCACCCAGTACAGCTCGGTGACGACCTCGCCCTCCCACAGCACGAAGTTCGGCAGGATCGGATGCCGCAGCACGATCGAGACGAACAGCTCGAGCAGCAGCGAGAGCCCCATGATCCACTTCAGAGCGGACGCGAGCGCACGCACGAGCTCGCGCCACGTGAGGACGCTGCCCAAGAAGATGCCCTGCACGGTCGTCGCCACCAGCAGAGCCCAGGTCAGCAGGGTCGCCTGCGGCCACTGCGACCAGATCACCGATGCGCCCGCCCACGTGACGTACGCCAGCGGCAGCCACGGCAGCCGGCGCCAGCCGATCGTGGGCCGCACGACCAGCCACACGATCACGCTCGCGACGGTCGTCGCACCGACCAGGGCGACAAGGCCCGCCGCACCCAGCAGGTTGAACCAGAAGGTCGTGGCAAGGGCGATGACCAGCAGCAGGATGCTGTAGGCCCGCAGCAGCAGATGACCGGTGGACTCGCGGGCCGGTGCCTGCGGGGGCGCGCCGACGGGGTGTCGCGTGTGCAGGGCCATGGTGAGTTCAGGGTACCGGCCGCGGGCGGCAATACAGTGGGAGCATGATCGTGCCGATCTCCAACGCGCCCCGGGACTACGCGTGGGGAGACCCGCGCGCCATCGCCGATCTGCAGGGGCGGGAGCCCGGCGGATCGCCCGAGGCCGAGGTGTGGCTGGGCGACCACCCCGGCGACCCGGCCGAGGTCGACGACGGTTCGGGCCTGACCCTCGACGCGTGGATCGCCCGCGCGGGGGGCCGGCCGCTGCCGTTTCTGCTGAAGATCCTCGCCGCCGCGTCGCCGCTGTCGATCCAGGCGCACCCGTCGCTGGCGCAGGCGCGCGAGGGCTTCGCGGCCGAGGAGGCGCAGGGTGTGCCCCGCGACGCCGCCCACCGCAATTACCGTGACGACAATCACAAGCCCGAGGTGATCGTCGCGCTGAGCGACGAGTTCCAGGCGCTGGCGGGGTTCCGCGCGGTGGAGGAGATCGACGCGCTGCTGGACGCGGTGGCGGGGCAGGATGCTGCCGTCGATGCGCTGCGCGAGGGTCTCGCGGCGTCCGACCCCGCCGCGGCGCTGCGCGAGCTCGTGGGATCGCTGCTCTCGGGAGAGGCGTCGTCCGCCGTCGCGGCGATCGAGGCGGGTCTTGAGCTGCAGGCGAGCGGTGCGTTCGCGGACGACATCGCGGCGGTGCGCGACATCGCGCGCGTCTACCCCGGCGATCCGGGCGTCGTGGTCGCGCTGCTGCTCAACCGCGTCGTCCTGCGCCGCGGCGAGGCGCTGTTCGTGCCGGCGGGGATGCCGCACGCGTATCTGTCGGGACTCGGCGTCGAGCTGATGGCCGCGAGCGACAACGTGCTGCGCGGCGGCTTGACACCCAAGCACGTCGACGCGCCCGAGCTGCTCGCGGTGCTCGATTGCGCCCCCGGGGCCGCGCCCCGCCTGTCGCCGTCGCGCTCCGAGGCCGGCGTCGAGGCGTTCACCCCGCCCATCCCCGATTTTGCCCTCGCGCGCGTGCGGCGCACGGATGCCGCGGCCGCGGCGACGCCGGTCGCGGTGGCGGGCCCCGCGATCGTGCTCGCGACCGCCGGAGCCGCGACGGTGCGCTGCGCGGCAGCATCCCTCGCCCTCTCCCCGGGGTCGGCCGCCTTCGTCGACGGCGAGTCCGAGGTCTTCATCGAGGGCGCCGGCGAGGTGTTCGTGGCGCAGGCCGGCGGCGTGTCGCACGACTGACGTATCCGTCTGCATCGTTCTGGACACGCCGGGCGCGTCGTGAAGGTTCATGCGCGCATTGAGGGTTTACGATGCTCCGCTTGACTGATCGGGAATGACAACGGTGTAATTAGTGCACTGCGCGGTTCGCGTGGGGGGCTATAGGTGGGAGACGAAATGGCGGGCTCGGAATTCCGTTCCGGTGTACCCGACAACTGGTTCGTCGACCCGGTGAGGCTGGGGGTCCCGGGGGTTCGACGGCCGGTTGACGGCGACGATCCTTTGTCGTGGCAGACGGATGCGCTGTGTGCGCAGACGGATCCGGAAGCATTCTTTCCGGAGAAGGGCGGCTCGACGCGCGATGCCAAACGCATCTGCACGACGTGCGAGGTACGGGGGAAGTGCCTTGATTACGCCCTGCAGAACGATGAGCGCTTCGGCATCTGGGGAGGATTGTCGGAGCGAGAGAGGCGCAAGCTCAAACGGCGCGCGGTCTAGACCTGCGCGGCGCGTTCACCGCAGCAGCGGAGCGCGCCGCGCCTAGGCTGAGTGCGCCATGCCAGCCCGTGTCCATGCTCTGCTCGTCGTGCGCCCCGAGGGTGCGGGCGACGAGACCCTGCAGCACCTGGAGCACACGCTCGAGCTGATCGGCGCGCAGACCCGCGCCGTCGACGCACTGACCGTCGTCGTGTGCGGCAAGGCCACCGCCGAGTTGCGCACCCTTGCCGGGCGCGGGGGAGCCGAGGCGGTCATCGAGGCCGCCCGCGGCACGGGATACGCCGCAGCGCTGCGCATGGCGAGCGTGCGGCTGGGTGCCGCCGAGGCTGTGTGGCTGCTCGCCCAGGACACCGCCCCCGAGCCCGGTGCACTTCGCCTTCTGGCGGGAGCGCTCGAGAGCCAGCCGTCGGTGTCGATGGTCGCCCCCAAACTCCGCGATGCCCGCGACCCCGACCTCATCGTCTCGCTCGGCGTCTCGATGACAGCCCTCGGGCGCACGGTCGGCCTCGTCGACGGCCAGCTCGATCAGGGTCAGCACGATGCCGCCGAGGACGCGCTCGCCGCCGACGTGCGCGGGATGCTGGTGCGCCGCCAGGTCTGGGACCTGCTGGGTGGTGCCGACCCGGCGCTGCTGGGCGCCGACGAAGGACTCGACCTGGGTGTGCGCGCCCGGCTGGTCGGCGGCCGTGTCGCCCTCGTGCCGGCGGCATCGGTCATCGTGCACGGCGACGGCGTCGCAGGGCTGCCCGCCCCCACCGACTCCCGCCGGCGCGGACGTCGCGCCTACGCCTCCCGCACCGCCGCGCTGCACCGGCGCCTGACCTACGCGAACGCGGCACTCGTGCCGCTGATCTGGCTCAGCATCCTGCCCCTCGCCCTCGCCCGTTCGGTCATGCACCTGCTGCGCAAGGCGCCGGCCCTGGTGGGCTCGGAATGGCGGGCGAGCCTCGTGGCCTGGCTGCGTCTGGCGGCGATCGCGCGATCCCGCGCGCGCATCCGCAACGCGGCCCGGGTGACGGGCACGCGCCCGGCCTGGGCGCTCGTGGCGCCCCTGCGGGTGCGTCGCGCTGACCTCAAACGCCGCTTCGACGACGGCGAGGACTCCAGCGCCGACATCGATCAGCGCGGCGAGCTGCACTTCTTCACCGGCGGAGGCGCCTGGATCGTCCTCGGCGCGCTCGCGCTCGGGCTCGGGGCCTTCTTCGCGCTGCTCGCGTGGCCCGTGCTCGGCGGCGGCGGGCTGCTGCCGCTGCGCGAGAGCCTCGTCGACCTGTGGGGCGACGCCGCCTACGGGCGGCGCGCTCTGGGGCTCGACGAGGTCGGCGCGGCCGATCCCTTCGCCGCCATCGTGGCGCTGCTCGGATCGCTCACGCCCTGGCATCCCTCGCAGGCCTTCGTGATCCTCTGGGTCCTGGCCCTCCCGCTCGCGGCGCTCGGCGGCTGGTTCGCCGCAACCCGCCTTTCGGCCCGCGCCGGCGTGCGCATCGTGGCCGCGATGCTCTTCACCCTCGCACCCTCCTTCCTCACGGCGCTCGTCGAGGGGCGGCCCGCCGCGGTGCTCGCCCACCTGCTGCTGCCGTGGCTCTTCTACACCGGCAGCGTCGCCAAGCGCTCCTGGGGCCCGGCGGGCGCGGCATCCCTGCTCTTCGCCGCCGTCCTGGCGTGCGCGCCCTCGCTCGCGCCGGCCCTGCTCGTGCTGTGGTTGGCCGCGCTCGTCACGGCGGGGCGGCGTGCCCTGCGGGTGGCCTGGATTCCGATCCCCGCCGTCGCCGCGTTCGCCCCTCTGATCTGGGAGCGCGCGATCGTCGGCGGCGACGCCTGGGGCCTGCTCGCCGACCCCGGGCTCGTCTGGGCCGCGCCCCAGGCCGGAGCCGACGCGGCAGGCAGGATGCTGCTCGCGACGGGCTTCGCGACCCCCGATCTGGCAGGGTGGGCAACCCTCGCCCCGAGCGTGCCGCAGCTGCTGCCCATGCTGCTACTCGCCCCGCTTGCCGCTCTCGCCCTCGTCTCGCTCATCTCGCCACGCTGGCCCGCGGGCGCGGTGCTGCTGGTCACCGCCCTGCTCGGAATCGCCACGGCCTTCGCGGCGGTGGGAATCGCGGTGCAGTCGGCGAACGGCGAACCGGTCGCCCTCTGGCCGGGACCTGCCCTGAGCCTGGCGTGGCTCGGCGTCGTCGGGGCGGCGATGATCACCCTCGACACTCCGCTGCCGCGGCGGGTGCGGGCGCTGCGACCCTGGGCGGCGGCCATCAGCGTCCTCGCTGTCGCCGCGCTCGCCTTCCCTTCCCTGACGGCGATGCTGCGCGACGACAGCGCGCTCACCAACGGCCCCGAGAGCACGCTGCCCGCCTACGTCGCCGCCGTCGGGCGCGACGATCCCGACGTCGCCACCATGGTCCTCACCCCGCTCGCGGACGGCGGTGTCGCCGCCCGCATCGTCTGGGGCTCCGGCGAGAGCCTGGGCGGGCAGAGTACGGCGCTCTCGGCGCGCGCCGGGGCGAGCGCATCCGATCGCGAGGTCGCCGCCCTCTCGGCCGACCTCGTCGCCCCGAGCGCCGCCGACGTCGCGGGGGAGTTGTCCTCTCGTGCCATCGGCTTCGTGCTGCTGGCCTCCGGTGCCGCTACCGAAGCTGCGGACGCGCTCGTGCTGCAGGCGGTCGCCTCGCTCGACGCGCGCGCGGGACTCGAGACCGTCGGCGACACCACGCGCGGACGTCTCTGGCGCGTCACCGGCGATCTGCAGCCCCGCCCCGAGCTCACGCGCGCCGAGACCGCGCTGCAGGGCTCGATCTCGCTCGCCCAGCTCGTCGTGGCGGCCATCGCCGTGCTGCTGGCCTTCCCGACCGCGGTCTCGCGCCGGGCCGCGCGCGCCGAACCGCGCATCGTGGGCGCCGCCCCCGCCTGGGGCGCGGCCGGGCGGGCGCGACGCGCGAAGAAGCGGCGGGATGCTGCCGCCGCGGTGCCGTCCGGCGTCGGCGCGGGTGTCGGTGCGGGTGCGGAGTCCGGGGTCGGGGCCGGCGTGCCGGGTGAGTCCGGCCCGACGGGTGAGTCCGGGGCACCGGCCGAGTCCGACTGGGCGGCCGAGTCCGACCCGGCGGCTGAATCCGACCGGGGGGCCGCGTCCGACCCGGGGGTCGAGTCCGACTCGGGGGTCGAGTCCGAACCGGCGGCCGAGTCCGACCCGGCGGCTGAATCTGACATCGCGTCCGAGGACGCGAGCGACGCCGATTCCGATACCGATTTCGTATCCGTATCCGAATCCGAATCCGAATCTGACGGCGAATCTGACGGCGAATCCGAATCTGACGGCGAATCCGAGTCCGACGCCGAGGCGGCGCAGGCGCTGCCGCAACAGGACTCTGCGCCGACAGCATCCGACGACTCCGACGACGACCGCCCGGGAGGTGCCCGATGACCGAGCGACGCACGCTGCGCACGATTCTGACGAGCGCGCGCGTCCTGATCGGCGCCGCCGTCGCCGTCGTGCTGGTCGCCGCGGTCGCCGTTGCGGTCGCCGCACCCCTGCCGACTTTCGCCCGCTCCGCGGTGAGCATCGTCGAGACGCCGACGCCGTCCGAGACGGTCGCCGTGTGCGCGGGCCCGCTGCTGGCCACGGGGCGCACGTCGGGCGCGGCGTCCGAGATCACGGTGGCCGCCGATGCCGACCTGCGCTACGGATCCGCCGAGGGCGAGCCCGCACAGGAGGGCCTGCGCGCGGCGAGCGTCGACGATTCGTCGGGCCCCTCGGTGCTCCGGATGAGCCCCATCGATCGTGAAGCGGCATCCCTCGCCGGAGCCCAAGCATCCACCGCCACCGCCGAGGACCTGATCGGCTTCGCCGCCTCTGCCTGCGAGGCGCCCCGCTTCGAGTCCTGGCTCGCCGCCGGCGCGACATCGACCGGAGCCTCGGACCTCGTCGTGCTCTCGAATCCTGGCGACGTGGCCGCAACGGTGCAGATCGGCGTCTACGGGCAGGCGGGTCTGACCACGCCGCCCGGCGGCGACGATGTGATCGTGCCGGCGCGCGCTCAGATCGTGCTCTCGCTCGCGGGGCTCGCGCTCGGCGAATTCACCCCCGTTCTGCGTGTACAGGCCAGCGGCGCACCTGTGACGGCGCACCTGCAGGCCAGCCGCACCGTCACGCTCGAGCCCGTCGGGGTGGATGTGACCGGCGCGACGGTCGCTCCCGCGACGCGGCAGGTCATCGCCGGCATCGTCACCCCGAGCGCCGCCGACCCCGCCATCGAGGGCTCCTCGACGGTGCGGGTGCGGGTGCTCGCGCCCAGCGCCGCCGCACGCGCGACGGTCACCGTCACCGCGCAGGGCTCGTCGTCTCCGGCGGTGGCGCCCGCCGAGCTGGACCTGGCCGAGGGTGTGCCGCTCGACATCGACCTCGCGGGGCTTCCGGCGGGCAGCTACACGGTCGACGTCGAGACGGAGGGTGTGCCCGTGATCGCCTCCGCATGGACCTCCAGCGCCCTCGGCGGGGAGCGGGACTTCGCCTGGATCGCGGCCGCCCCGATGCTCGAGCAGCCGGCGCTCCTCGCGGTCGCGGAGGCGCCGGCGGGCGCGGCGACCGCCGTACACGTCGTCGCGGGATCCGAGGCCGCCGAGGTCGTCCTCACCCCCGTCAACGGCGGCGAGGCGCGCACCCTGTCCCTCACGGCCGATGAGGCCGGGGCGGTTGCGGTGCCGGCCGGAAGCTGGCGCATCGAGGCGACGGCCCCCGTGCACGCGGCGGTGTCGTACGCCTCTCCCACGGCCGTGGCGGGGTATCCCGTGCAGCCCGGTCAGGGGGCCGCGGCCGCCGTGCGCGTCGTCCCCTGAGCGGGGATCCTGAGGAATCCGGCGCGGTCAGAAGTAGCGGAAGCGCTCGGGACCGAGATCCCACGGGTCGCGATCGAGGTACTCGGCGGCCGCACGGAACACGGTGCCCTCGATCGACATCCGTCTGTGCAGTTCGTCGTCGCGGTGCAGCCGCCCGAGCCGCTCGATCGGAATGCGGAAGAGCGCGATGCGCTTGGCCGTGCGGTCGATGTGCCAGCGCGGGATGCCGTCGGCGTGCGAATGCGGAGGCATCGAGCCGATCTCGAAGCTCACATCGTGCAGCTCGGGCCAGGCCGACCGGAGAAACTCGGAGGCGGCGCCGACCGCGACATCGAACCGCTCGAAGCGGGTGTCGAGGGGACCGATCGGGGGGCGGACGACCGAACTGCGGCCCTGCCGACCGTGGCGACCGTGACGATCAGGTCGGGACGCGGCATCCGCCCGCCGAGGTGACCTGCCACGCCGTGCAACCATGTTCCCAATCTTATCCCCGGGCGCGGCGCCGCCCCGCGGGCGCGAGGGGAGTCTAGGCTGACGACGATGCACGGAAGACTCTGCTCCAAGGTCGGCTGCGCCCGCGAGGCCGTCTCGACGCTGACGTACGACTACGGCGACCAGATGGCCGCCCTCGGACCGCTCGGCGCCACCGGCGACCCCCACGCTCACGATCTGTGCGCGATCCACACCGAGCGCATGTCGGTGCCCAAGGGCTGGGTCGTCGTGCGACACGAGACGATGCGCGCCTGATCCTCGCGCCGTCTTCGGCCGGCGACGGCTGATCCTCGCGCCGCATTCGCCTGGCGCCGGCTGAGGGCGTCGTCGCGCTGCGGGGCTGCAGGTTGTGCCGTGCTCGGTTGCGAGCTGCTGCGTGCTGCTGCTGCGGCGGCGTTCCGGCCCCGTCCGCGCGGGGGCTCCCCTGTCGCGAAGTGCGGGTGGGGCGCCGCGACCCGCAATTGGCGACAGCGGAGTGTCGGCCGCGGGCTGCGCGTCGGGGTTGGCCTGTCGCTAAGTGCGGGTGTGGGGCGCCCTGACCCGCAATTGGCGACAGCGGAGCGTCGGCCGCGGGCTGCGCCGGGGCTCACCGCAGGAGCGCCGGAAGCGGCATCCACGGGCGACGGCGGGATGCTGTCACACACTCACCGATCAGCGCTCGGGGAAGCCGTGGGGCAGGCGCTCGAGCGCCGGTGCCAGCGCGCGCACGCGCTGGGCCTCGCCCATGAGCGCGCGGTACTCGCGGTCGCGGCGCACGGCGGCGATCGCGAACAGAGAGGTGATCGGATCGGCGGGAGGCGGGGGAGTGACGAATGCGCTCGTCTCGGCCAGCAGATCACCCGCGACGCGATCCCGCGCAGCCGGCGCCAGCCGATCGACCTGGTGAAGAAACTGCGAGAGACGTCGGGCGAGTCGGTCCGGCATCCGTGCGACGTCGGCGATCTGCGCCCAGCCGGCAAGCGCAGGCGGCACCGGTGGCAGCGGGGCCGGCAGGGCGGGCACTCTCGTGCGCTGCGAGTACGTGCCGGCCATCAGATCGCCCAGGCGCTGCGCCCGCGGGGTGAATGCCGCCGTCAGGACGGCGACGACTCCCAGCGTGAAGTAGATCTCGAGCACGCCCACGAGGGCGCGGATGAACGCCTGTCGGAATCCGGAGGCGCCCCCATCCGCCCGCACGATGCGCGCACCGATCGCCAGGCGCCCGAGGCTCCGGCCGCGCGTCAGGGTCTCGACCGCCGTCGGGATCACGACCATGATGAGCACGAGCAGCACGATGACGGTCATCTGCAGCGCCTCGGGCGGGATCACCTGGGCCAGCGGGCCCGAGCCGAGCACGAACACCAGCACGAGGAGCAGGATGCCGATCAGCACGTCGATGATGGCGCCGAGCGCCCGCAGGAACAGTCCCGCCGGCTGCACATCGAGCGCGACCGCCTCTCCGGTGAGTACCTCGTCCGAAGCGACGCGGGTCAGCTCGGGCGCACTCATGCGGGTAGTTTAGGCGGGGTGGACCTCGACGCGCTGACCGCGGCCCGCCAGGGCGAATGGCGGCGCCTGCGCGAGCTCGAACGCAGGCGGCGCCTGACCGGACCCGAGTCCGACGAGCTCGTGGCGCGATACCAGGCCGCTTCGGCGGATCTCGCCGAGATCAAGACATCCGCGGGCCGCTCGCCGCAGGCCGACGTCGTCTCGACCCTCATCGCGGGCGCCCGGATGCGTCTGACCGCCGGCGCCGAGAACCCCTTGCGCGTGCTGCCGCGATTCTTCGCGCTGCAGTTGCCGGCCGCTCTCTACCGGGTGCGCTGGACGACGCTCGTCATCGCGACGGTCTTCGTGGCCGTGGTCGCCCTGATCGCGTTCTGGGTGTCGCGCGATCCGGTGCTGGTGGCGGCCCTGGGCGATCAGGCGTCGCTCGAGTACTACGCCGAGGAGGAGTTCACGGCGTACTACTCCGAGAACCCCGCGGCGGTCTTCGCCGGCACGGTGTGGACCAACAACGCCTGGATCGCGGCGCAGTGCGTGCTCTTCGGCATCACCGGCATCTGGCCGATCATGGTGCTCGTGCAGAACGCGGTGAGCGTCGGCATGGCGGCTGCGGTGATGTTCGCCTTCGATCGCGGTGACGTGTTCGTGCTGTTCATCCTGCCCCACGGCCTGCTCGAGCTGACGAGCATCTTCGTGGCGGGTGCGGCCGGGCTCCACATCTTCTGGGCCTGGATCGCACCCGGCCCCCGCACGCGCGGCGAAGCTCTCGCTCAGGCGGGCAGGTCGCTGGCGACGGTCGCGATCGGGCTGGTGCTCGCTCTGCTGTTCTCGGGCCTCATCGAGGGGTTCGTCACGGCGCAGCCCTGGCCCTGGCCGATCAAGATCGGCATCGGGGCCCTCGCTCTCGGCCTCTTCCTGTTCTACATGCTGTGGGTCGGCGGCCGCGCGGCGCGAGCCGGCGAGACGGGCGACCTCACGGAGTGGGAAGCAGGAAGCCCGAGGCTCGTCGCGGGCTGACGCGACAGCATCCTGCCCGCGCGTCGCGTGTTGTGCGGGCGCGGGGATGCGGGGTGTTTGCCCATGTTGGGGCGTCGGGGCTGCGTTGGGGCGTGCTGCAGCGCGCCCCACGGTGGTTTGAACGCCCCGAGGCGAGTGGAGGGCGCGGGGATGCGGGGTGTTTGCCCATGTTGGGGCGTCGGGGCTGCGTTGGGGCGTGCTGCAGCGCGCCCCACGGTGGTTTGAACGCCCCGAGGC
>NZ_QFPF01000009.1:14265-101435 GCF_003248605.1 Microbacterium sp.
GGCGGGGTTTGCCCATGTTGGGGCGTCGGGGCTGCGTTGGGGCGTGCTGCAGCGCGCCCCACGGTGGTTTGAACGCCCCAACGCGGCACAGACGGCGCGGGATGCTGCGGCTACGACTTCTTCGTGGCGTCGAACAGTGCGCGGTACGACCAGCCGGCCAGCAGCGCGCCGAGGATCGGGAAGACCAGGAAGACCCACAGCTGCCCGAGCGCGTCGGGTCCGCCGTAGATCGCCGTGGCGATCGAGCGGGCGGGGTTCACCGAGGTGTTGTCGACGGGGATGCTCACGAGATGGATGAGGGTGAGCGAGAGCCCGATCGCGAGGCCCGCGAAGGTCGTGCCGCGCGTCGAGTGCGTGACGCCCAGGATCACGAGCAGAAACAGGAACGTGAGGATCACCTCGATGATCATCGCGGCGGCGATGCCGAAGCCGCCCGGCGACAGCACGCCCCAGCCGTTGCTGGCGAAGCCGCCGTCCTGGGCCGCCGAGAGCCAGCCCTCGGGGCCGAACAGGCCGACGAGGACGATGGCGGTCGTCGCGGCCGCACCGCCGACGATCTGCGCGGCGATGTAGCCGCCGGCCTCGCGCCAGGGAAAGCGACCCGCGGCCGCAAGGCCCAGGGTCACGGCGGGGTTGAAGTGCCCGCCCGAGATCGGCCCGAAGGCGTAGGCGCCCATGATCACGGTGAGCCCGACCGCGAACGACGCCGCGATGTAGACGATTCCGGGGGCGAACGCGCCGGCCTCGTTCGCCAGGTGCGAGCCGAAGAGCGCGGTGCCGATGAGGCCGAACACGAGCAGGAAGGTGCCGAAGCCCTCGGCGGCGAGCTTGGCGCCGGTCGAAGGGCCGGCGGGCTGCAGCTCGGGAGTGTGCGCGAGTTCGGTGGGGTCGATCGGTGTCTCAGGGCGCGGATCATCGTTGCGTGCGGGGGACATCGCCTTCTCCTTCGTGGCGGCGACCCGATCGCGCGCCACCCGCATCATGGCAGGCGGGCGGGGCGCGGTGAAAGCGGAAACGCCGAGGGGCGAGAGGATGTCGATCCCCTCGCCCCTCGGCGTTCACCTGTCCGTGCGGTCAGACGCCCACCGGCTCGGCCTCGGGCTCGGTGCTGTAGGGAGCGCCGGGGGAGTCGGCGGCGGCGTTCGCCTCGGCCTGAGCGCGCACCTTGTCGGCCGTGGTCTGGTCGACCTGGCCCCAGTACCAGAGGAAGCGCTCGCGCACCTCCGGGCGGGTCAGCGACTCGTACTGGCCGACGAGGGTCTCCACGAATCGAGCCTTCTGCGCGTCGTCGAACACCTCGCGCACGAGGGTGCCGGCCTGGCCGAAGTCGTCGTCCTCGGCGCGCAGCGTGTAGGCCGAGCGCACGAGGTCGCCGTCGTTCTGCCATCCGCCCTCACCGGCGCGCACGGCGTCGGCGCGCGGGCCGCCCAGCGAGTTCGGGGCGTAGACCGGGCGCTCGCCGCCGGAGAAGAAGTGACGCATCGCGCCCTCCTTGCCGTAGGAGTGCACCTCGGAGAGCGGGCGGTTCACCGGCAGCTCGTTGTAGTTGGTGCCGATGCGGTAGCGGTGCGCGTCGGCGTAGGAGAAAATACGCGCGAGGAGCATCTTGTCGGGGCTCGCGTCGATGCCGGGGACGAAGTTCGACGGCGCGAAGGCGGCCTGCTCGATCTCGGCGAAGTAGTTCACCGGGTTGCGGTTGAGCTCGAACTCGCCGATCTTGCGCAGCGGGAAGTCCGCGTGCGGCCAGATCTTGGTCAGGTCGAACGGGTTGAAGCGATAGGTCTTCGCCTCGTCGTTCGTCATGATCTGCACCGAGACGTCCCACTTCGGGAACTCGCCCCGGTCGATCGCGTCGTACAGGTCGCGCAGGTAGTAGTCGGTGTCTTCGCCGACGATCTGCTGTGCCTGCTCGCCCGTGATGTTGTGCACGCCCTGCTGGGAGTGGAAGTGGTACTTCACCCAGAACGTCTCGCCGGCCGCGTTGATCCACTGGTACGTGTGCGAGCCGTAGCCGTTGACGTGACGCCACGAGGTGGGCAGCCCGCGGTCGCCCATGAGGTAGGTGACCTGGTGGGCCGACTCGGGGGAGAGGGTCCAGAAGTCCCACTGCATGTCGGCGTCGCGCAGGTGCGTGTGCGGCAGGCGCTTCTGCGAGCGGATGAAGTCCGGGAACTTGATGCCGTCGCGGATGAAGAACACCGGGGTGTTGTTGCCGACGAGGTCGTAGTTGCCCTCGGGGGTGTAGAACTTCAGCGCGAAGCCGCGCACGTCGCGCCATGTGTCGGGCGAGCCGAGCTCACCGGCGACCGACGAGAAGCGCAGCAGCAGCGGCGTCTCGGCGCCCTGCTGGAACAGCGCTGCGCGGGTGTAGGCCGACACATCCTCCGTGATGGTCATGGTGCCGAAGGCGCCGCCGCCCTTGGCGTGCACGACACGCTCCGGCACGCGCTCGCGGTTGAACTGCGCGAGTTTCTCGACGAGGTAGTGGTCGTGCAGCACGGTGGCGCCGTCGGCGCCGACCGTGCGCGAGAACTCGTCGGACGCGACGGGCGCCCCGTTGTCCTTCGTGGTGTAAGTCGGATCAGTCATCTCTCTGTTTCCTTTCGCACTCGGCACAGATGGCCCGGAACGTCACGCTCGCCTCGAGGACGCGCATGCCGTGGTCATGGGAGGGGTGCAGGCAGGGCGCCGCACCCACGGCGCACTCGACGTCTTCGACACGACCGCACACGATGCACTGCACGTGATGGTGGTTGTCGTCGTCTCGGTGCAGTTCGTACAGTGCGCTCGGGGCGCCCGGAAGGCTCACGCGGCGCACGACGCCGGCGGCGGTGAGGTCGTTCACGACCCCGTGCACGGTCTGCAGCGCGATGCCGGGCACACGTGCGCGGACCGCTCCGTGCAGCAGATCGACGGGGGCGTGCGGCGCCTCGTTCAGCGCCTCGAGCACGGCGGTGCGCTGTGCCGTGACCCGGAGCCCCGCGGCGCGCAGCAGCGGCGACGCCTCGAACTGCTCCGGCAGGCCGGAGACATCGTCGAGGGGGGTGATCGTCACCGTCCCAGTCTAGCTAATCCTGAATGATTAGCAACAATGAACACCTCGTGAATTGCACGGGATGCTGTCGTCACAGCCGTCCCGCGGCCTTCAGCTCGAGATACCTGTCGGCGACCTTCGGGGGCAGCTCGTCCGGGCCCTCGGCGATCGCCTCGGCCCCCAGGCGCGTGATGGCGTCGGCGAGGCGGCGCGCGTCGAGGAGCGTGCGCTCCGCGGCCGCCGCCCGCCAGATGTCGTCTGCGGAGGAGCGACGCGTCGCAGCCTCCGCGATGCCGGTGTCGGTGACCGAGCCGACGATGACGCGTGCGCGGGCGGTCAGGCGCGGCAGGGCGCCGAGCAGGGCACGGCTGGCGCTTGCGGCATCGAGGGCGGACAGCAGCACGACGAGGGAGGGACGCGTGGTCAGGCGCGCCGCCTCGCCGAGCGCCTGATCCCAGTCGGTGTCGATCAGCTGCGGCTCGACACCGGCGAGCGCGTCGACCATCGCCGGCAGCAGCGCCTGCCCGCGCCGACCCGTGACCCGCGCGCGAACGAGGCGATCGAACACGACGAGATGCACGTGATCGCCTGCCCGGTCGGCGAGGGCCGCGAGCAGCAGCGCCGCCTCCATCGCCGCATCCAGCCGGGTGCCATCGCCCACGCGCGCGGCCGACGTGCGGCCCGAGTCGATCACGATCACGACGTGACGATCGCGTTCGGGGCGCCACGTGCGCAGCATCGTCGTGCGCGCGCGGGCGGTCGCGCGCCAGTCGATCGAGCGCACATCGTCGCCGCGCACGTACTCGCGCAGCGAATCGAACTCGGTGCCCTGGCCGCGGATCTGCACGCTGGTCGATCCGTCCAGCTCACGGAGCCGGGCAAAGCGCGAGGGCAGGTGCCGCCGCGACGCGAAGGGAGGCAGCACGCGCAGCGCCCCGGGCGCATCCCTGCGCGCCTGCCGGCCGGCGAATCCCAGCGGGCCGCCCGAGCGCACGACGACGAACCCGGTGCGGCGCTCGCCGCGGCGGCGCGGACGCAGGACGATGCCGATGCGGCGGCTCTCGCCGGGCGGCACCTCCAGGCGCGCGCGCGCCGGTTCGGCTGCCGCCGTGGGCTGCCATCCATCGCGCAGCCACCCGTGCACCGGGCGCGCACCGTCGTTGGCGACGATCACCGAGGTGGGGACCGCTTCGCCGAGGCGTGCCCGCGCGGGCAGGTCGCGTGCGATGCGCAGCGTCCGCGGATCGGCCGCCGCGACGAGATCCGCCGCGAACAGGGCGAGGCAGAGGAGGATCCAGCCGCCCGCGGCGATCCAGGCGACGGATGCCCGGCCCCCCGCCGCCGCGGACAGCAGCACGACGGGCACGACACCGAGCCCCGTGAGCAGGGCGGCGCGGCCGGTGAGGTACATGGCGGATCGATTCGCGAGGCGGGTCAGAGGGGGACGCGGGTCTGCTGCAGCACCGAGCGGAGCGTCGCGTCGGGCGACACGCCCTCGATCTCGGCCTCGGGGCTCAACCGGATGCGGTGCCGCCACACCGGCACGAGCATCGTCTGCACGTGATCCGGGGTGATCGCCGGGTAGCCGCCCAGCCACGCCCAGGCCTTCGCGGCGGCCAGCAGAGCGGTCGAGGCGCGGGGGCTGACGCCCAGCTGCACCGACGGGGCGGCCCGGGTGCCCCGGGCGAGGTCGACGACGTAGGCCAGCACGTCGTCGGTGACGGTGACGGATGCCGCGGCCCGCTGCGCCGCGTGCACGTCGGCGATCGAGAGCGCGACACCGACGCCCGCCGCAGCGAGGTCGCGCGGCGAGAAGCCCTCGGCGTGGCGGCGCAGCACGGCCACCTCGGCATCGCGGTCGGGCACGTCGATCACGAGCTTGAGCAGAAACCGGTCGAGCTGCGCCTCGGGCAGCGAGTACGTGCCCTCGTGCTCGATCGGGTTCTGGGTCGCCGCGACGAGGAACGGGTCGGGCAGCGCGCGCGTGACCCCGTCGGCCGAGACCTGTCGCTCCTCCATCGCCTCCAGCAGCGCCGACTGGGTCTTCGGCGGCGTGCGGTTGATCTCGTCGGCCAGCAGCACGTGGGTGAACACCGGGCCCTCGCGGAAGGCGAACTCGCCGGAGCGGGCGTCGTAGACGAGCGATCCCGACACGTCGCCCGGCATGAGATCGGGCGTGAACTGGATGCGTGTGGTGTCGAGCCCCAGCGCCTGGCTGAACGAGCGCACGAGCAGGGTCTTGGCCACCCCGGGCACGCCCTCCAGCAGCACGTGGCCGCGGGCGAGCAGAGCGATCAGCAGGCCGGTGACCGCGCCGTCCTGGCCGATCACCGCCTTGCCGACCTCGATCCGCACGCGGTTCATCGCGTCGCGCAGGGCGTCGTCGCTCATCGGGTTGCTCCTTCGTCTCGCAGGGCGGCGCGCACGGCGCGCTCGAGGTCGTCCAGCCCGTCGCTGATCGCGACGAGATCCTTCTCCGTGCCGGGGACGTCGTCCACGAGCAGCGCCCGCACGCGCGCCCGCGGCGCCCCCGTGCGGTCGGCCGCAGCGTCCGCGATCGTGTGCACATCTGCGGCGCGACCGAGTCCCAGCATCCGCGCAAGTCTGCCCGCCGCGCCGATGCGCAGCGCGTCGGCGGCGTGCGCGGTGTCGCGGCCGCGGGCGTAGAGGCGCGCGCGGCCCTCCATGGTCTCGGACGCCCGCACGGTCACCGGCAGGTCTTCGACGACGAGAGGGCCGAACCGCCGTCCGCGCCAGATCGCGGCCGCGACCGCCGCAGCGGCGAGTACGACGATCGCGGGGGTGACCCACCCGGGTGTCAGCTCGCCGAGCGTGGGCTCGGCCGCGATGTCGGCGTCGTCGACGCCGGGGGAGTACCAGACCACGGTGGGCAGGCGTCCCATGAGGCTGAGCGCGAGCGCGGCGTTGCCGTTTTGCGCGAGGGCCGAGTTGATCACGATCTCGCGACCGTCCAGGGCCGAGGCGACACCGCCGGTCGCGCTCTCGCCCACCAGCAGGCCGTAGCCCCCGCCTGTGGGGTAGCAGGCGGTCAGGCCCGCGGCCGTTCCCGGCTGCAGCAGGCGCCCCGGCACGATCTCGCCCGCGCGGGCCGCCACCTCGCTCGCGCACTCGGGCGCGACGGGCGCGTCGGGCGCGAAGCCCTCGGACAGCGCGCCGGGCAGCACGATCTCGACCGCCCGCGCGCGGGGGTCGATCAGGACGACGTCGGTCGCGGCGTCGACGATCCCGCGCAGGGTGTCGTCGCTGAGCAGGGGGGAGTCCGCCGTGACGAGCGTGGCGGGGGATGCTGTCGCCAGAGCCTCCCGCGCATTCTCGCGATCGCGGGCGATCACGACATCGATCCCGCCCTCGCGCAGCAGCTCGACCACCGCGGCGGCGCCGTCCGGCCCCCGGCTCTCGGGGTCGAGCACGTCGCGCTCCGACCATTCGCCCAGGCCGGAGAGCGCGGCGCCGGCACCGCCGACCACCACCAGCAGACCGGCGATCGCCGCCCAGGCCCACAGCGACCGGCGACGGGAGGACGGGGCGGCACCGGGGGGCGCGGCACGCGAGGCGGCCCCGGGCGCGATCGAGGACGTCGTCGCGCCGCTCACCGGGGGGCCTCCGAGGCTGCACCGGTCACCGAAACGAGCGCGGGGCGGGCAGAGCCGACCTCACGGTCGGCGCGAGCGACACGCTCGTAGAGTGCGGCGGTCGCGGGGCGGCGCAGATACCGCACATCGTCGAACGCGTCGGCCGCGGCGTCGAGATCGGCGGCCAGCGTCGGGAACGCCCGGGTGGCTGCACGTGCGAAGGCGTGCACGGTCGCTCCGGGCGCAAGATCCACCACGCCGCGCTCGAGGGTCCCGCGGGCCAGCGCGCGCAGGCGCAGGATCACCGCCGTGTCATAGTCCCCCGAGGCCGCGGACGCCTCGGCCTCGGCCCGAAGGCTCGCGGCCGAGCGCGCCTCGTCGCCGTCGAACAGGCCGGGGCCCGCGGCACGCGATCTCGCCGACATGCGCGGCCTGCCCCAGATCGCGAAGGCGGCCGCGATCAGGCCGATCGCGACGACCGCGATCCCCACGAGGATCGCGGGGCCGAGGCCCGCCGGCGCCTGTGCGCCGAAGAGGGCCTCGAGCGCGTCGCCGATCGCCTGCGCGATGCGGTCGAGCGGCGTCGGCTCGGCGGCGGCGAACTCGGGCCGGGAGAGCACACGTTCGGCCTGCTCGCGCGCCTCGTCGCCGTCGGGCGTGAGCGGTGGTTCGGCGAAGATCACGCCGGCGGCGGCTCTCGGTCGGCCGATCCGGCACCGGGCGCCGTCCACTGCGTCGCCGCGGGCGGGACGGGCAGCGGTGGGGTGGCGGGCGGCTGCGGCGCGGACGGCGCGGTGGGCGCGACGGCGCTGCCCGCGGGCGGCTGCGGCGCATATCCGTAAGGGGCCTGCGCGCCGGGCGGCATGGGATACCCGTACGGTGGCTGGGCGTATCCGTACGGTGGCTGTGCGGGCGCGCCGTAGGCCGGCCCGTACGCGGGCGCACGCACCGGCGCCGGGCGGCCGGGATGCACGGCCCAGGGGTCCTCGAGGGTGGGGGCGCCGGCATCCCGCCGCTCGACGTAGGTCAGCAGGTCGATGTCGAGCCCCTCGTGCCGCATGCGGCAATCGACATAGAGCAGCACCGAGGCGGTTGCCTGCACGACGAGCGCGACCGCCTGCACGAGGAGCACGACGATGTTGCCGAGCAGGATCGCGACGACGAAGCCGATGACCGCCTCGGCGCCGGGCTCGCCGGTGGGTGCGAAGACGGTGAGGAAGCCGCTGGAGAGCAGCGAGAAGGGGATCTGCACGAACTGGGCGATGACGCCGAACAGCAGCGAGATGACGACGATCACACCGAGGATCGGCCAGAACCGGCGGCGCGTCAGCCGCCAGGACCGGGCGATCGCCCCCCGCACGCTCGCGCGCTCGAGGATGATCGCGCTCGGCGCGAGCAGCAGCTTGGTGCTCAGCCACAGGTAGAGCGGAATCGCGCCGAGGAATACGAGGATCGTCAGCACAACGGCCAGGACGGGCCCCGCCGCCGCACCCACCGCGAAGATGACACCGCCCACCGCCGCGACGAAGAGTACGACGGCCAGCAGCACGAGGAAGGTGTAGCCGAGCAGCCGCCACAGCGAGGGACGCACCTGGCGCCACAGCGCGCCCAGCGTCAGCTTCTCGGCGACGACGGCGTGGGCGACCTCGCCGACGACGACCGCCTGCACGATGACCTGGAGTGCGGAGGCGAGAAGCCCGAGCACCAGCCCCGCGAGGGCCGTGACCAGCACGGATCCTGCGGTGACGGCATCCCACTCGTCCGTGCCCGGGGTCAGGGTGTCGAGCCGCGAGAACGACAGCCAGCCCACCCCCGCGATGCCGACGATCAGCAGGATGAACACGAGCGACTGCACGCCGAGCGCGAAGCCCAGCAGCACCTTGGGGTTGTGGCGCAGGGCCTGGAACGACCTGCCGAGCACGGCTCCGAAGGTGAGCGGATGCAGCGGGATGATGCCGGGGCGTGCCGCGGGTGTCCAGCCGGGCTGGGCGCTCATGTGCTTCCTCCGTCCGCGGCGGCCGGGGCCGCGGGTCGTCGCGACCGCCCCGCGGGGTGGTCGACCGTCACGTGTTCCCCATCGTTCCACATGCCCGGGGCCCGATCATCCCGGGCGCCGGGGTGTCCAGCTTCTTCCCGGCGGGCCATCGGACGGCGTCCGGCCGGTGTCGACTACGCTGTGCCTTGCGGCCCCACGGGGGAGCCGAATCCCGTGATCCCCGTCTCACGAAGGACGAAACGCCGTTCCATGACCTCACGCATCCTGGTCGTCGACGATGACACCGCCCTCGCCGAGATGATCGGCATCGTGCTGCGCACGGAGGGCTTCGAGCCGGTGTTCTGCGCCGACGGCGCCATCGCGGTCGACGCCTACCGCACCGAGCGGCCCGACCTGATCCTGCTCGATCTCATGCTGCCCGGCATGGACGGCATCGAGGTGTGCACACGCGTGCGTGCCGAATCCGGCGTGCCCATCATCATGCTGACCGCCCGCACCGACACGGCGGATGTCGTCAAAGGGCTCGAGTCCGGTGCCGACGACTACATCGTGAAGCCGTTCAACCCCAAGGAGCTGGTCGCGCGCATCCGCACCCGCCTGCGTCCGACGCCCGAGGGGGCGGGTCCGCTGCTGCGCATCGGCGACCTCAGCGTCGACGTCGCCGCCCACGAGGTGCGTCGCGCCGATGAGGTCATCCCGCTCACCCCCCTCGAGTTCGAGCTCCTGGTCGCGCTGGCGACCAAGCCCCAGCAGGTCTTCTCCCGCGAGATGCTGCTCGAGCAGGTCTGGGGCTACCACTACAAGGCCGACACGCGCCTCGTGAACGTGCACGTGCAGCGCCTGCGCGCCAAAGTCGAGCAGGATCCCGACAACCCGAAGATCGTCACGACGGTGCGCGGCGTGGGCTACCGCGCCGGCGCCGTCGTCTGAGCGCGGTCATGACGCGCCCGAGGAGCGGGGGCGGTCCGGCGACGGGGGCCATCCGCACCTCGGTGCCGCTGGATCTGCGCCGCCCGACGACGTGGATCGAGGGCACCTCGCGCCTGTGGCGCAGCTCGCTGCGCTTCCGCACGATCCTCATCACCGTCACCCTGACGGCCCTGACGATCCTCATCGCGTGCGTCTGGATGGCGCTGGCGATCCAGAACGACCTGTTCCAGGCACGGCTGGATCGAGTGCTCGACGATTCCCGCGGCGCCACGGCCTCGGCGCAGGAGACCCTCGACGCCGCCGAACCCCAGGGCGAGCGCGTGCAGTTGCAGAACCTCATGACCGCCGTCGCGCGCGACGTCGCCCGGCAGTCCTCCAGCGACGGGATCGCGGCGCTTCGCATCGACACCGCCCCCTCCTCGATCGCCCCGCAGAACTTCTTCTCCGGCGCGCTCTCCGAAGACATCGTCTCCGACGGCCTTCGCGAGCGCGTGCAGACCCAGGCGCAGACCCAGTGGTGGCAGTCGGTGCCGCTCGCCGTGGACGGGCAGGAGGTTGCCGGCGTCGTCGTCGGACAGCAGATCCTCGTCCCCGATGTCGGCGCCTACGAGCTCTACCTCGCCTACGACCTCGCGGCCGAGTCGCAGACGCTCGGCTTCGTGCAGGGCACGCTGTGGATCGTCGGCATCGCCCTGGTCCTGCTGATCGGGGCGATCTCGTGGCTCGTGCTGCGTTCCGTCGCGACCCCGATCGCCGAGGCCGCCGACACGAGCGCGCGTCTCGCGGCGGGCGAGCTGCAGGTGCGGCTGCCCGTGCGGGGCGAGGACGAGCTGGCAACGCTCGGACGGTCGTTCAATGCGATGGCCGACAGCATCCAGACCCAGATCAGGGAGCTCGCCGACCTCTCGCTCGTGCAGCAGCGGTTCGTCTCCGACGTCTCGCACGAGCTGCGCACGCCGCTGACCACCATCCGGCTCGCCGCCGACATGATCAACGATCAGCGCGAGAGCTTCGACCCCGCGACGGCGCGCGCCGCCGAGCTGCTGCACGCGCAGGTGCAGCGATTCGAGACGCTGCTCGGCGACCTGCTCGAGATCAGCCGGTACGACGCGGGATCCGTGCAGCTCGAGTGGGAGCCCACGAGCCTCGCCCACCTGGCGGAGGATGTCATCGCCTCGATGCAGCAGCTGGCCGATCAGCACGGCAGCGACGTGCGCCTGGTCGCCCCCGGCGGATATTCCCCCGTCGACATGGACGCCCGGCGCGTGCGGCGGATCGTGCGCAACCTGCTCGGCAACGCCATCGAGCACGGTGAAGGACGACCGATCGTCGTCACGGTGGACAGCAGCTCGAGCGCCGTCGCGATCGGCGTGCGCGACTACGGGATGGGTATGCAGAAATCCGACGTCGAGCGCGTGTTCGATCGATTCTGGCGGGCCGACCCCTCACGTCGGCGCTCCATCGGCGGCACCGGCCTGGGCCTGTCGATCGCGCTCGGCGACGCCCGCCTGCACGGGGGCACCCTGGCCGTGTGGAGCGAGCTCGGACGCGGCTCCAACTTCGTGCTCACGCTGCCCCGGCAGCCCGGCGGCCCGATCGATGCCCCACCGCTGCGGCTGGACACGGGGGATGACCCGCTCGAAGACCTCGGCATGACGCAGCCGATCGACATCCAGGAGGCCCGCGCGCTCGACGAGGCGGACCGCCGGGCGGGGGAGCGCTCATGAAGGCCCGCACCGCCGCGATGCTCGTCGCCCTCCTGCTCGCGCTCACCGGCTGCGCGGGACTGCCCACGGCGGGGCCCGTCAACCCGGGCCTGGGCGCCGCCGAGGCACCGGACGTGCCCGACTTCTCCTTCTCGCCCGACCGCCCCCAGCCCGGCGCGACGCCCGAGCAGATCGTCGAGGGCTTCGTCGCCGCGGCCACGGGATCGCAGAACGACTGGGAGATCGCGCAGCTCTTCCTCGCCCCGGCGATCCGCGAGAGCTGGCGGCCCGAGGCGGGGGTCACGATCGACCGTCCCGGCTCGCGCACCGTCACCGCGATCGAGGACGGCCGTGTCGAGATGAGCGTGGTCGTCACCGCCTCGGTCGACGAGAACGGGGCGTACGAGCTCGCCGACGAACCCACCCAGACCTTCTCGTACGGCCTCGCCGAACAGGCCGACGGGCAGTGGCGCATCACCGAGGTGCCCGATGGCATCGTGCTCGACGAGGACAACTTCGACAACGTCTTCCGCGCCTACTCGCTGATGTACTTCGATCCCTCGTGGAACTACCTCGTTCCGGACGTGCGCTGGTTCGCCACCCGCAACCCCGCGACCCGCATCACGCGGGCGCTGCTCGGGTCGACCCCCAGCCCCTGGCTGCAGGAATCCGTCGCCTCGGCCGCGCCCGAGGGTGTCTCGCTCGCGCGGCAGTCGGTGCCCGTCGTGCAGGGTGTGGCCCGCATCGAGCTCACCGAGGCGGCTCTCGACGCCGACCCGGTGACACTCGGACGGCTGCAGAGGCAGTTGCAGGCGAGTCTGCAGGGGGCCGGCATCGCCGGCGCCGAGATGCTCGTCGACGGCGCGGCGCTCACCGTCGAACCCGCGCCCGTGCGCGGCACGGCGATCGATGCGCGACCGCTCGTGCTCACCGACGACGTGTTCGGCTTCCTCTCCGACGGCGAGGTCGCGCGACTGGGAGGCATGAGCGCGACCATCGAGTCCCTCGGTGTCACCGCCGTCTCGATGGGCCGGGGCGAGGAGACGGCCGCGGTGAGCCTCACGGGCGGCGGCGTCGCGCGGGTGGATGCAGATGGCGAGGCGACCACAGTCGACCCGCGGGCGGGACTGGCCGAACCCGCGCTCGACCCGGACGGCGTGATCTGGACGGTGCCGCGCGACCAGCCGACCGCGCTGCGGGCGACGCTCGCGGACGGCACGGCGATCGACATCGAGGGCGCTTGGGTCGGGTCCTCGCGCGTGCAGGCGATCCAGATCAGTCGCGACGGCACCCGCATGGCCGCGATCCTCACGGCGGGAGGCCGCGACTGGGCGGTGGTCTCCGGCATCGTCCGCGACGCCGACGGGGTGCCCCGCTCACTCGGGGAGTCCCGACGTATCGTGCGCCTCGACGGCAGCGGCATCGACGTCGCGTGGCTCGATGACCAGACCCTGGGCATCGCGTCGGCGGGTGACGACGGCGAGATGAGCGTCATCGAGCACGTCGTGGGTGGCACCGGACAGACGCTGTCGGGGCCCGCCGCGACGTTGACGACGATCGCGGCGGGCGCGACGGTGACCTCGGCCCGCGTGCTCAGCGACGACGGCGTGCTCTCACTGCGCCGGGGCTCGACGTGGCAGCCGGCCGCCGAGGGCGTGCGCGTCCTCGCCCCGCAGCTGGGCGCCGCGTCCGGCTGATCGCTCGTCCTCCCCAGTCTGTGGTGGCAGGGTCATCCCCCCGGGCGCACACACGACGCGACACGGGATGCTGCCCCCCGGCATCCTGGGCCCATGGATCCGGTCGTTCGCGACGCGCTGTCCCTCGCGCGCGGTGCCGTCGCCGACGCTCTGGCCCTGGTGCTGCCGGCGCCGTGCGTGGGATGCGGGGATGCGGGCGGTCCCGTCTGCGGACGGTGCCGGGAAGCCCTCCGCCCGCGGGTCGTCACGACGGATCTCGACGGTCTGCGGGTGTACAGCGGGCTGGCGTTCGAGGCGGTGGCGGCACGCGTCATCCGCGCGGTCAAGGCCGACGCGAGGCCGCGGCTGCTTCGTCCGTTCGCACCCGCGCTCGCCGCGGCCCTGCGGGCGTTGGCCGACGACCTCGGGGCCGACGCCGCATCGCTGCACGTCGTGCCGGTGCCCGCGAGCGCCCGCGCCATGCGCACGCGCGGCTTCCGCGTCGTGGAGGTCGCGACCCGACGTGCGGGGGTGGTTCCCGAGCGGCGGCTCGTCGCCGTGCGACGTACGGCCGATCAGCGCGAACTGGGCTTGGCCGAGCGCGTGCAGAACCAGCGCGGGAGCATGGCCGCCCGGAACGTGCGCGGAATGCCCGTCGTGATCGTCGACGACGTCCTCACCTCGGGCGCGACGCTGCGCGAGGCGGCGCGGGCGCTGCACGCGGGTGGTGCGGTCGTTGTCGGCGCGGCGACCATCGCGGCGACGCCGCGACGACATCGCCCCCGGAGCGCATCACAAATTCACACGTGACATCGTCGGGGGCCGCCACTACGGTGGAGCGAACAAGGCGACCGCGGTCCGCCCTTGTACGGGCGGACCGTCCCGAACAAGGAGGTCAAAGATGGATACCAACATCGTCGGCGTGGGTGTGGGGGTCACCGATCGGTTCCGGTCGGTGGTCGAAGAGAAGGCCGCACGCATCGAGCACCTGGCGTCGCGCGTGCAGCGCCTCGACGTCAAGGTGACGCACCGGGCCTACCACAACGGACGGGTCGAGGACGACACCGTCGAGCTGACCCTGCTGGGAAAGGGCCCCGTCGTTCGGGCCGAGGCCACCGACGGCGACAAGTTCGCCGCTCTCGATCTTGCGGTCGACAAGCTGTGCGAGCAGCTCCGGCGCGCCAAGGGCAAGCGCGTCGACGCCCGCAACCACCCCCGCGGCCCTCACTTCGAGAAGGGCAAGGGTGAGATCGAGGGCATCGATGTGCAGCCGGCATCCGTCGAGGCCATCCGGGCCGTGGCGACCGGCGAGGTGCCCGTCGTGGCCGGTGCGGACGACGAGGAGGAGTACACCCCCGTCGTCATCCGCGTGAAGAACTTCGATGCCGAGTGGATGACCGTCGAGAACGCCGTCGACCGGATGGAGCTGGTCGGTCACGACTTCTTCCTCTTCATCGACGCGCGCACCGACCACCCGAGTGTCGTGTATCGGCGCAAGGGGTGGGACTACGGTGTGATCTCGCTCGAGGCCGCCGCACCGCCGGTCGAGGCGGCGATCGCCTCCTAGACTCCGCGCGTCGCACGATCAGACGGATGCCCGGGGCTCACCGCCTCGGGTATCCGCGTGTGCGGGTGCACACACCGGAACTCAGCCGTCGAAGATGTCGCCGAGCAGGCCGCCGATGACGAGCCCGCCGAGCACGCCGCCCATCATGTCGCCCATGCCGCCGCCGCCGCGTCTTCCGCCGCCCTGTCCGCCCCAGCCGCCGTCCTGCGGCCGCGACGAGTCGATGTCGCGCTGCGCAAGATGAAGCGCCTCGCTCGCGAGCGATCCGGCGCGGCGCGCCATGTGCAACGCCTTCTCGAGCGAGTCGTCCTCGTCGGGCAGAGCGTTGATGTCCGTGCGGACGCGCTCGGCCTCGGCCAGGCGCGTGCGCGCATCGGCGCCGATCCAGCCGCGGTGCCCCGCGATCACGTTGCGGGCGACGGCGATCTGCCGGTCGGCATCGTCGACCGCGTGGCGCACGTGCGCGGGGTCGGGAAGCGGACGGGCCGCCCGTTCGCGGGCCTTGTCGACGGCGGCGTCGAGCGCGGTGTTGGCCTCGCGCAGCTGCGACAGATCCTCGAACGGGTCGGTCTTGGTGCCGGCCGGGGGGAGAGCGGCGAGCGCGCGCTGCAGAGTCGCCATCGCCTCGACGACGGCGGGCGTCTGAGGGGCGGTCCGCGCCTGCACGAGGTCGTCGCGGGAGTCGGCGATCACGTCCGCGAGGGTGGATTCGGCGCGCAGCGCCTCGATCTCCCAGTCCTCGACCCCGTCGATGATCGTCGCCGAGCGGCGCACGGCCTCGGTCGCCGTCTCGAGGGCCAGGTTGGCCTCTTCGGTGCGGCCCGCTTCGCGGCGACGCGTGGACACGTCCGCGCTGTGCAGCGCGAAGGAGAGCAGCTGGTCGGCCTCATCGGCGCTCTGCACGATCTGGCGCAGCGCCGCGTCCGAGTAGCGGGCGCCCATCCGCTCGATCGTCGAGCGCGCGTGCGGCAGACGTTCGCGCAGCCGCTCGGCGTCGGCGCGCACCTGCGCGAGGATCTCCGGCGCCCGGCGCACCCGCGCGATGTCGGCCGCCAGGGCCTCCGTGCGCTCGTCGAGCAGCTGTTCGGCCCACTCGCACAGCTGGATGATGCGCGCATTGCGCGTGCGCAGCTCCTCGGGGGTGTCGGGGATCTCGTCGTGATTGAGCTGATGCAGGTGGTACGCCTCGCCGAGATGTTCCGTGACGGCATCCAGCGCTGCGCGAAGATCCTTCGTCAGACCCTCACCGAGCTCGGCGACCGCGAACGCGAGCTCGTCGCGCGTCACGCGGATCCGCTCGTCCGCCCCCACGAGCGCGATGCCCGCCCGACGAGCGAGGTCGGCGTCGTGCGCGTCGAGCTCCGCCTGCTGCTCTCGTTTTCGCTTGCCCCAGAATCCGGCCATGCTCTCGATCCTAAGTCGCAACGACCGAGTGGATGCCGGGCGCCCGGCGCGCGCGGCAGCTACACGGCCGCGGTGCGCGGTCGGGGCGCTCCCGCCTTCGGCGGCCGGCCTCTGCGGGGCCGCTCGCTCGCGGGCCCGAGCGGCAGAGTCGGCGCGGGGTGCGCGAGCACGCGGGCCTCGACGTGGTCGAGCAGCCGCAGCTCGGCCTCGACCTGTGCGATCCGGCCGTCGGCGACGATCTGCCAGGCGAGCAGCTCACCGGTGCGGGCGGAGCCGGAGGCGCTCTCGCGATCGTGCCGCTCGGAGCGCAGCGCCGCCAGCGCCGCCTGCGAGGCCCGGCGCTGGGCGCGGAGCACCGGGGCGACCTCGACGCGCGGAAGACTGGCGGCCAATGCCAGTTTTAGTGGCAGCTCGTCGCGCGCGCCCGTCGCCGTGGCGACGGGGGAGAGCAGCCAATCGCCGACCTCGTCGCTTCCGGCCGGGGTGATCCGGTAGTACACGTGCCCGGCAGGGTCGGCATCGCCCTTGGCCACGAGACCGTCGCGTTCGAGTCGATCGAGCGTGTTGTAGATCTGCCCCACGTTCAGCGGCCGGGCGCCGCCGGTGCGTCGCTCGAACTCGCTGCGCAGCTGATAGCCGTAGCAGGGACCGTGATCGAGGATCGCCAGCAGACTCATGCGCACGGACATGTCTTCCCCCACCCCGCGACCTCGGTGCATGTCGCGTATCTGAATTCTGAGTATATGCATACCCGGAATTCGGTTCGTGTGATGTGCACCGGTGATTTTCCGGCCGTTCACGCGTCATTCGCCGGGTGCACGAAACATGCCTGTAACATTTCGGGCGTGACGAGTGACAGACCGACCCCGCGGATCGCCGAGTATCCGCGCGCCGGCCACCAGCTGCTGCACCTGAGCGACACCCACCTGCGCGCCCTGGGCGACCGGCTCTACGGGTCGATCGATGCCCGGGGGCGCCTCGAGAGGGCCCTCGCGCAGATCGAGGCGTCGGGTACGCGTCCCGCCGCCGTGGTCTTCACGGGCGACCTGGCCGACTTCGGCGAGGCCGCGGCCTACGCGGATCTGCGCGCCCTCGTCGAGCCGTGGAGCAGGCGCCTGGACACCCGTCTCATCTGGGTGATGGGCAACCACGACGATCGCGCGGCGTTCCGCGCCGAGATGCTCGAGGGCGACTCGGGCGCCGATCCGTACGCGCCCCACGACTCGGTGTCCGACGTCGACGGGCTCCGCGTCATCGCCCTCGACACCTCGGTGCCCGGCCACCATCACGGCGAGATCTCGGATGAGCAGCTGGCGTGGCTCGAGCTCGAGCTGTCGGTGCCCGCGCCGCACGGGACGATCCTCGCGATGCACCACCCGCCCGTGCCGAGCGTGCTCGACCTCGCCGTCACGGTCGAGCTTCGCGAGCAGTCCAGGCTGGCGGCGGTTCTGCGCGGCAGCGACGTCCGATCGATCCTCGCCGGTCACCTGCACTACTCGACATCGGCGACGTTCGCCGGCATCCCCGTCTCCGTCGCATCGGCCACCTGCTACACGCAGGACCTGTCCGTGCCCGTGGGGGGAACGCGTCCCTGGGACGCGGCCCAGGCGTTCAACCTCGTGCACGTATACGAAGACACCGTCGTGCACTCGGTCGTCCCGGTCTCGGACGCCCCCGGGCTGACCTACGTCGACGCCGACGAGAGCGCGCGCCTGCTCGCCCGGGCGGGCGTCGTCATCCCGGACGCCACGACCGGCGCCCTGCGCGCGCAGCACACCCGCGACGCCGCGCTCGCGGCTAACCCGCCGACGGCTCCGCTGCGGATCGTCGGCTGATCTCGACCTCGTCGACCGCCACCTCCCACGGCGCCCGCACGGGGAAGTAGGCCTCGAGCGTCTCGCGCAGGACCCGTTCGCGCACGTCCTCGGGCACCTCGGGACGGCTTCCGTCGTTGAGGCAGAACATGTCGACGTCGCGCTTGGCGAGCAGTCGCTCCATCTGCGCGAGCGCCGGCTGCAGCGTCGTCTGGATGTATCGCGTGCGCGGCTCGGTGGTCGCGATGGCGCGCCCCGTCATGAGGGCGTAGTAGTGGTAGAGCGAATTGGTGACCGAGATGTCGGTCGCGGAGCGGAAGGTGGATGCCGCCGTCCGGGCGAAGTCCTCGGGAAACGCCTGCTCGAGCTCGTACATCACGCTCCGGCGCAGGGGGGCCGCGCAGTGCTCGAGATCGCGGGTGATCACGCGGCCGAACCGCTGCTGCAGGAGCGCACGGTTGACCCGGGCGGCGTTGTCGTGGCCGCTGCGGTCCGTGCTCGTGGGCCCGACCCCGATGCGCACCCCGGACTCGACGAAGCGCGAGACCCCGCCGGGGGTGAAGAACAGCTCGGGGCGCACCGCGCGCCCGAAGAACATGTCGTCGTTGGCGTAGAGGAAGTGCTCGGCGAGCCCCTCGATCCGGTGCAGCTGAGCCTCGACGGCGTGGGAGTTGTGCGTGGGCAGCACCGAGGTGTCGGCGAAGAACTCCTCGCTGCGCACGACCGTGACCTTCGGGTGCTCGGCGAGCCACCAGGGCGCGGGGCTGTCGGTGGCGATGAAGATCCGGCGGATCCACGGCGCGTAGAGGTGCACGCTGCGCAGCGCGTACCTGATCTCATCGACGTGGCGGAAGCGCGCGGAGTGGTCGTCGCCGTCGCCGACGACGTATCGGCTCATGCGGCGGGCACGCTCCCGCTGGAAGTCGCTGGATGACCCGTCGACCCACGAGAAGACGAGATCCACATCCTCGGTGAATTCGCCGGGCGTGGGAGTGAACATGCCGTCGATGGTGCGCCACGTGCGTCCGTGCTTCTCGAGCTGCACGATCGTCATGTCGTCCTCGGCGATGATCCGGCGGGTCAGGGCGTTCGCCGAGGGTGCCGTGATCAGGCCGCCCTCACGACGCCAGAACTCGAGGCGGATGCCGGAATCGGCGCCGTGACGCAGGGTGCCCGCGGCGGTCGTGCGCGGTCGGTACAGGGTGACGGCGTCGTGCGAGCCGAAGCTGCGGGCGCCGTGATGGGCCAGGGGCCGCACCCGGCCGCCGCGACGGGCGACCCAGGGCTCGTCGTCGGCGCACAGGGCGATGATCGCCCGGGCACGCTCGACGGCGTCGACCGCGAGAGCCGGGCGGCCGCTCGATCGGCGGATGAGCAGCGGCTCGACTCCGACAGCCTCGAGCACCGCCGCGATGCGCAGCAGATCCTCGGTCTGGGCCTCGTCCGCGGAGACGTCTCTGATCAGGTGCGGGATGCCGGCCACGAGCACGACGTCGTCGCGCGCGCCTCCTGACTCCCATCCCCGGGGGACTCCGCTACCGGGCATCGCGTCGAGCAGTGCCATCTACCACCTCTTTCTTCTCGGCGCCCGCCCTCGCGGAGGCCACCCTGAAGTCTAGGTCGGCTGTGTGTCGGGCATGTTGCGGGCCGCGGATGCGTGCGTCGGATGCGCACCCCGGCGCGGGTGGAGTCCCAGGCTGAATCCAGGTCACGGCCCGGTAACATGGGAGGGATATGCCTGTCGCGTGGGCTGCACCGCCGCGCGGCATCCGATCGGATGGAGATCCTCCCGTGGCAAACCCGCTCGAGAAACTGCTGCGCGCCGGCGAGGGCCGCATCCTCAAGAGGCTGCAGCAGGTCGTCAAGGCCGTCAACGCGCTCGAGGAGGACTACGCGCACCTCACCGACGAGGAGCTGCGCGGCGAGACCGCCGAGCTGCGCGCGCGTCACGAGGCCGGCGAAACGCTCGACCAGCTGCTGCCGGAGGCCTTCGCCGCCGTGCGCGAGGCCGCCAAGCGCACCCTCGGTCAGCGCCCCTACGACGTCCAGCTCATGGGCGGGGCGGCGCTGCACCTGGGCAACATCGCCGAGATGCGCACCGGTGAGGGCAAGACGCTCGTGGCGACCCTGCCCTCGTACCTCAACGCGATCGCGGGCAAGGGCGTGCACGTGGTCACCGTCAACGACTTCCTCGCGAGCTACCAGTCCGAGCTCATGGGGCGCGTCTTCCGGGCCCTGGGCATGTCGACCGGCGTCATCCTGTCGGGGCAGACTCCTGCCCAGCGCCGCGAGCAGTACGCGTGCGACATCACCTACGGCACGAACAACGAGTTCGGCTTCGACTACCTGCGCGACAACATGGCCTGGCGCAAGGAGGACCTCGTCCAGCGCGGTCACTTCTTCGCGGTGGTCGACGAGGTCGACTCGATCCTGATCGACGAGGCGCGCACCCCGCTCATCATCTCGGGTCCGTCGTCGGGTGAAGCGAACCGCTGGTTCGCCGAGTTCGCCAAGATCGCCGCCACCCTTGAGGCCGGCGTGGACTACGAGGTCGACGAGAAGAAGCGCACGATCGGCGTGCTCGAGCCCGGCATCGAGAAGGTCGAGGACTACCTCGGCATCGACAACCTGTACGAGTCGGCCAACACCCCGCTGATCTCGTTCCTGAACAACTCGATCAAAGCCCTCGCGCTGTTCAAGCGCGACACCGATTACGTCGTGATCAACGACGAGGTGATGATCGTCGACGAGCACACCGGCCGCATCCTCGCGGGCCGGCGCTACAACGAGGGCATCCACCAGGCCATCGAGGCCAAAGAATCCGTGCCGGTCAAGGCCGAGAACCAGACTCTGGCGACCGTCACGCTGCAGAACTACTTCCGTCTCTACGACAAGCTGTCGGGCATGACGGGCACGGCCGAGACCGAGGCGGCTGAGTTCATGTCGACCTACAAGCTGGGCGTGGTGCCGATCCCCACCAACCGGCCGATGGTCCGCAAGGACCAGCCCGACCTGGTCTACAAGAACGAGCAGGCCAAGTTCGCGCAGGTCGTGGAGGACATCGCCGAGCGTCACGAGGCGGGGCAGCCCGTCCTCGTGGGCACCGTGAGCGTCGAGAAGAGCGAATACCTGTCGCGTCTGCTGGCCAAGAAGGGCGTCAAGCACGAGGTCCTCAACGCCAAGAACCACGCTCGAGAGGCCGAGATCGTCGCCCGCGCGGGGCGCCTGGGTGCCGTCACCGTCGCGACCAACATGGCCGGCCGCGGAACCGACATCATGCTCGGCGGGAACGCCGAGTTCCTCGCCGTGCAGGAGATGAAGACCAAGGGCCTCGACCCGGTCGACACCCCCGACGAGTACGAGGCCGAGTGGGACGGCGTCTATGAGGCCGTGCGCTCCCGCGTGGCCGAAGAGGGTGAGAAGGTCGTCGCCGTCGGCGGCCTGTACGTGCTCGGCACCGAGCGCCACGAGTCCCGCCGCATCGACAACCAGCTGCGCGGTCGGTCGGGCCGCCAGGGCGACCCCGGCGAGAGCCGGTTCTACCTCTCGCTGACCGACGACCTGATGCGCCTGTTCCAGTCCGGCGCGGCCGAGGCGATTCTGTCGCGGGCGAACTTCCCCGACGACGTCGCGATCGAGTCCTCGATGGTGAGCCGGGCGATCAAGAGCGCCCAGTCGCAGGTCGAGTCGCGCAACGCCGAGACCCGCAAGAACGTCCTGAAGTACGACGACGTCCTGAACCGTCAGCGCGAGGCCATCTACGCCGACCGCCGGCACATCCTCGAGGGCGATGACATCGCCGACCGCGTGCAGCACTTCATCGAAGACGCGGTGAGCGCCGTCATCGCCGAGCACACCTCGTCGGGGCACAGCGAGGGCTGGGACTTCGACGCGCTGTGGACCGAGCTGAAGACGATGTACCCCGTCGGCGTGACGATCGACGAGGTCGTGGCCGAAGCCGGCGCGAAGGGACGCATCACCGCCGAAGGCCTCACGCGCGAGCTGCTCTCCGACGCCCGCATCGCCTATGCGGGGCGCGAGGAGAAGCTCGGCGCGCAGGCGATGCGCGAGCTCGAGCGGCGCGTTGTGCTCCAGGTGCTCGATCGTCGCTGGCGCGAGCACCTCTACGAGATGGACTACCTGAAGGACGGCATCGGCCTGCGGGCGATGGCCCAGCGCGACCCGCTGGTCGAGTACCAGCGCGAGGCGCGGGCGAGGGCCCCGAGGCCCACGCCGAGGTCGCGGCCAAGGGTCTCGCGGCCGGGCCCGGCGACGAGCGGCTCGAGTTCTCGGCGGCCAACGACGCGGGCGAGGTCGAGGTGCGTAACGAGCGCGGTCAGGTGCAGCAGGCGGCGACCGCCAAACTGCAGCGGGCGGCGGCGCAGAGGGGTGCGCAGGCGCCGGATGCCGGAGCTCCGGCGGCGCGCGGAGCCTTCGGTCAGCCGACCGATCAGGCCGACCCGGGGCAGGGCCAGGCTCCGGTGAACCGCGCCGAACGGCGCGCGTCGGCCAAGCGCAAGTAGTCGCCCGGCTCCCGAGCATGCCACGGGGTGTCCGGTGGCCTGCTCGCACCGCGGATATCCTGGGCCGATGAGCACCCTCCGTCCCCTCGATCAGTCCTCGAAGCTGAAGAACGTCCTCTACGAGATCCGCGGCAACGCCCTCGTCGAGGCCGCCCGGCTCGAGGCCGAGGGGCACACGGTGCTCAAGCTCAACACCGGCAACCCCGCCACCTTCGGGTTCGAGGCGCCCTACCAGATCGTCCGCGACATGATCGCCGCGATCCCCACGGCGCACGGGTACAGCGAGAGCCGCGGCATCCTCTCGGCGCGTCGCGCCGTCGTGTACCGCTATGAAGAGGTCGAGGGCTTTCCACGCATCGATCCGGACGACGTGTTCCTCGGCAACGGCGTGTCCGAACTGATCACGATGACGATGCAGGCGCTGCTCGACGAGGGCGACGAGGTGTTGATCCCCGCGCCCGACTACCCGCTCTGGACGGCCATGACGAGCCTGTCGGGGGGCACTCCCGTGCACTACACGTGCGACGAGGAGAACGAGTGGCAGCCCGATCTCGAAGACATCCGCGCCAAGGTCACTCCGCGCACCAAGGCGATCGTCGTGATCAACCCGAACAATCCGACCGGTGCCGTGTACTCGCGGGCCGTGCTCGAGGGGATCGCCGAGATCGCCCGGGAGCACTCGCTGCTGGTCCTCGCCGACGAGATCTACGACCGCATCCTCTTCGACGAGGCGACGCACATCCCGATGGCGAGCGTGGCTCCCGACCTGCTCTGCCTGACCTTCAACGGGCTCTCGAAGACCTATCGGGTGGCGGGCTACCGCTCGGGCTGGATGGTCATCACAGGTCCGCAGCGGCACGCGGCCGGATTCCTCGAGGGCATCAACCTCCTGGCCTCGACACGTCTGTGCCCCAACGTCCCCGCGCAGCACGCGGTGCAGGCGGCCCTCAGCGGAGTGCAGTCGATCGACGCGCTGATCGCGCCGTCGGGACGCCTGCACGAGCAGCGCGATGTCGCGTGGGAGGGGCTGGAGAGCATCCCGGGCGTCTCGTGCGTGCGCCCGCGGGGAGCGCTCTACGCGTTTCCGCGACTGGACCCCGAGGTGCATGAGATCCGCGACGACGCCAAGCTCGTCTACGACTTCCTGGTGCAGGAGCACGTCCTGCTCGTGCAGGGCACCGGGTTCAACTGGCCCACGCCGGATCACCTGCGTGTCGTGACACTGCCCGAGGCGCGCGTGCTCGCGGATGCCGTCGAGCGGCTGGGCAACTTCCTGTCTTCGTATCGCCAGTAGCGCCCCGCGGGCCCTGAGTCAGAGCACGGCCAGGGACGTCGCGCGCCAGCGCCCGTCGGTGCCCTCGAGCCGCAGGGCGATCGCGCGCGTGCGGTGCGGAGCGGAGATGATCACGACGGCCTCCACCACGCCGTCGGCGGGGCTCATCGATCGGGTGGAGAGCACGGCGAGGTGCGGCCTGACGGCCGGGACGCCCCGTGCGCTGCGGGCGCGGGTGGCGAGGTTGCTTCGGGTCACGAGCCGGCGGAAGGCGTCCTCGGAGAGCCATCGGGCGAGCTGGTCGACCTCCCGAACGCCGGCAAGCACTTCGAGCACGCCACGGGCGAGGTTGGTGACGAGCGGGTCAGGGTCGGGCAGGTCGGATGTCGGTGTGCGCTGCCGCGAGAAGTACTCGTCGGACTCGCCCGGATAGGCGCTGCGGCGCGCACGCGGCGCCCCAGCACCGTCGGCGGCGGACCTGCTCATGGAGACCCCCATCTCTCGAGCGTTTGCTGTGTTGGCAGTAGACCACACGCAGCCTAGGAGTAGCCCGGGAAGGGGGCACGTGTGGATAACTCGCCGGGAGCGCGGCCCGGCTGTCCTAGGGTCGGCGCGTGCGCTGGGATCGGCTCTTCGAAGACCTCGAGGATCAACTCGCCTCCGAGTGGGAGGCCGAACGTGCTGCCCTCGACAGCGAAGCCGAACGCGTCCGGATCGCCAGAATGACGCTGCGGAGCCGACTGAGCGCGCTCGTGGAATCACCGCCGCGGTCCGCCGATCGGGTCGGCGTGGAGGTGCTGTGCGGCGACGTGCTGACCGGCTCGCTGCGGGCGGTCGGGGCGGATTTCACCGCCATCCGCGCCGACGACGCCGTGCACGGACTGGTCATCGCCCCGCTGGCGGCGATCGCGTCGGTGGCCGTGGCCCCGCACGCCCTCGTGCGCAGTGCGCGCCCACGGCCGCACGAGCGTGCCCACCTGTCGGAGCGGCTCACCTTCGGCTTCGTCCTGCGTGATGTCGCTCGCCGCCGTCTCCCCGTGCGTGTGGTGTCCGCGCAGGGTCGGCATCAGACGGGCACGATCGATCGCGTGGCGGCCGATCATCTCGATCTGGCGGTGCATGACGCGGGCACGCCCCGGCGTCAGCGGGAGATCACCGCGGTGCGCATCGTGCCGTTCGCCGCGATCGCCTGCGTCCACCTCGACGCGGACGCGGCTCCCGCCCTGGTGTGACGCGCTGCGGCGTCGGACGATCACTCGGGCCGGTAGCTCGCGCCGCCGCCCCACACCTCGGGAAAGCTGGCCGCCTGCGACTGCTGCCACAGGTGCATCTGTCGCGCTTCTTCGACCTGGTCGTCGATGTACCCGCGCAGGCTGTCCTCCTCGATGCGCCACTTCGCCGGCGAGCCCAGTCGTGCGCCACGCAGGCGACCCTCGTGCACCAGCTCCATGACCTCGGAGACGTCGATGCTCAACAGCTCGGCCACCTGTGACGGCGCGAGGTAGCGCACGCCGCCTGGGGAGCTATCGGACATGACCCCCATTATGGACCCGGCCACGGACGCCCGGATCGCGTGACCTGTGGATAACGGGACGCGCCGATCCGCCCGCATCGGCCACGATGGGCGATCGGACAGGGGACGGCCGCCGCGCCGCCCGGAGAGGATCGCCATGACCGCAACGGACCCACCCCGACCACGCCGCCGTGTCTTCTGGGCTGACCTGCGTTTCTTCGTCGGCATCGCGCTGATCGCGCTGTCGGTCGCCGGCGTCTGGATCGTGGTGGATGCTGCCGCGACGACCAGTCCGGTGTTCGCCGCATCGCGCACCCTCATGCCCGGAGACCCCGTGACGGCCGCGGACCTGACTGCCGTCGATGCGGCTCTCGGTGCGGCGGGGGAGGCCTACTTCGGAGCCGAGCAGCTGCAGCCCGGCTCGGTGGCGACGCGCTCGATCCGCGAGGGCGAACTGGTGCCCCGCAGCGCCCTCGCGCCGGCGGAGGAGGTGAAGGTCACGACGGTTGTGGTCTCCAGCGCCACGCCGGTGCCCTCCGGGATGGGTCCGGGCGCTCCGGTCGAGCTGTGGGCCGCCTCCGCGGACGCCGACGGGATCCTGCGGACACCGTCGATCCTCGTGGCCGACGCGACGGTCGCCCGCGTGCGGGAGTCGGGATCGATGATGGGATCCGGCGGTACGGATGTCGAGATCGTCATCCCGCGCGCCGACGTCGCCGCGACCCTCGAGGCACTCTCGGCCGGGGCGGCCATCTCGCTCGTCCCGGCGGCGGTGACAGGATGAGTGCGCGGATCCTCGTCGCGCTGGGCGGCTCCGCGGCGTCGCGCGTCGCGTCGGAGCTCTCTCGCGCAGGGCTCGAGATCGTGGGCGTGGTGGATCCGGGCGCGCCCGCTGCGGCAGCATCCGATCTCCTCGCGGCTCCCGATCTCGATCGGACCCGTGACGCGCTCGCGCGCGCGACGGCCATGGTGCTGCGCGCGGACCGCCGCACGCTCACTGCTGACCTCGTCGCGGCGTGCGATCGTCGCGGGGTGCGGATCCTGCCGGTCTGCGACGACGCCGATGCGCAGAGGTGGGCGGGGGCCTTCGGGCTGGAGCCCGCGCTGATCGCGGCGGAGGCGTGGGCGGTCATCGACGCGCTGCGGGCCGATCCCGTGCCGGGCGCGACGGCGGCATTCGGGAGCCGGGGCCGCATCATCGCGGTGTGGGGGCCCGGGGGAGCGCCAGGGCGATCCACGATCGCGTCGCTCATCGCCTTCGAGCTGGCCCGCGGCGGCCGCCACTGCGCCCTCATCGACGCCGACGTGCACGCGCCCTCCCTCGCGCTCTCCCTGGGGATCGCCGATGAGGGCCCGGGGTTTGCGGCGGCGTGCCGGCAGGCCGGGCTCGGCTCGCTCGACGCACGCGAGCTGACCCGCATCAGCATCCCGCTCGCGCATGCCGGCGGGGTCGTCGATGTGCTCTGCGGGCTCAATCGGACGGGTCGATGGCCTGAGCTCGCCGAAGACCGCGTCAGCGCGGCGCTGGAGGCCTGCCGCGAGTGGGTCGACGCCGTGGTCGTCGACGTGTCTTCGTCGCTCGAGCGCGACGAGGAGCTCATGAGCGATCTCGACGGGCCGCGCCGCAACGGCGCGACGTCGGCCGCCCTGGCGTCCGCCGACCTCGTGATCGCGGTCTGCGCCGCCGATCCGGTGGGCGTGGCGCGGTTTCTGCGCGGGTACGCGGAGCTGCGCGCGACGATCGGCTCGACGAGGGTCGTGGTGGCTGTCAACAAACTGCGCCCGGGCGCCCTCGGATTCGACGCTCGCGGACAGATCCGACGCACTCTCGAGCGGTTCGCCGGCATCGACGACGTGTTCTTCCTTCCGCTGGACCCCCGGAGCGCGGATGCTGCGGTGCTCCAGGCGCGTCCGCTCGCGGAGGTCTCGCCCCGGTCGCCGCTGGTCGCCGCGGCGCGGCGACTCGTCGGGGAAGGGGTCCAGCCCGCGGTCGGAGGCGAGCTCGTGCCCGCGGGGTCGCGGGCGACGAAGCGTACACGCCGGCGGGCGGGGACCGACAGGCTCAGCGCCTAGGCTGGGGGGGTGTCGACCCTCAGCGAAATCGTCTACGCCCAGGGCCGCGCGACCGAAGCGGACGTGGAGTGGCTGCACCGCCTGGCGGGCGACGGCCAGCTGCTGGCAGACCTCGCCTTCGCCGACATCGTGCTCTGGGTGCCGACCCCCGACGACTCGTTCGTCGCCGTCGCGCATACGCGCCCCTCGGGCGCTGCGACGCTGTTCTATCGGGACATCGTGGGCGACCGGGTGCGGCCGCAATGGCGAACACAGGTGCGCGAGGCGTTCGACTCCGCGCGGATCGTGGACTCCGCGTCGCCCGACTGGTTCGAGGAGACCCCCACACGTGTGCGGGCGGTCCCCGTGATCAGCGTGCCCGCGCGGGATGGAGCACCCGCACGCGTCGTCGGCGTCCTCACCCGGCACACCAATCTCGGCGAGGCGCGCACGCCCAGCCGACAGCAGATCACCTTCAACGACTGCGCCGATGACCTGTTCGGCATGGTCGCCTGGGGTGAGTTCCCGGATCTGTCGGCCCCGACGGGCCCGCGCCGCGGGGCGCCGCGCGCGTCGGACGGTCTGATCCGTTTGGACGTCGACGGCATCACGACCTTCGCGAGCCCCAATGCGCTCTCCGCCTGGGGGCGGCTCGGCTTCGACGACGAGCTCGAGGGCGAATCCCTCAGCGAGGTGACCACCCGCATCCTTCCCGCCCAGGAGCAGATCGACGAGTCGCTGCCGCTCGTCGTGACCGGCCGCGCGCCGTGGCGTTCGGACATCGAGGCGCGCGGGGTCGCCGTCTCTCTGCGTGCGATTCCGCTTCGCCATCACGGCGAGCGCACGGGCGCGATCGTCCTCTGCCGCGACGTGACCGAGATCCGCCACCAGGAGCAGGAGCTGATCACCAAGGACGCGACGATCCGCGAGATCCATCACCGCGTCAAGAACAACCTGCAGACCGTCGCCTCACTGCTGCGCATCCAGGCGCGGCGCACGCACTCCGACGAGGCGCGCGATGCCCTCACCCAGGCGATGCGGCGGGTGTCGGCGATCGCGGTCGTGCACGACACCCTCTCGGAGGGGCTCACGCAGGCTGTGGACTTCGACGAGGTCTTCGATCGGGTGCTCAAGCTCGTCGCCGAGGTCGCGGCGGGCGCGGGAACGCGCGCGCAGACCCGATCGAGCGGAACCTTCGGCGAGCTGCCCAGCGAGTACGCGACGCCGCTCGCCCTCGCCCTCACCGAGCTCGTGACCAACGCCGTCGAGCACGGCCTCGCGGGACGCGAGGGAACCGTCGAGATCGAGGCCAAGCGCACCACGTCGCGGCTCAAGGTGAGTGTGCGCGACAGCGGGGTGGGCCTTCCCGAGGGTCAGGTCGGCCGCGGCCTGGGCACGCAGATCGTCCGCACCCTCATCCAGGGTGAGCTGGGAGGGACGATCGACTGGCACACGATCATGGGCAGCGGCACGGAAGTCACGATCGACATCCCGCTGCGGTGGATCGACCGCGCCAGGACCTGATCCGGCGCGGGCGATCCTCGGCGGTCGGGCTCAGCTGGCTCGGCGGGCGCGGGCGGCGCGGCGCTTGAGGGCGCGACGCTCGTCTTCGGAGAGGCCGCCCCAGACGCCGGAGTCCTGCCCCGACTCGAGCGCGTACTGCAGACAGATCTCGGTCACGGTGCAGCGGGCGCAGACGGCCTTCGCCTTCTCGATCTGGTCGACCGCCGGCCCGGTGTTTCCGACCGGGAAGAACAGCTCGGGGTCGACGGTGAGGCATGCGGCCTTATCGCGCCAGTCCATGCAGATAGCTCCTTGTTGCGAGGGGTGGGGGATGAGCGAGTGCTCAGAGTTCGGTTTCGGGTCCGGTACCCTGGTGAGGTGCGAGCAGGAAGCTCGCCCCACGGCGCTGTGGGAGCACATGGCTTGTCCCATCGTCCCACACGTCCCCGGACTGATCAAGGGTTCGTCCGGGTGTTTCCTGTGCACATTGCTGAGCGTTCGCTCTCAGCCCTGGAGGATCCGAACAACTTCGGGTGCGTCCCGCAGAGAGAGGCCGTCGAATGCGCAGCGATCCCGTGACCATCGCGGCGGCAGCATCCGTCGCTCTCGAGGGCCTGGTGCTGGGCGGTATCGCGCTCTGGATGGGCGCGTCGTTCTTCGGTGCCGAGGTGATGGATGTCGGCACTGCGACCGCGCTCGTCGTGCTCACGGCGGCGGCGGCCATCGCCCTCGTCGCGTTCGGCGTCGCGATCCTGCGCGATCAGGGGTGGGGGCGTTCGGGAGCGATCGTCGCCCAGCTGCTCATCCTCGCCGTCGCGCTCGGCGCCGCGACGGGCGCGTACGCCCACCCGGCGCAGGCGGCGCTGATCGCGGCTCCCGCGCTGATCGTGCTGCTGCTCGTGATCAGTGCCGCGCGGCGGTCGGCACGTCGTGCCGGATCCGATGCGCCGGCCGAGGGCGACTGAGCCGCGTCAGCCGTCGAGGCCGAGCATGCCGCGCAGACGCGCGACATGCCCCGTCGCCTTGACGTTGTAGAGGGCGTGCACGATGGAGCCCTGCTCATCGATCACGAAGGTGGACCGCAGGACGCCCTCGACGGTCTTGCCGTAGTTGACCTTCTCGCCCCACGCGCCGTACGCGTCGTGAGCGGCGCGATCGGGGTCGCTCAGCAGATCGAAGGTCAGCCCGTCGCGCTCGCGGAACTCGCGGAGCTTCGCCGGGTCGTCCCGCGAGACGCCGAGCACCGTGTATCCGCCGCCCTGCAGCGATGCGAGGCTGTCGCGGAAGTCGCAGGCCTGCGTGGTGCAGCCGGGGGTCATCGCCGCCGGGTAGAAGTACAGGATCACGCGTGAGCCGCGGAGATCGGCGAGGGAGACCTCTTCGCCGTCCTGATCGTGCAGACGGAAGTCGGGGGCGGGGGAACCGGGTTCGAGGCGCACGGAAGTCACCCCTTCAGACTAGGACGCATCGGTGCCGCTGTGGATGCGCGCGAACGTCGCCAGCAGCCGCTGCAGCGAATCCAGCCGGGCGGGACCCGTCGGGCCGAGCTCCCCGTCGGCCACGGCTTCGATGATCGCGCAGTCGGGGGCGTCGGGAAGATGCGTGCACCCGCGCGGGCAGCGCTCTGCGATGCGGTCGAGGTCGGTGTACGCGCGGAGGACGTTCGCGGGATCGATGTGGCCGAGGCCGAACGAGCGCACGCCGGGCGTGTCGATCACCCATCCGGAGCCGTCGGCGCTGGAATAACGCAGCGACACCGTCGAGGACGAGGTGTGTCGACCCCTGCCCGTCACCTCGTTGACGTGGCCCGTCGCCCGCAGCGCCGTCGGGACGAGGGCGTTCACGAGCGTGGACTTTCCCACCCCCGAATGCCCGACAAAAACCGTCGAGTGGCCGACGAGACTCGCACCGATGCTCTCCAACGGCATCTCCCCGCGCGCGCTCTCGAAGACCACGAGGTCGAGCCCTTCGAAGTGCGTGAGGAACTGCGCGGGAGAGGCCAGGTCGGTCTTGGTGATCACGAGCAGAGGCCGGATGCCGGCATCCAGCGCCGCGATCAGGTAGCGGTCGACGAGCCGGGGGCGGGGTTCGGGGTCGGCCGCGGCGACCACGATGAGCATCTGGTCGGCGTTGGCCACGACGACGCGCTCGACAAGATCGGTGTCGTCGGCGGAACGGCGGAGCAGGGTCGAGCGGGGTTCGATGCCCACGATCCGCGACAGGGTTCCCACCTCGCCCGACGTGTCGCCGACGACACGGGCTCGGTCGCCGGTGACGATCGGCTGCCGACGCAGCTCCCTCGCTCGCGAGGCGATGACCTCGTGCTCCTCGGGGGTGTCTTCGTCGAGCAGAACCGCGTACCGGCCCCTGTCGACGCCCAGCACCCTGCCGACGACGGCGTCGTGGTGACTCGGACGGCGCTTCGTGCGAGGGCGATTGGCTTTGGGATTGGGGCGGACGCGGATGTCGGCTTCGTCGAACTCGGGATCGTCGTCGGTCTCGCCGTCGTCCCACCAGTTCTCGGTCGGGTCCATGGGATCGCCGCGCGCCCTCAGCCCGTGCCGCCGAGCATCGTCATCCACAGCTGTTCGAACTGCGGAAGAGTCTTCGCCGTCACGCTCAGATCGTCGATCTCGACGCCGGGAACGGCAAGACCGAGCAGGGCGCCGGTCGTCGCCATGCGGTGATCGTGGTGCGAGCGCCACAGACCGCCGTGCAGCGGGCGCGGCGTGATGCGAATGCCATCGGGCAGCTCCGCGGCGTCGCCACCGAGCGCGTTGATGCCGTCGACGAGCGCCCGGATGCGGTCGGTCTCGTGCAGGCGGATGTGCCCGATGCCCGTGATGGTGCACTCGCCGTCGGCCAGGGCGGCGAGTCCCACGATCGTGGGCGCGAGCTCTCCCGCGGCCGAGAGGTCGATGTCGAAGGCACGGATGCCGTGTCCCGTGACCGTCAGGGCGCCACCGCGGCGCGAGACCCGGGCGCCGGCGGTGTGCAGCAGATCGTTGAGCATCGCGCCTGGCTGCGTGGAGTGCGCAGGCCATCCGGTCACCGTGACGGAGCCACCCGCGACCATGGCCGCGGCGAGGAAGGGCGCCGCGTTGGAGAGGTCGGGCTCGATGGCGATGTCTTTGGCCCGCAGGGCGGTGGCCGGGACGACCCACTCGTTGGGCGCCGGACGCTCGACGTGGACACCGCGATGGGAGAGCGCCTCGACCGTCATGTCGATGTGGGGCACGCTGGGCAGGCGGCTGCCGGTGTGGATGAGGTGCAGTCCGACGTCGAAGCGCGGTGCCGCCAGCAGCAGCCCCGACACGAACTGGCTGGATCGGGACGCGTCGATGCGCACCTCTCCGCCGCGGATGTGCCCGTGACCGCGAACCGTGAAGGGCAGCGACCACCGTCCGCCGTCGTCGATGTCGACGCCGATGTCGCGCAGGGCGTGGATCAGCTCCCCCATGGGCCGGTGCAGCGCGCTCGCGTCGGCGGTGAGGTGCACATCGCCTCGCGCGAGGCCCGCGAGGGGCGAGACGAAGCGCATGACCGTGCCGGCCTGGCCGCAGTCGATGTCGCCGCCTCCGGTGAACGACCCGGGCGGGGTGATGAGCAGATCGTCGCCGAAACCCCCCGCGCCCGGCTCGGCGTCGATCCGGACGCCGAGGGTGCGAAGCGCATCGACCATGCGGGCGGAGTCCTGCGAGTGCAGCGGGGCGATCAGACGCCCCGGTCCCTCGGCGAGCGCCGCGAGCACGAGCTCGCGGCCGGTGAGCGATTTCGATCCGGGGAGGGTGAGGGTGGCGTGCAGCGGGCCCGATGCGGTCGGCGCGGTCCATGCGGTGGGCTGCGCGGCATCCCGCGTGGGCGCGCCGGCCCGCGTCTCGTCTGCGAGCGGGGAATAGCCGTGCTGGGTCATCGGGTTCTACCTTATCGAGCCCCCGAGAGGACACGATGAACCTGACGCTGGAGAGGCCGCGGGCCAACGCAACCGCGCGCCTAGACTGGGTCGTCATGGACGACCAGCCTGAGCCCGACGAGGTGCTCGCGCACCCCGGCACCGCGCGCGATCAGTTCGAGGCGCAGGCGCTGCCCTTCATGGATCAGCTCTACGGGGCTGCGATGCGCATGACGCGCAACCCGGCCGATGCGGCCGACCTCGTGCAGGAGACCTTCGTGAAGGCCTTCTCGTCGTGGGCCACCTTCCAGCAGGGCACCAACCTGAAGGCGTGGCTCTACCGCATCCTCACCAACAGCTACATCAACACGTACCGCAAGAAGCAGCGCGAGCCCTACCAGGGAACGATCGACGACCTCGAGGACTGGCAGCTGGGCGGAGCGGAATCGACGACGGCGACCAGCAGCCGCTCCGCCGAGGCCGAAGCGATCGATCACATGCCGGCGTCCGCCGTCAAAGACGCACTGCAGGCCATCCCCGAGGATTTCCGGCTGGCGGTGTACCTCGCAGACGTCGAAGGCTTCGCCTATCAGGAGATCGCGGACATCATGAAAACCCCCATCGGCACGGTCATGAGCCGCCTGCACCGCGGCCGGCGGCTGCTGCGCGACCTGCTTGCCGACTACGCAAAAGAGCGGGGCATCGTTCCCGCAACCCCCAGGAGCACAAAATGACCGATTGCGGCTGTGAGAAGGCGCGGCGCGACCTCGAAGAGTACCTCCGCAACGAAGTGTGCAAGACCGAGCACCAGGACATCACCGAGCACCTTGCGCACTGCCCCGAGTGCAGTGACGAGGCTCTTGTGGCGAAGACCCTGACCGACGTCGTCGCGCGCGCCTGCCGTGAGACGGCTCCCGAAGAGCTGCGCGATCAGGTCCTCGCCCGACTGCGCGTCGCGCAGGCCTCTCACACCTGACGCCGACGGCGGGCCGGATGCCCGAGCCCGGCACCGTTAGCCTCGATACATGGCACGCACCGACGCCCGCACCGTTCCGCTCGATTCCACGTCACGGCAGGCGCTCGCCGCCTCCGGCTTCCGCTATGCGGTCGTCGATCCCGCGGACGACGATGCGGCTCGTGCGTACATCCAGGCGGAGAGTCGCGGATTCCTCGGCGGCGAGCAGTCGGATGACGAGGTGGCCGAGTTCCGCGAGCAGCTCGCGTACCGGCGGTGGGTGGGCGTGTACGACGCCGGGGCCGACGCGGGCTCCGCGCCCGTGGGCACGGTCAACTCGTGGACGGGGGAGCTGAGCGTCCCGGGCGAGCGCACCGTCCCGTTCTGGGCGATCAGCGGCGTGACTGTGTCGCCGACGCGTCGCCGTCGCGGCATCGCCCGGGCGATGCTCCAGGGCGAACTGCGCGCGGGTCGCGATGCCGGCCTCGCGATCGCGGGCCTCACCGTGTCCGAGGCTACGATCTACGGTCGGTTCGGGTTCGCTCCCGCTGTGCGCACCGCCGACTGGGTGATCGATACACGCCGCGCCGGCTGGGCGGGGCCGGATGCGCCGGGCACCCTCGACCACGTCGATCGGTCTGAGGCCGTGGCTCTGCTCGGCGCGCTCCACGATCGGGTGAGAGTGAATCGACCGGGCGAGGTCGATGGGTGGCTGGGGCGCTGGCGCCAGTTCGCGGCCGTGGCTCGCGGCTCGGAGCATCCCGGCCGCACCCGCGCGGTGGCCTACACGAGTCCGCAGGGGGAGCGCACCGGGCTGCTCGTCTACCGGATCACCGAGGACGAGACGGACTTCGCGCGGCACACGCTGGATGTGCGCGCACTCTTCGCGGACGGCCCCGACGCCTATGCGGCACTGTGGCGCTTCGTGATCGAGCATGACCTGGTGCATCGGGTTCACGCGCGGCTGCGGTCGATCGAAGAGCCCCTGCCATGGATGCTCCGCGATGAGCGTGGCCTCGTCTCGACGGTGCGCGACCACGGCTGGCTGCGCATCCTCGATGTGCCCGCCGCCCTCCGAGCGCGCGAATACTCCGCCGTCGCGGACGTCACGATCGAGGTCGCCGATCCGCAGGGCTTTGCGACGGGATGCTGGAGCCTGCAGATCGGGGACGATCGTCGCGCCCTCATCGACCGAACGGGTACGTCGGCACAGGTGCAGCTCTCAGCCGCGGCGCTCGCCGCCGGCTACCTCGGCGGCGTGCGCTTCTCGACGCTGCGGGGAGCCGGTCTCGTGCGCGGCGACTCCGACGCCATCGCCGCGCTGGATCGGGCGTTCACGGCGCCCACGGCTCCCCGACTCGGCATCTGGTACTGACATGCCCGTCGCACTCGTGACCGGTACGGCGCGCGCGGACAGCATCGCCGCAGCCATCGTTCCCCGGCTCGCCGCGGACGGATGGGATGTGATCACCAGCGACCGCGATACCGGCGACTACCCGTGCGACCTGTCCGATATCGCGGCGCCCACCACCCTCATCGAGCGGATCGCACGCGAACGGGGTCCGCTGTCCGCGCTGGTGCTGAGCCACGCCCACGGCGTCGAGTCCGGCATCCTCGATACAACGGCCGAGAGCTTCGATGAGCACCTTGCCGTGAATGCGCGCGCGACGCTCCTTCTGATCGCGGCGTTCGCTCGCCAGGTCGATGCGTCCGGCGGGGCGATCGTCGCATTCACGAGCGACCACACGACCGGCAACCTTCCCTACGGTGCATCCAAGGGCGCCCTCGACCGGATCGTCATCTCGGCGGCCCGCGAACTCGGGCCGCGACTGATCTCGGCCAACGTGGTCAATCCGGGTCCGGTCGACACGGGGTGGATGGACGATGAGACACGGGCGACACTGCTGGCGTATCAGCCGCTCGGAAGAGCCGGAACGCCCCCGGACATCGCCGGCATCACGTCCGTCCTGCTCTCCGACGAGGGTCGCTGGATCAGCGGCCAGCTTCTCCACGCCGACGGTGGATTCTCCGCGCGGTTCTGAGAGGTGTCGGCGTTCCTCGGCGATCAGCCGGCGGCCGGCGCGAGAGCCTTCTTCATGAGCTCGGCGTGCTCGATCGCGTGCACCTTCGGCGAGCCGGTCGCGGGCGACGCCGCGGCGGCACGGGAGATGCGGCGGATCGTGCGACCGTGCAGGTGCTTGACGACCTCGAGGGCGATGAACGGCCACGCGCCCTGGTTCTCGGGCTCGTCCTGCACCCAGTACAGCTGCGCGTTCGGGTAACGGTCGATGACGGCATTGAGCTCGTCGATCGGCGCCGGGTAGTACTGCTCGAGACGCACGAGCGCGATCGACGGGTCGGGGCGCTTGTCGAGTTCGGAGCGCAGATCCCAGTGGATCTTTCCCGCGTGCAGCAGCACCTTGGTGACGGCCGAGGCATCGAGCCCCCGGTCATCGTCGAGCACCGACTCGAAACGGCCGCTCGTGAAGTCCTCGACCGGGCTGGTCGCGCCGCGCAGGCGCAGCATCGCCTTGGGCGTGAAGACCACCAGCGGTCGGCGGGGCCGTGCGTAGGCCTGCCGGCGCAGCAGATGGAAGTAGGAGGCGGGGGTCGAGGGACGTGCGACGATCATGTTGTCCTGCGCGCACATCTGCAGGTAGCGCTCGATGCGTGCCGAGGAGTGATCCGGCCCCTGGCCCTCGTAGCCGTGGGGGAGGAGCAGGGCGACGCTGGATTGCTGACCCCACTTCTGATCGGCCGACGAGATGAACTCGTCGATGACCGACTGGGCGCCGTTGGCGAAGTCGCCGAACTGTCCCTCCCAGAGCACGAGGGCGTCGGGCCGCTCGACGGAGTACCCGTACTCGAACGCCATGGCGGCGTATTCGCTGAGCAGCGAGTCGTAGACCCAGAACTTGCCCTGACGCTCGCTGAGGTTGGCGAGCGGGATCCACTCCTGCCCGTTCGCGCGGTCGTGCATGACCGAGTGGCGCTGGACGAACGTGCCACGGCGGGAGTCCTGCCCCGCCAGGCGTACGTTCGTTCCCTCAAGCAGCACCGAGCCGAAAGCAAGCAGCTCGGCGAAACCCCAGTCGATGGTGCCGTTGCGGCTCATGTCCAGGCGCTTGTCGAGCAGCTGCTGGATCTTGGGATGCACCGTGAAACCGTCGGGCTTGTTGACGAACGCGTCGCCGATCAGGTGCACGACATCGGTCGACACCCCCGTGGTCTCGAGTTCGCCCCACGAGATCTCGCCCGTCTCGTCGGCGGCGGCGTCCGAGACGACATCGTGCGCCCCCGTCTCGGCCGCGTGGGTCTCGGCGAAGGCGACCTCGAGGCGATCCTGGAAGTCGCGCTTGGCCTTCTCGTACTCGGCCTCGGTGATGTCGCCACGACCGACGAGGGACTCGGTGTAGAGGCGGCGGACCGAGCGTTTGGCCTCGATGAGGTTGGTCATCAGCGGCTGCGTCATCGAGGGGTCGTCACCCTCGTTGTGACCGCGGCGGCGGTAGCAGATGAGATCGATCACGACGTCGCGGTGGAAGCGCTCGCGGTATTCGAAGGCGAGCTGGGCGACGCGCACGACGGCCTCGGGGTCATCGCCGTTGACGTGGAAGATCGGCGCCTGGATGGTCTTGGCGACATCCGTGGCGTACACCGAGGATCGGGCGTCCTGGGGGAGGGTCGTGAAGCCGACCTGGTTGTTGACCACGACGTGGATCGTGCCGCCCGTGCGGTAGCCGCGCAGCTGCGACATCTGCAGGGTCTCGACCACGACCCCCTGGCCGGCGAAGGCCGCATCGCCGTGTACGAGGATCGGCAGCCACGAGAAGGTGCCGATGGGCTTGCGGTCCTGTTTGGCCCGCACGATGCCCTCGAGCACGCCGTCGACCGTCTCGAGGTGCGAGGGGTTGGCCGCCAGGTAGACCGGCAGCTCCTCGCCGCCGTCGCTGATGAAGGTGCCCTCGGTGCCGAGGTGGTATTTCACATCGCCGGAGCCGCGCTTGTTGCCGAGCGCGACGGAGCCCTCGAACTCGCGGAACACCTGACCGTAGGTCTTGCCCGCGATGTTCGTCAGCACGTTCAGGCGACCGCGGTGCGCCATGCCGATCGCGGCGCCGTCGAGGCGGGCCTCGGCCGCGCCCTGCAGGATCTCGTCGAGGAGGGGGATGAGCGATTCGCCGCCCTCGAGGCTGAAGCGCTTCTGGCCGACGTACTTGGTCTGCAGGAAGGTCTCGAACGCCTCGGCCTCGTTGAGCTTGCTGAGGATGCGCAGCTGCTCGTCGTGGCCGGGTTTGGTGTATTTGACCTCGACCTTCTGCTGGAACCAGCGGCGCTGCTCCGGGTCCTGGATGTGCATGTACTCGATGCCGAGTGTGCGGCAATACGAGTCCCGCAGCACGCCCAGGATGTCGCGCAGCTTCATCATGCGCTTGCCGCCGAAGCCGCCCGTGACGAACTCCCGGTCGAGGTCCCAGAACGTCAGCCCGTGCTCCTCGATCTCGAGGTCGGGGTGGGTCCGCTGGACGTATTCGAGCGGGTCGGTGTCGGCCATCAGGTGCCCGCGAACCCGGTAGGAGTTGATGAGCTCCTGCACACGCGCCTGCTTGTCGATGCGCTCGGCGACGTCGACGTTGATGTCGGCGGCCCAGTGGATCGGTGCGTACGGGATGCGGAGCGCCGCGAAGATGTCGTCGTAGAAGCCGCGCTGCCCGATGAGCAGCTCGTGCACCTTCTTGAGGAACTCGCCCGATCCCGCGCCCTGGATGACGCGGTGGTCATAGGTGCTCGTCAGGGTGATCGTCTTGCCGATCGCGAGCTCGTTGAGGGTCTTGTCGCTCGCGCCCTGGAACTCGGCCGGATACTCGAGGGCGCCGGCGCCCACGATGCAGCCCTGGCCCTTCATCAGGCGCGGCACGGAGTGCACCGTGCCGATGCCGCCAGGGTTGGTGAGCGAGATCGTCGTGCCCTGGAAGTCGGTCGCCGCGAGCTTGCCCGCCCGCGCACGGCTCACCAGGTCTTCGTAGGCTGCGAGATACTCGCCGAACGCCATGGTGTCGGCGCGCTTGATGCTCGGAACCATGAGCGCGCGCGTGCCGTCGGGTTTGGGCAGATCGATCGCGATGCCGAGGTTGATGTGCGCCGGAGCCACGACGGCGGGCTTGCCGTCGACCTCGGCGAAGAAGACGTTCTGGCTCGGGAACTCTTTGAGTGCCTGGATGATCGCCCAGCCGATCAGGTGGGTGAAGCTGATCTTGCCGCCACGCGTGCGCGACATGTGGTTGTTGATGACGATCCGGTTGTCGATCATCAGCTTTGCCGGGATCGTGCGCACGCTCGTCGCGGTCGGCACGGTCAGCGACTCGTCCATGTTGGCCGCGAGCGCCTTCGGCATCCCGCGGAGCGGGGTGACCTTGTCGGCCTCGAGCGGCTCTTCGGAGGACGTCGCCGACGTGACGGGTGCCTGCGCGGGGATCGGCTGGCGCGCGGCGGGCTTGGCCGTCGTCCGGGCGACGGGCTGCGCGCCCATCACGGGGATGGGAGCGGTCACGGGGTGCGGCTCCGATCCGGCGGAGTTCGACGCGGGCGCCGGGTCAGCCGGGGCGGGGGGTGCGGCCTTCGCGGCGGTCGCCGACGGCGGTGCCGCCTCGGACCTCGGCGCCGTGGGCACGGACTGCTCGCCGGCGCCGGCTGCAGCATCCGTGCCGTTCTCCACATCGACGGGGTGGTAGGCCTCGAGGATCGGCCACCAGGCCTTGTCCACTGAATTCCGATCCGCGGTGAACTGCTCGTAGAGTTCGTCCACGAGCCACTCGTTGGCCCCGAATTCTCCCTCGTTCGAAGTCCCGACGCCCGCCACCTGGCTCGACACGCTCGATCGCCCTCTTTCATCGATGAAGTGTGGTTCGCGCGTGGCTTTCGTGCCTGCCGCGCACGACTACCAACCTATCCCAGAATCCGCGCCCCCGTTCCGGCACGCGCGGCCCTGGCGGGGCCGGGCGGAAGGGTTACCTTAAAGGAATGGACTTCTCCGGTGAACGCCCGATGGTCGATCTGACCTACTCCGATGTGTTCCTGGTACCGCGGCGATCCGATGTCTCGAGCCGCCTGCAGGTGGACCTCGCGCCCGCGGACGGCACCCCGGCCACGATCCCGCTCGTGTCGTCCAACATGAACTCCGTCACGGGCGCGCGGCTCGCGGCGACGCTGGCCCGGCGGGGCGGACTGGGCGTCCTGCCGCAGGACCTCCCGCTGCAGGAGCTCGACTCCGCCATCCGGTGGGTGAAGTCGCAGCCCGTGCCCTGGGACACGCCGCTCGTGCTGCCCCCCGATGCGACCGCCGCCGACGCGCTGCGGCTGCTGCCGGCGACCCCGGGTCACGGCATCGTCGTCGGGGAGGGCGGGCCCCGCGTGCGAGCGGGCGCGATCAACGGCATCGTGCCGGCCGCACGGCTCGCGACCGCGCTGCCCGACGCCCGACTGGGCGACCTCGCGCGACCCGACGCCCCGGCCCTCGACGCCGAGGACGTCACCGACCCCCGCGCGGCGTTCGATCTCATCGTCGAGGCGGGCGTCGATCTCGTCGCGGTCGTCGAGCACGGCCACCTCGTCGGCACGCTCAGCCGCCGCAGCGCTCTGCGCTCGACGCTCTACCGACCCGCCGTGGACGCCGCGGGCCGCCTCGCCGTCGCGGCGGCGGTCGGCATCAACGGCGACGTCGCGGGCAAAGCGCGCGCGCTCGCGGCCGCGGGCGTGGATGTGCTCGTCGTCGACACCGCCCATGGGCATCAGGAGGGCATGCTGAGGGCGCTCCGCGAGGTCGCGGCCCTCGACCTCGGACTTCCGATCGCCGCGGGCAACATCGTCACCGCCGAGGGCGTGCACGATCTCGTCGTCGCGGGCGCGACGATCCTGAAGGTCGGCGTCGGTCCCGGCGCGATGTGCACGACCCGCATGATGACGGCGGTGGGGCGTCCCCAGTTCTCCGCGGTGCTCGAGACCGCCGAGGCTGCGCGCGTGATGGGCGCGCACGTGTGGGCCGATGGCGGGGTGCGGTATCCGCGCGATGTGGCGCTCGCGCTGGCGGCGGGGGCGGCATCCGTGATGGTGGGATCGTGGTTCGCGGGCACGATCGAGGCACCCGGCGAGCTCCTGGTGGACGCCGAAGGCCGCGCCTACAAGGAGTCGTGGGGCATGGCCTCGACCAAGGCCGTGCACGAGCGGTTCGGGCGGCTCGACCCCTACGAACTCGCCCGCAAAGAACTCTTCGCGGAGGGGATCTCGTCGTCGCGGATCTATCTCGACCCGCTGCGTCCCGGCCTCGAGGACCTGCTCGACATGATCACGTCGGGTGTGCGGTCCTCCTTCACGTACGCGGGTGCGGCGTCGGTGCCCGAGTTCCACGACCGTGCGCTCGTGGGACTGCAATCGGCCGCCGGGTACGAGGAGGGCAAGGCGCTGCCGGTCAGCTGGTAGCGGGGATGCCGTCACCCGGTTTTCGGCGGGCGTCCTGCCGTTAGACTGATCGGCACAATGGACGACCCTCCCAGTTGCAGACGCACGCCCCACCGCCCGCTCTCTCGCATCCGAGGGGCTGACGCATGACGTACGACTACATCATGTTGGGCGTGGGGCTTCTGCTGATCGTGGGCACCGGCCTGTTCGTGGCGAGCGAGTTCGCCCTCGTCAACCTCGACCGCGCCGACCTCGAGGCGCGCCGCGATCGCGGCGAGACACGGCTCTCGCTGACCATCAGCGCGCTGAAGATCACCTCGACGCACCTCTCCAGCGCGCAGCTGGGCATCACCCTGACGACGCTGCTGACCGGATACACGATGGAGCCGGCACTGTCGAACTTCCTCCGGCCGGTGCTGACGGGGTGGGGGCTTCCCTCGGGGCTCGTCTCCCCGCTCGCGGTCATCGTCGCGGTCACGGTCGCCACGGTGCTGTCGATGATCGTCGGCGAGCTCGTGCCCAAGAACTTCGCCCTGGCGCTGCCGCGTCAGACCGCCAAGCTCGTCATCCCGTTCCAGGTCGCCTTCACGGCCGTGTTCCGGCCCGCGATCGCCCTCCTCAACGGCTCGGCCAACGGCATCCTCCGCTCGATGGGCATCGAACCCAAGGAGGAGCTCTCGGGCGCCCGCACGGCCGAGGAGCTCTCCTCCCTCGTGCGGCGCTCCGCGAGCGCCGGCGTGCTCGAGCAGGACACCGCGTCGCTCCTGAACCGCACCCTGCTCTTCTCCCGTCTGAGCGCGGCCGATGTCATGACGCCGCGCCCTTCGATGCACTCCCTCTCCCGTGACGACTCGGCCGACGACGTCATCCAGATCGCCCGGCGCACGGGGCACAGCCGATTCCCCGTCTTCGGCGAGTCGCTCGATGACATCGTCGGCGTCGTCCATCTCAAGGCTGCCGTGGCCGTGCCGCGCGAGCGCCGCGCCGAAGTGCCGGCCGGCGCCCTCGCGAGCGAGCCGCTGCGCGTGCCCGAGACGGTGCACCTCGACGGCCTCATCGCCGAGCTGCGCGCGCGCGGCTATCAGCTGGCGATCGTCGTCGACGAGTACGGCGGCACCGCCGGTGTCGTCACCCTCGAGGATCTCGTCGAGGAGATCGTCGGCGAGGTCGCCGACGAACACGACCGCAGCCGCGCCGGCATCGTGCGGCAGAAGGACTCGATCACCTTCCCCGGCAACTGGCGCCCCGACGAGCTCATCGACCGCACCGGCATCCGCGTGCCCGAGGGCGAGGTCTACGACACCGTCGGGGGCTTCCTCATGAGCGAGCTCGAACGCATCCCCGTCGTCGGCGACGAGGTCCGTCTGGAGGGCGGGATGCTGTCGGTGCAGCGCATGGACGGACGACGCGTCGACCGCGTGCGCTTCACCCCCGACCCGGAGCCCGAGCCCGAGGCCGACACCGCTCAGATGACGGGACCGCAGCGCATCCTCAGGGACCGCGTGGCGAGCGAGAGGGGTGCACGATGAGCGATTGGGCCGGAATCATCTGGCTGGTCGTGCTGCTCGCGGTCAACGCGTTCTTCGTCGGCGCGGAGTTCGCCGTGATCTCGGCGCGACGGTCTCAGATCGAGCCTCTGGCGGAAAAGGGCTCCCGCGCCGCCAAGACCGCGCTGTTCGCCATGGAGCACGCGACCCTCATGCTCGCGACCTCGCAGCTGGGTATCACCGTGTGTTCCCTGCTGATCCTGAACGTCTCCGAGCCCGCGATCCACCACCTGCTCGAGATCCCCTTCTCCCTCACGGGCCTGCCCGAGGCGGCGGTCGATGTCACGGCCTTCGTGGTCGCGCTGCTGATCGTGTCGTACCTGCACGTCGTGTTCGGCGAGATGGTGCCGAAGAACCTCGCCTTCACCCTCCCCGATCGCGCGGTGCTGCTGCTCGCGACGCCGCTGGTGTGGGTGGCCCGGATGCTGCACCCGGTGATCTGGACGCTGAACTGGATCGCGAACCACGTGCTGCGCCTGTTCCGAGTCGAGCCGAAGGACGAGGCGGCGTCGACGTTCACGCTCGATGAGGTCGCGACGATCGTGAACCAGTCCACGAGCGAGGGCGTGCTCGATGACTCCACCGGAGCGGTGCTCGCCGCGGTGGAGTTCACCGACAAGAAGGCCCGCGACATCGCGGTGCCCCTGCACGATCTGGTCACCCTTCCCGAGACGACGACGCCGCTCGAGATCGAGCGCGCGGTCGCCACGCACGGCTACTCGCGCTACGTGATCGTCGACGCCGGCGGCGAGCCGGTCGGCTACGTGCACCTCAAGGACATCCTCCGCGAGGCGGATGTCTCCGATGCGCGTCTGGACGAGCCGGTTCCCTCGAAGCGGGTGCACCACATGATCCCCGTGCAGGAGACGACAGACCTCGAGGACGCCCTCGCCACGATGCGTCGCGCCGGCCGCCACCTGGCCCGTGTGCGGGACGGGGAGGGGCGCACCACGGGCGTGCTCTTCCTCGAGGACATCATCGAGGAGCTCGTCGGCGAGGTGCAGGACGCCACCCGGCGCGTCTGACCGCCGGACCGGAGGCCCCGCGCGCGTCGGCGCGGAGTCTCGGAGCCGCGGAGTAGCGTGAAGGCATGCAGGACTCCGGGTCGTGGTCGCGAGCCGACGCCGCCGCGCACCTGCGCGCCGCGGCCGATCGCGACGACAAGTACACCCGCGGCGTCGTCGGGATGCGCACGGGTTCGCCGGCGTATCCGGGTGCGGCCGTTCTGGGTGTCGAGGCCGCGTGGCGCGCGGGCGCCGGCATGGTGCGCTACGTCGGAGAGCCCGAGGTCGGTCGCGCGGTGCTCGCCCGGCGCCCCGAGACGGTGCTCGCCGCGGGGCGCGTGCAGGCCTGGGTGATCGGATCGGGAACCGACCCGAAGCATCGCAGCGCGCAGGAGGAGCGGGCCCTTCGCGACCTGCTCGGTGCAGAGACGCCGGTCGTCGTCGACGCGGGGGCCCTGGATCTCGCCGCCGCAGCGACCGCTCCCGTGCTCGTGACCCCGCACGCGGGCGAGTTCGCGCGGTTGCGACGGATGCTGGGGCTCGACCCCGATGCGGGCGCCGATGTCGACGCGGTGCGCCGCACGGCCTCGGTGCTCGGTGCCGCCGTGCTGCGCAAAGGCGCCGAGACGATCGTCGCGACACCCGGCGGCTGGTGCGCCCGCATCCGCTCCGGAACCCCGTGGCTCTCGACGGCGGGGACGGGAGATGTGCTGGCCGGCGTCCTCGGGGCGATCATCGCGGCGGCGAGCGAGCGCGAGGGATTCGACGTCGAGACGCTCGGGCCGCTGGCCGCGACCGGGGCGTGGGTGCACGGCGTGGCCGGGCGGCGCGCGGCCGGGGATCCGGACGGACACGGCCCCGGGCATCCCCTCGTCGCGCTCGAGGTCGCCGAGGCGTTGCCGCGAGTCATCGGCGACCTGCTCGGCGGCGGCGCGGGCCCGCGCGCCTAGGATTGTCGGGTGTCGAGGCGGGGGCTGCTGTGGACGGCGTTCGCCGCCGTGCATCTGATCGTCGCCGCGCTCGGCTGGCTGCTGCCCAACCAGCCGATGGGCGATGTGTATCTCGTGTACGAACCGTGGGCGGCGTCGACGCTCAGCGGGTCCGGCATCCCGGGCATCCACTCGAGCTTCGTCTACCCGCAGCTCGCCCTCGTCCCGATGCTCCTCGCCGAGGCGCTGTCGTGGGCAGGCGGGTACATCATCGCGTGGGCGGTGCTCGTGACGGCGTTGGATGCTGTCGCCTTCGCCGTGCTCGTCGGCCGTGCGCGATCGCGCGGTCGTGTGCGGGCGGCGTGGTTCTGGCTCGGGTTCGCGCTGCTGCTGGGGCCGATCGGGATGTACCGGATCGACGCGATCACCGTGCCGATCGCGGTGGTCGCGCTGCTTCTGCTGGCCCGCCGGCCGGTGCTCGCGGCCGCGCTCCTGACCGCGGGTGCGTGGATCAAGGTCTGGCCCGCCGCGCTGGTGGCCGCGGCCGCGGTCGCGGTTCGCCGCCGGGTTTCGGTCATCGTGTCCGCTGCGGCGGTCAGTCTCGCCGTGCTCGGTGCGATCGTCGCGGCGGGGGGTGCCGCGCACGCGCTGGGCTTCGTCACGGGACAGACGGGCCGGGGTCTGCAGCTCGAGGCACCGGTGAGCGCGTTCTACCTGTGGCGCGCGGTCCTCGGCGAGGACGGGTCCTTCATCTACTACGACCGCGACATGCTCACCTTCCAGGTCGCGGGTCCCGAGGTCGACGTCGTGATCGCCCTCATGACGCCGCTGCTCGCGTGCGCGGTCGGCGCGGTGCTTGTGCTCGGCGCCATCAAGGCCTGGCGAGGCGCGTCGTTCGCCCGGCTGATGCCGCCGCTCGCCCTCGCGCTGGTGCTCGTGCTGATCGTCGTGAACAAGGTGGGGTCGCCGCAGTTCCAGACCTGGTTGATCGCGCCGCTCGTGCTGTGGATCGTGCTCGATCGCACGGCCGCGCGACTGCCCGCCGCTCTGGCGCTGATCGTCGCGGCCCTCACCATGGCCGTGTACCCGCTGACCTACGGCGGGCTGCTGGCCGCCGACTCCTTCGCCGCCACCGTACTGACCGCCCGCAATGCGCTCGTGATCGGTCTGCTCGTGCTCGTTCTCGTGCACCTCGCGCGCGTGCCCGTGCGGCGGGCCCGCATCCGGCGGCCGGCTGCACCCGGCGCCGAGGCCGACGCGCGGTACGCACCCTCGTCCTGATCCCTTCCCTCGAATCCCCGGAGGTCCTCATGCTCATCGCCTTCAGCGTCGCCCCCAGCGGCACCGGTCGTGCCGACGGATCCGTGCACGACGCGGTCGCCGCCGCGGTGCGGGTCGTCCGCGACTCCGGCCTGCCCCACCGCACGACGTCGATGTTCACCGAGGTGGAGGGGGAATGGGACGAGGTGTTCGACGTCGTCCGTGCGGCCACCGAGGCGGTGCTGCCCTTCGGATCCCGTGTCTCGCTCGTTCTCAAAGCAGACATCCGCCCGGGTTTCACGGGTGAGCTCGACGGCAAGATCGAGCGCCTCGAGCGCGCCATCGACGACACGCCCTGACCTCCGGCATCCCTCGTCGAATCGATTCGATCGGTGCGTTAGACTCGCCCCTGTGACCCCCACTTCTCGCACGCGGGGGGCGGCGGCGTGGGCGCTCCTCTCGCTCGCCGTCGGCAGTTTCGGCATCGGCATGACCGAGTTCACCGTCATGGGCCTGCTGCCCGACATCGCACAGGACCTGCTGCCCGACGTCTGGGCGATCTCGCCCGACCGGGCCATCGCCGACGCGGGCTGGCTCATCACCCTGTATGCGCTCGGCGTCGTCATCGGGGCCCCCACGATCTCGGGTCTCGCGGCGCGCTACCCGAGGCACCTCGTGATCCTCGGTCTGGCGGCTGCGCTGTCGCTGTTCACCACGCTGACCGTCGTGGCGCCCACCTTCGAGCTCGTCGCCCTCTCGCGCCTGCTGGCAGGTCTGCCGCACGGGGCGTTCTTCGGCATGGGTGCCCTCATCGCCGCGGACGTGCTCGGAGGGCGGCGTTCGCCGTCGTCGCCGCGATCTTCGCGCTCGCGGCGGTCATGCTCGCCGTCTTCACCCCGCGCCACGCGGGTGACCCCAGCCGCACCTTCCGCGGCGAGCTGCGGGTCTTCCGCATCGGTCAGGTGTGGCTCGCCCTCGCGATCGGTGCGATCGGATTCGGCGGCTTCTTCGCGGTCTACAGCTACATCGCGCCGCTGGTGACCGAGGTCTCGGGAAGCCCCGAGTGGACGGTGCCGCTCGTGCTCGTCGTGATGGGACTGGGCATGACGCTCGGCAACCTGCTCGGCGGGTACTTCGCCGACCGCGACCTGCGGCGCACGCTGCTCGGCGGACTCATCGCGCTCGCGGTCGTGCAATCTCTGCTCGCCCTGACTGCGGCCTGGATCGTGCCGCTCGTGCTCTTCGTCTTCCTGGTCGGAGCGGCGTCGTCGCTGACGAGCCCCGTGATCCAGACCCGCCTGATGGATGTCGCGGGCGACAACCAGTCCATTGCCGCGGCCCTCAACCATTCGGCCCTGAACATCGGCAACAGCATGGGGGCCTTCCTCGGCGGACTGGTCATCGCCGCCGGATGGGGCTTCGTGATGCCCGCCTGGGTGGGCGTCGCGCTCGCGGTGGCTGGGTTCGGCGTCGCCGTCCTGAGCTTCGGGCTCGAGCGACGCGCGGACGCGCTCGCGCTGGCGTCGTCGTCCGTGTCGGATTCCCCGGAGGTCGTCGAGCGACGCGAGCTCTCCGCAACCGGACCGATGCGCACGCTCTGACCGTGGCTCGCCACCTCGGGGCGGGGCGGGCGGGGCGGGGCGGGCGCCGGGGGCGCGGCGGGCTACGCCGGGGCGGGACGGCGCCGGGCTCAGGCGTCCAAGAGTCGACGCAGGTGCCGGCTGACGGCATCCGTCTCGATGAGAAAGCCGTCGTGGCCGAAGTCGCTCGTGATCACGGTCGCGCGGTCGCCGTCGAGGGTGTCGGGGATGCTGCGTGCGATGCGGTGCTGACCCTCGACCGGAAAGAGCCGGTCGCTGTCGATCCCGAGCACGAGTGTGCGGGCGGTGACCGCGCGCAGCGCCTCTTCGACGCCGCCGCGGTCGCGCCCCACGTCGTGCGAGTTCATCGCCTCGACGAGCGTGATGTAACTGTTGGCGTCGAAACGGCGCGTGAACCGGTTGCCGTGGAAGTCCAGGTAGGACTCGACGGCGAACCGGCCGCCGTGGCCGAGCGGGCTCACTCCCGACTGCCAGGAGCGCTGGAAACGCTGGTTCAACTCGGTGGGGCTGCGGTAGTTCAACAGCGCCATGCGGCGGGCGAGCGCGAGTCCGCGATGGGGACCGTCGCCGTCGGCGGAGTCGTAGTACTCGCCGCGCTGGAATCGCGGGTCGATGGCGATCGCCTCGAGCTGCACGGAGTTCAGCGCGATCTGGTCGGCGGTGTTGATGGGGGGAGCGGCGAGCACCGCCAAGCGCGTGACCCGCTCGGCATGGCCGGCGCCCCACTCCAGCGCGTGCATGCCGCCCATGGATCCGCCGACGACGGCCGCCCACACGTCGATCCCGAGGGCGTCCGCGAGGCGCACCTGTGCGGCGACCTGGTCGCGGATCGTGAGGTACGGAAACCGCGAGGCCCATTCGTAGCCGTCGGGAGCGATGCTTGCGGGACCGGTCGAGCCCTGGCATCCACCCAGCATGTTCGGCGCGACCACGAACCAGCGATCGGTGTCGATCGGGGCGCCCGGGCCGACGATGTCGGACCACCAGCCGTCCGTGGGGTGGCCGGGGGCCGCTTCGCCGCGCACGTGGCTGTCGCCGGTGAGCGCATGGAGCACGAGGACGGCATTGTCGCGGGTGGGGGAGAGCTCGCCCCAGGTCTCGAACGCGAGTCGGAAGCCCGGCAGTTCCTCGCCGCCCTCGGCGCGGAACGACCCGAAGGCCGCGAAGCGCCGGTCGCCCGCCGGGTCGCCGTCGCGCCAGGCGCCGGTGGCGGGCGGGCGGGCGCGCAGCAGGCGTGCGTCGGCCTCCGTCACGGGCGACGCGGGCGCCGTGTCTTCGGAGGTCTGCCAGTCCATCAGGCCATTCTGCCGCGTCGGTCAGCGGGCGGCGCCCACGTTACGCGCCCGCTCCCGCAGCGTTGGGGCGTCAGAACGACGTTGGGGCGCGGAGCAGCGCGCCCCAACGTCGTTCTGACGCCCCAACGCGGGGCATCGTGCGGGCGACGGGCCAGGGCGGGATGTCGTGCCCGGGCGCCGTGCGGCGCCGGGTGCGGGGCCCGAGTGGGCCAACATTCCGGAGGCATTGTGCGCGCGGGGTGGGCGACACTCGTGATCCCGCGGCAGTGGTGCAGGCGCCGCCGCGGATCTCCGGAATGTTGTGCCGCACGCCCGGGTGTCCGGGCGTGCGGCACACGGATTCTCAGGCGCGCGCGGCCTCGGCGACGCGTCGCGCGGCCGCGAGGGCCTGCTCGAGGTCGGCCTTGAGGTCATCGACGTTCTCGATGCCGACCGACAGGCGCACGAGCCCGGGCGTCACGCCCGTCGTCAGCTGCTGCTCGGGCGTCAGCTGCGAGTGCGTCGTCGATGCCGGGTGGATCACGAGCGAGCGCACGTCGCCGATGTTGGCGAGGTGGCTGAACAGCGTGAGCGAATTGACGAACTCACGACCCGCCTCCACACCGCCCTTGAGCTCGAACGAGAGAACCGCACCGACGCCCTTGGGCGCGTAGGTGTTGGCTGCGGCGTACCACGGCGAGGTGGGAAGGCCCGAGTAGTTCACCGAGGCGACATCGTCCTGGTTCTCGAGCCACTCCGCGATCTCCTGCGCGTTCTGCACGTGCCGTTCGATGCGCAGCGAGAGGGTCTCGATGCCCTGGATGAGCAGCCACGCGCTCTGCGGCGAGATCGACGCGCCGAGGTCGCGCAGCAGCTGCACGCGCGCCTTGATCACGTAGGCGAGGGCGTCGCCCACCGCGGTCGTGTAGCTCGCACCGTGGTACGAGGGGTCGGGCTCGGTGAGACCGGGGAACTTCTCGACGTTCTGCGACCACCCGAACCGGCCGCCGTCGACGATGACGCCGCCGATGACCGTGCCGTGTCCGCCCAGGAACTTCGTCGCCGAATGGATGACGATGTCGGCGCCGTGCTCGAAGGGCTTGATCAGGTAGGGGGTCGCGATCGTGTTGTCGACGATCAGCGGCAGGCCGTTCTCGTGGGCGACTCCCGCGACCTTGGCGATGTCGAGGATGTTGATCTTGGGGTTGCCGATCGTCTCGGCGAAGAACAGCTTGGTGTTCGGCCGGACCGCCGCCTGCCACTCGGCCGCGTCGTCCTGGTTCTCGACGAACGTCGTCTCGATGCCGAGCTTGGCGAGGGTGTACTTGAAGAGGTTGTAGGTGCCGCCGTAGATCGAGCTCGACGAGACGATGTGGTCGCCGGCCTGCGCGATGTTGAGCACGGCGAAGGTCTCGGCGGCCTGGCCGCTCGCCACCAGCAGCGCCCCGGTGCCGCCCTCGAGCGCGGCGATGCGCTGCTCGACGACATCCTGGGTCGGGTTCATGATGCGCGTGTAGATGTTGCCGAACTCCGCCAGCGCGAAGAGGTTCGCGGCATGGTCGGTGTTGTCGAACACGTACGACGTCGTCTGGTAGATCGGCGTCGCGCGCGCCTTGGTGGTCGGGTCGGGCTGGGCGCCGGAGTGGACCTGCTTGGTCTCGAAACGCCAGTTCTCGGGTGCGGACATTGTCGTCCTCCTGGTCGGTGGTTCTCGGCCACGTGGCGGTTGCCGGGCCTCAGGCGAGAGTACGGTCGCCGGATGCTGTCAACAACGGATCGGTCATGTTACGTAACCTGCAGGTCGACGCGGCCCCGCCCCGCGTCGTGTCGGGGCTCGGGCGAGCGTTAGCGTGGAGGCATGGCGAACAGACGTGCGGTCGTGACGGGAGCGAGCTCGGGAATCGGTGAGGCGACGGTACGCGCACTGCGCGGCGCCGGGTGGGATGTTGTGGGCGTGGCCCGCCGGGCGGACCGCCTCGCAGCTCTCGAGGCCGAGACGGGTGCCGGGGTGTTCGCCGCCGATCTGACCGCGCAGGCCGACATCGACGCGCTCGCCGCGTGGCTCGCCGATTCCGGACCGGTGCACGCGCTCGTGCACGTGGCGGGCGGCGCCCGCGGCACCGATCGCGTCGAGGACGGTCTCGCCGAGGACTGGACGTGGATGTTCGAGGTGAATGTGCTCTCCGCCCAGCGCCTTGTCGCCGCTCTCATGCCGCAGTTGCGCGCCGCGGCCGCCGCAGACGGCCATGCCGACACGCTTTTCGTGACCTCGACGGCGGCGCAGGTGGCCTACCCGGGCGGTGCGGGCTACAACGCCGCGAAGGCGGGCGAGTCCATGCTCGTGCGCGCGCTGCGTCTCGAACTGAGCGGCGAGCCGATCCGCGTCGTCGAGATCGCGCCCGGCATGGTGCAGACGCCCGAGTTCACCCTCAATCGTCTGGCCGGAGACAGCGCCGCCGCCGATCGGGTCTACGAGGGCGTCGAGGCCCCGCTCGTCGCCGAAGACGTCGCCGATGTGATCGCGTACGCGCTCGGCGCGCCCGGGCACGTCAACCTCGACCTCGTCACGATGCGCCCCGTCGCCCAGTCCGCCCAGCATGTGCTGGCCCGCGGTCCGCTGCGGGTGCGCGGCGCGAGCGAATGAACGGGATGCCGGGGCACGGCGCTGCGGCAGGTGAGGGCGCCGGCGCGGCCGGCCGGAAGGAGCACGGCGATGGCTGAGGCGAGGGGCGAGCGCGAGACGCTCACGTGGGACGGGTTCGGCGAGGCGTGTCGAGATCTGGCGCGGGAGATCGTCGCCGACGCATTCGTGCCCGAGGTCGTGGTCGCGATCGCGCGCGGCGGGCTGCTGCCGGCGGGGGCGATCGCCTACGGGCTCGGCATCAAGAACTGCGGCGCGCTGAACGTCGAGTTCTACACCGGCATCGGCACGGTTCTCGACGCGCCCGAGCTGTTGCCGCCGGAACTGGACATGACGTATCTGGGTGGCAAGCGGGTGCTGCTCGTGGACGACGTCGCCGACAGCGGACGCACGCTCGCCCTCGCCGTGAAGCTGCTGGCCGATCAGGGGGCGATCGTGCGCTCGGCGACGATCTACACCAAACCCGGCACCATCGCCGTTCCCGACTACGCGTGGAAGGACACCCCCCTGTGGATCGACTTCCCCTGGTCGTGGCAGGGTTCTGTGCTTGAAGAGGATGCGGCCTGAGGCGCGCGAGCCGATGGCGCGCACGCTCGCGGATCTCGCTGGCGCGGGACTGATCGACTCCGGCTGGGCGCGGGAACTCGCGCCGGTCGGCCCGCAGATCGCGGCGCTGGGCGAGCGCCTGCGCGTCGAGACCGCGAGCGGGCGGGGTTATCTGCCCTCCGGCGATCGAGTGCTCCGTGCCTTCGCCCGCCCGTTCGACGACGTGCGTGTGCTCATCGTCGGACAGGACCCTTATCCGACACCCGGTCACCCGATCGGTCTCTCGTTCGCCGTCGATCGCCATGTCCGACCGCTGCCCCGGAGCCTGGGGAACATCTACCGGGAGCTGGAGGACGACCTCGGCATCCCGCCCGCACCGCACGGCGACCTCTCGGCGTGGTCCGATCAAGGGGTGCTGCTGCTGAACCGCGTGCTGACCGTCGCCCCGGGGGCCCCTGCCTCGCACCGAGGCTGGGGGTGGGAAGCGGTCACCGAGCACGCGATCCGGGCGCTCGCCGGGCGCGAGCGTCCGCTCGTGGCGGTCCTGTGGGGGCGGGACGCGGCCGGCCTGCGGCCGATGCTGGGCGCGGTGCCGATCGTCGAGTCGCCGCATCCGTCGCCGCTGTCCGCCTCGCGTGGATTCTTCGGCTCACGTCCGTTCTCGCGCGTGAACGAGCTGCTCGAGAACCAGGGATCCGCACCGGTCGACTGGCGGGTGCCCGCGTAGGCTGTAGGCCATGCTCGAGGAGGAATACGACAAGCCCCGCCGGCTTCCCCGTCACCTGCGCCGTCCGCCCGAGCCGGAACGGCCGTTCACCTTCGAGATCCGCCCCGCCGAGGTGCGCGACATTCCCGACATCCGCGAGATCTACAACTACTACGTCACCAACTCGGTCGTCACGTTCGACGAGAAGCGCTGGTCGCTCAAGAAGTGGCGCGAGAAGTTCGATCATCTGACGTCGCTCGGGCTCCCCTTCCTCGTCGCCGAGAGCCCCAGCGGTCAGATCCTCGGATACGCCCTCGTCGCGCCGTGGGCGGGCAAGTCCGCATTCCGCTACACCGTCGAGAACTCCATCTACCTCGGGCACGCGGCGACGGGCAAGGGCCTCGGCCGCGCGCTGCTCGAGGCGCTGATCGCCGCGTGCGAGCAGCAGGGCATCCGCGAGATGGTCGCCGTCATCAGCGACAGAGGAGCGGACGCGTCCATCGCGCTGCACGAGCGGCTCGGGTTCGTCGAGGTGGGCCGGATGGGCAGGGTGGGGTTCAAGTTCGGCCGATGGCTCGGCACGGTCTACCTGCAGAAGTCGTTGAAGCCGGTCAAGAAGCGCGGCCTGTTCCGCCGCTGATCACTCGCGGCCTGCGGTGCCGCGGGCGCGCACCTCGTCGACGAGGTCGCGCCACGGCCCCCGCACGTCCCCGTCCGGCAGGCTCGTCGTCCGCTCGGTCTCCCCGCAGCGGGCGCGAATCGCCCACACGAAGCGGTCCGCGCCGCGGGTCGCGACGTCGGCGGGCTGCTCGTCCCACGCGCAGCGATCGATCAGCGCCGTCCAGAACCGGGCGTCGGGCCCGGTGGCATCGGCGCGCCACACGCGCGGGACTCCCGCCATCCCGCCGCTGCGCGCCACGCGAACCGAGACGGATGCCGCCTCGGCGGCCTCCTGATCAGACGAGATCTCGTCCATCCCACAGGCCGACGTCGATCCAGCCCGCCCGGACCGCCTCGGCCACCTCCGAATTCTCACCGTACTCCGCGACGGCGGCGGACAGGGTGGCGCGGGCGAAGGTCTCGAAATCGGCGGTGGCCGCCAGGCCTCCCGTGAGCGCGTGGTACCAGACCCGCCCGGCCCGCTGCCAGGCCGGCTCGTCGAGTGTCAACGCCGTCACGACGAAGGCGCGGTTGGGGATGCCGGAATTGATGTGCACGCCGCCGTTGTCGTCGTCGGTGACGACGAAGTCCCGCATGTGGGCGGGCTGCGGATCGCGGCCCAGGATGTCGTCGTCGTACGCCGTGCCGGGTGCGCGCATGGAGCGCAGCGCCACGCCCTCGACCTCTGGTGTGAAGATGCCCGCGCCGATGAGCCAGCTCGCGTCGGCGGCGCTCTGACCCCGCAGATGCTGTTCGGTCAGGGCGCCCAGCACGTCGGCGATCGATTCGTTCAGTGCGCCCGGCTGGTCGCGGTACACGAGGTCGGCGGTGTGCTGGATGACACCGTGGGCGAGCTCGTGTCCGATCACCGAGACGGATCCGGTGAAACCCGTGAACACCTCCCCGTCCCCGTCGCCGAAGACCATGCGCCCGCCGTCCCAGAACGCGTTGTCGTAGTCGCGTCCGTAGTGCACGGTTGCGCGCAGGGTCGCGCCGCGCCCGTCGATGGAGACCCGCTCGAACGCGTCGAGAAGCATGTCGAAGGTGGCGCCGAGGCCCTCGAACGCCTGGTTGACGGCGATGTCGTCGACGGGGCCGGTGTCTTCGGTGCGCACGGTCACCCCCGGCAGCACCTCGAGGCGCTGGGCGTCGCTGATGACCCGGTCGGGCGCGTCGCGCACCTGCGCGACGAGCGCCCCCTCACCATCGACCGTGAGCTCCATCGCCGTCCGTCGCGTGCGCAGCACGGGATCGTGCGCCAGCGTCTGGCGCGCGGCGTGGCGGGCGACCGCGAATCGCTCCGGCGCCTGGTCTGCGATGCGGGCGAGCAGGTAGGGCGGCACGATGCCGCGGCGGGGGGCGGACACAGGAGCGAGCGGCGGCGTGGTCATGGGTCGAGGGTACGGCGGGTACCCGACATCGACCGTGGCGGCGCGGCCGCCCTCAGTCGAGCGGCGAGGCGGGATCGATGGTGGGGATCGAATCCAGCAGGCGTCTGGTGTACGCCACCTGCGGCTCCAGCAGCACGCGTTCGGTGGGCCCCTCCTCGACGATGCGGCCGTCCTTCATCACGACGACGGTGTCGCAGAGATTCTGCACGACGCCGATGTCGTGCGACACCATCAGCAGCGCCATCCCCGTCCGCCGCCGCAGCTCGCGCAGCAGCTCGAGGATCTGGGCGCGGACCGTCACATCGAGGGCGGAGAGCGGTTCGTCGCCCACCAGCAGGCGTGGGCGGTGCACGATCGCACGCGCGATTGCGATGCGCTGACGCTGGCCCCCGGAGAACTCGTGCGGAAAGCGTTCCGCCATCGACGGCTCGAGCCCGACCTGATCGAGCACCTCGCGCACGCGCGCTCGGCGGTCGCCCTCGATGTCCAGGGCCCACAGCGGCTCGCCGACGATGCGTCCCACGCTCATCCGGGGGTCCAGCGAGGCGTACGGGTCCTGGAACACGATCCCCGTCTGCCGGCGCAGCCAATGCAGCGACCGAGCGGAGGCCCGGGCGTCGACGGGGCGCCCGTCGAAGGACACGGTTCCCGACGTCGGCAGGTCCAGGGCGAGCGCCAGCCGCACCAGCGTGGACTTGCCCGACCCGGACTCGCCGATCACGCCGACCGCCTCGCCCTCGCGCACATCGACATCCGCGTCGACCAGGGCGGTCGCCGTGCGTCGCCGCCCGATGAGCGAGTCTCGGGGCAGCGTGTGCACGCGCGTCAGGCCCCGCGCCTGGAGCAGGATGCCGGAACTCACGGTGCACCGCCGTCCCGGCGATCGGCCGACCGCCAGAGCGTCGCCGTCGCGTCACGCAGAAGTCCCTGCGTCACGGGGGAGACCGGTCGCGAGAGCAGGTCGGCGACGGGGGCGTCCTCGGCGACCCGTCCGTGCTCGAGCACGACGCCGTGCGTCGCGATCCGGGCGAGGACGGCGAGATCGTGGGTGATGAAGACCAGCGACATCCGGTCGTCGCGCACGAGTTGCGTGAGCAGGTCGAGCACGTCGGCCTGGATGGTGACATCGAGCGCCGTCGTCGGCTCATCGGCGATGAGCAGCCGAGGCCGGCAGGCGAGCGCCATGGCGATGGCGACGCGTTGGCGCTGGCCGCCGGAGAGCTGGTGGGGATAGCGCGAGACGATGTGCTCGGGGCCGGGAAGGCTCACCCGCCGGGCCTGCGCGAGGGCCCGATCGTTCGCGGTACGGCGTGAGACCCGTTCGTGGATGCGGATCGACTCCGCGATCTGACGACCCACCGGGCGAATGGGATTCAGCGCGGTGCGGGGCTCCTGGAACACGATTCCGATCTGGTCGCCGCGTATCGCCGCGAGTTCGCGCTCGGACAGCCCGATCAGCTCGCGTCCATCCCAGCGCACGCTGCCCGATGCGGTGGCGCCTTCCGGCAGCAGGCCCAGGATCGCCAGCGCGGTCAGGGACTTCCCCGACCCCGACTCGCCGATCAGACCCACGCGTGCGCCGTCGGGTACGTCGAAGGAGACGCCGTCGACGACCCGTCGCCCGGCGACGTCGACACTCAGGTCGCGCACCTCCAGGCTCACGAGACCACCGCCGGGGTGTGTGCGCGCGCCTCTCGCGCGGCTCCGCGGGCGTCCCGGAGGGTCGGGTCGGTCGCCTCGCGAACGGCGTCGCCCAACAGGTTCAGGCCGAGCACGGTCACCGTGATCACGAGGCCGGGCGTGAGCACCGAGAGCGGGTAGACCTGGATGTAGCTCTGCAGGTCTGCCAGCAGTCGCCCCCACGACGGTTCGGTGACGGACGCACCGAACCCGAGGTAGGACAGCCCCGCCTCGGCCAGCACGGCGACGGCCATCGACCACGACAGCTGCACGATGAAGACCGGCGCGACGTTCGGCAGCAGATGACGGAGGAGATTCTGCGACGGCGTGAGGCCGGCCGCGCGTCCCGCGAGCACGAAGTCGCTGTGCAGGACGCGGCGCAGCTCCGGGCGCGTGACGCGGGCGATGTTGACCCCGAACCCGATACCCACCGCCCACACGACGACCCAGAGCGACCCGCCCCACACCGACGAGATCATCATCGCGATCAGCAGCACGGGAAAGGCGATCAGGATGTCCACGAGCACGGCGACCGATTCGCGCACCCAGCGCGCGGCCAGCGCGCCGGCCGCGGCGAGGGCGAGGCCCACGAGCGTGGCGACGGCGCCCGCACCCGCGGCGACCGCGACGGTGGTGCGGGCGCCCGCCATGAGCATGCTGAGGATGTCGCGGCCGGTGTTGTCGGTTCCGAGCAGGTGCGGCCACCCCGGCGCGGACCAGCGCGCGGCGATGTCCACCCGCTGCGGGTCGAAGGGAGTCCAGATCAGCGAGACGAGGGCGGTGAGACCGATGGCGGCCACCACGAGCAGCCCGAACCGACCCGTCGACAGATTCCACAGGCGCGACAGCCACCGCGCTCTCATGCCGCCTCCCGCAGTCGCGGGTCCAGTGCACGGTGCACGAGATCGACGACGAACCCGAGCACCAGGACGAAGCCGGTCAGCACCAGCAGCTCTCCCTGGACCTTCTCGAGGTCGCGGGCCCCGACATCCGTCACCAGCATGCGTCCGATCCCCGGCAGCGCGAAGAGCTGCTCGATGACGACCGAGCCCACGATGATGCCGGCCACCTGAAGCGCGAGGACGGTGATCACCGAGAGTGCGACGTTCGGCAGCCCGTGCCGGACGAGCGCTTGATCTCGGGTGAGGCCCTTCGCCGCGGCGGTGCGCACGTAATCCTGGCCGACGGCCTGCAGCGTCGCGCTGCGCACGAATCGCATGAGCATCGCCCCCTCGATGACGCCGATCGTGAGCGCGGGGAGCACCAGCGCGCGCACGGCGGCGGCGGGATCATCCCATCCCGCCCGCGGAAATCCCTGGGCCGGGAGCCAGCCCAGCCACACCGCGAAGACGACGACACCCAGCATCCCGGCCCAGACGACCGGCACGGCAGCGAGTGTCTGGGCCCCGACGCTCAGTCCGGTCGCGCCGGCCCGGCCGCGCCGCATGGCCGCGAGCACACCGAGCGGCAGCGCGATCAGCATCGCGATCAGCAGCGCCAGCAGTCCCAGCGGCACCGTCACCTGCGCCTTCTGCCACAGCTCATCGGCCACCGATGACCCGGTGAGGAACGAGGTGCCGAGGTCGCCCCGCAGAACTCCGCCGATCCAGTCGAGGTACTGCACCACGAGAGGGCGATCCAGACCCAGACGCACGCGGATGGCGGCGACCTGTTCGGGGGTGCCCTGCGTGCCCGCGATCATCTGGGCGACATCGCCGGGCAGCACGCGCAGTGTCACGAAGATCAGCACGCTCGCGACCAGAAGCCCCACGATCAGGAGGGCCGTGCGGGTCGCGGCGTAACGGATCACGTCAGTCGCTGAGCTTGCCGAGCCCCGCGACGTTCAGGCGCTCGTTGACGTTCACCGACGGCATGCCGACGACGTCCGAGCCCACCGCGAGCACGGACGCGCCGTTGTAGAGCCAGTCCGCGGCCATGTCCTCCGAGACGATGCGCGCGGCCTCGGCCAGCAGCTCGGCCGCCTCCTCCTCGTCGACGGCGACGAGGGACTGCGCGTACAGCTCCTGCACCTCGGCGTTGTCGTAGGTGAAGTAGTAGTCCGGATCGGCCCAGTTCTCGAAGTCGCGCGACTCCGTGTGGAGCACGAAACTGAGGTCGTAGTCCTGATTGGTGTAGACATCCTGCAGCCATGCGGCGAACTCGACCGAGTCGACCTCCAGCTCGATGCCCACGTCGCCGAGCTGCGAGATCAGGATCTGCGGGATCGTGGTGGTGTAGAACGAGGGGATCGTGAGGGTCAGCTCGAGGTCCTCGGCGCCGGCTTCGGCGAGCAGCTCGCGCGCACCCTCGGGGTCGTAGGGCACGAGGTCGGAGAGATCCTCGTATCCGGGGTCGAGCTCGGGGATCGGGCCGTACATGGTCTGCCCGGCCCCGAGCGCCTCGATGATCGCGTCGTGGTCGATGGCGCGGCGGATCGCCTCGCGCACGCGGATGTCATCGAGCGGCGCCTGGCGGCTGTTCATCGCCAGCGTGCCCTTGTCGGTCGACTGTCCCGTCACGAGGGCGAAGTCGCCGTTCGCCTCCACCTGGTCGGCGAGGGTCGCATCGAAACCGGTGAGTACGTCGACCTCGCCCGCAAGGGCCGCGTTCAGGGCCGCCGTGGGGTCGGGGATGTAGTCGAACACGACCTCGGCGGAGGCCGCGGGGTCGCCCCAGTATGCGTCGTTGCGCACGAAGGTGATGCTGTCGCCCTGGCGCCAGCTGGTCAGGAGGAACGGTCCCGTGCCGTTCGCGTCCGTCGCACGCTCAGTCGTGTCGCCCTCCTTGAAGACGAGACCCGCGCGCCCGGAGAGGGTCCACAGCAGCCGGGAGTCGGGCTCGGACAGGGTGAGGACGACATCCTGGCCGTTCGCGGTGATGGCGCTCACCTTCGCCAGGCGCGAGGAGTCGACGAATTCGGGGTCGTCCCGCACCGCCTGGATCGAGGTGACGACATCCTGCGGGGTGAGCGGCTGGCCGTCGTGGAAGGTCACGCCCTCTCGCACCGTGAAGGTGTAGGTCAGGCCGTCATCCGACACGGTGTAGTCGCTCGCAAGCGTCGGCACGATCTGCTGGTCGGGCGTTCGCGAGACGAGACCCTGATAGACGTTGTCGATGAGGATCTGATCGAGCGCCGCGCCGGAGGTGGTGCGGATGTCGAGGTTGCTCGGCTCGAGCACGAGACGCACGATCACCGACGCGTCCGTGTCGGGCGCCCCCGTGGCCGTGGGGGTGGGGTCGGTCTCGCCGGCCGTGCACGAAACGAGGGCCAGGGCGAGCGCGGCGAGGCCGGCGACGCCCAGGAGTGCAGGACGGCGGAGCATGGGGGTTCCTTTCGGAGAGGCCGCGGCATCCGACTGCTGTGTGAAGATCCGCGTCCGTGCGTGTGCGAACGGCTGCGATCATCCAGCCTATGCGGCGGCGGGCGGCGGGTCGCGTCACCCCTGCCACTCAACGCGATATCGATCGCGCGTCTTCCCTACGCCGTCGCGAGGGTGCGGATCCTCGCCCCCAGCGCGCCGGGCATCTCCTCCTGCACATTGTGGCCGGCGGGCAGCGTCTCGATGGATGCCGTCGGCACACGCCGCGCGAACTCGCGGGCGTCCTCGGGTGTGACGTACCCGCGTTCGCCGCGGAGGAGGGTCACGGGCGCGGTGGTGGCGGCCAGGTCGTCCCAGCCACCCTCGGACAGTGCGGGCGCCGGTGCCTGCACTGCCGCCCCGGACGGCACCGCGAGGGCAGCTGCTGCGAGATGGGCGAAGTGATGCTTCCATTCGACCCGCCCGTCGGGGCGGACGCGGGAGTTGAGGAACACCCCGCGTTCGGCGGCGCGACGCGACCCGCCGAGACCGAAGGCGAGCGCGCGCTCGACGAGGTCGTCGCGGGAGGCGAAATCGGTCGGCCCGGCGAAGAACCGCCGGATCTGCGAGGGTCCGGCGGCGGGATCGATGCCCGGGGTGATGTCGATGATCACGAGACGCGACACGAGGTCGGGGCGCAGGGCCGCGACCGCTGCGGCGGTCAGGCCGCCGAGGGAGTGGCCGACGAGCAGCTGCGGCCCCTCGGTCCATGTCTCGATGGCCGCCGCGACATCGGGGGCGATGACGCGCGCACGGTAGTCGGCGTCGGCGCGCCAGGCCGAGTCCCCGTGCCCGGGCAGGTCGATCGCGAGTGCCGGCATCCCGGATGCGAGAACCGTCACGTCCCAGGTGTGGGCGTTCAGGCCCGCGCCGTGCAGCAGCGTGATGGCCGGGGGAGCGTCGCCCCACGCGAGGGCGCTGATCGCGCCGCGCCCCGCCGCCTCCGTCGTGAGACGGCGGACGCGGGGAAGGGAACCCTCGACGCCCGCGTCGCGAGCCTGTTCGGCCAGGAACGAGAACTCGTCCGGGGCATCGGTCATCTCGGCATCCTTCGCTCGGTGTGCGGTCGCCTGCGTGGGCCCCCACCGGCATTGTGAACCGCGTCGCCCGGTCTGCGCCAATCGTCCGGGCCCGCGTGCGCCGCGCGTCGTTAGGGTGGGCGTATGAGCGAGTCGCGCGTGCACCTCTCCCGCTCCGAGCCCGAGGCCTACCGCGCCCTCGACGCCTTCTCCAAGGCCGTCGGCGCGATCGCACGGAGCAACGGCATCGATGCCCGGCTGCGCGAGCTCGTCCTGCTGCACGTCTCCCAGCTCAACGGCTGCGCGTTCTGCGTGCGCATCCACGTCGACCGCGGTCTCACCGCAGGTGTCGGCGTCGACGACATCTCGCAGCTGCCCGTCTGGCGCGAGTCCGGTGTCTTCTCCGAGCGTGAGCGCGCCGCGCTGGAGCTTGCCGAGGCCTTCACCTTCATCCACGACGGGGGAGTCTCCGACGACGTCTACGACCGTGTCGGCGCTGTGCTGACCGAGAAGGAGTACACAGCGATCAGCTGGCTGAGCGTGTCGATCAACGCCTTCAACCGTGTCGCGATCGCAGGTCGCTATCCGGTCCCGCCGCGGGAGGAACAGGATTCGTGAGTGACCTCACGCTGATCTCGGGCGCGCTGAACTTCCGCGACACCGGGGGGCTGCCCGCGGGCAGCGGGGTGACCCGGCACGGGATGCTGTTCCGCTCGGGCAACCTCGCGACGGTCGATGAGCGGGGGCTCGAAGCGCTGCGCGGGCTCGCGCTGCGACGGATCATCGACCTGCGCGACGACGAGGAGGTCGTGCGGGCGCCGAGCATCGTCGGAGAGGGCCCCGAAACGATCCGCGTCCCGCTGTTCCACGGTTCGGTCGGGTCGTTCTTCCAGCGTGATGTGGGACTCGACGAGCTGTATCGCTCGATGATCGACGACTCGGCCGACCGCGTGGTCGATGTGGTGCGCGGCGTGATCGGCGTGCAGCCGGTGCTCGTGCACTGCACGGTGGGCAAGGATCGCACGGGGGTGACCGTCGCGCTGACCCTGCTGGCCGCCGGCGTCGATCTCGATGCGGTGGTCGCCGACTACGCCCGCACGGAACGGATGCTCCCCGAGGCGCGCAACCGCGAGGTGGTGCGCCGGATCCGTTCGGTCCATCCCGACGCCACGCGGATCGAGGAGCTCGCCACGCGGTCGCCGGCCCCGGTCATGTCCGCGCTCATGTCTGAGCTGACGGAGCGCTACGGCGCGCCCGTGGAGTTCCTGCGCGCGCACGGACTGGCCGACGACGAGATCGCGGAGCTTCGGCGGGTGCTGGTGGCGCCGTCGTCGTGACGGCAGATGTCGGCGAGTGAGGTTAGGTGTGCCTTGCCTTGGGTATACTGAGGGTGCCATGTCGAACGAGATCGCACACAACGACGCCGCCTGCCGCGCACCGCGGCACTCGCGCGTCTCGCACCTGATCACCGCCGACGAGAACTCGCTGGCCGATCTCGAGGCACTGCTGGCCACACTGCCGCTGTGCTCGACGGGTCGCGTGTTCGTCGAGGTTCCGGATGCGTCGTTCATCGGGCGCATCTCGGCGCCCGCCCGCATGACGGTGGCCTGGCTCGATCGTTCGGCCCGGTCCGGAGAACCCGGTACCGGCCGCCTGTGCCCCGCGGGTGCCGCACTCGCGCGCGCCGTGACCGCCTGGGCCGACGAGATGATGTGCGACGAGGGCGATCAGACCCGCGTCTTCCTGCTGGGCGGGTTCCTCGGCACGGCCGACATCGTCGACCACCTCGTCGAGCGCCGCAACGTCGCGCGCGAGACGATCCACACTCCCGAGCGCTTCGGGCTGCTCACCGCCCGCTGACGCCGCGGCGCAGATAGCGCCCGTCCTCCAGCCCCGCCTCGATCTCGAAGCGGTTCTTCAGGGGGTTGCGCCCCGCCACCGTATAGAGCAGGGGCATCAGGAAACCGTACCGGCGCCATTGCCGGGCGTGTACGGCCTCGTGGCGCAGGAGGCTCGGCGTGACGGGCGCGGTACCCGTGAGGAAGCAGCCGCCGACGCAGACGCCGCCGCGGGGAAACGCCCACGCGGGCAGCCCACGGAACACCCAGAGGCCTCCGCGGCGCTCCACCCGCCCCGTGCTCCACAGCGATCCCCAGATCCAGCCGATCGTCGTGCCGTACACATAGCCCGCTCGGCTGATCGGAGAATCCAGCAGCACCGCGGGGATCAGGCGGTCGATGCGAGTGCCCCGGCGCACGGCACGGTCGGCGGCCTCGCGCCACCCCGGCGGCGGGGTCAGCGGGCTCATGCGAGCGCACCCACGATGCGCAGGATAGCGCCCAGATCGTCCACGGCCGCCTCAGGAGAGGCCGGCGCGAACCCCGTGAGTGCGCCGCCGACCAGCGGCGCCGCCGCGCCGACAGCGGCGATCGCTCGAGTCAGTGCCGCGACATCCACCCCGAAGGGCTCGGGGGCGGGGATGCCGGTGATCACGGCGGGATCGAGCACGTCCAGGGCGACGTGCACGAAGACGGCCGAGGGCGCCAGTGCGACCACCGCCGCACCGAGTGCGTCGGGATCGACGTCCTGCTGGACGGCGACACCGAGCCGCGACGCGACGTCGAGTTCGTGCGGGTCGATCGCGCGCGCGCCGGCGAGGATGAGCTGCGACGCAGGCAGATCGGCGCCGGGGAGATCCTGCGGCACGACGGCGTCGATCACCGCGCGGGCCGCCATGCTCTCGTAGGCACCTCCGGGAGCAGACGACGTGTCGTGCAGGCCCGGGTGCGCAGCGAACCACACCACGACGATCCGTTCCGAGCCGGTGTGCGCGGTATCGGTCACCGCCGCACGCGCGGCCGTCGCCGCGACGCCCGCGTCGCCGCCGATGCTGACGGTGCGCTCGCCGGCCGGGGCGCGCCCGGCCTCGAGCTGGGCCCGGATCGAGCGTCGCAGCGAGCCCCACCGGCGCACCCCGGTGCCGAGCTCCTCGCCGGCCTCGAGGGGAACGTCGACGATGGTCGTCGCGGCGCGCGGCAGATCGCCGGCGACCGCGTGTGCGCCGTCGATGAGCCGCATGGCGCGCGACGCCGCCGACCCCTGCCACTGCGGCACGACGACGAATCTGGTCATCGGACTCCTTCGATCGGCGATGCCCCGGGCGGCACAGGGCCGCGCCGGGGCATCGGGGAGAACCTCGTCAGGAGGTCGTTCCGCCCGTGATCGCGGCGGGGGCGGGGGCGCCGCCCGACTTCAGCGCGGCCAGGCGCGCCTCGACCTCGGTGAGCTCGCCGACGTCCTCGAGGCTCTCGAACTGTGCGTCGATGCTCGACGCGGCCAGCTCCGCCTTGCCTGCCGCGAGGGCTTCCTGACGGCGGATCTTGTCTTCGAAGCGACCGAGCTCGCTCGTGGGGTCCAGCACGTTGACCGACTTCACGGCATCGTGCACCTTGTTCTGCGCCTCGGCGACCTTGGCACGCGCCAGCAGCTCGCTGCGCTTGGCCTTGAGCTGCTCGAGCTTCTGCTTCATGCCGTTGAGGCCGTCTTTGAGCTTTTCGACGACCTCGGTCTGGGCGGCGATCTGGGGAGCGGCGGCCTTGGCGTCGTTCTCCTCGCCGATCTGGCGCTGCAGAGCGATCTTGGCGAGGTTGTCGAACTTGTCGGCGTCGGCGGTGTTGCCCGCCTGCCGCAGCTCGTCGGCCTTGCGGCTGGCGGCGATGGCCTTGTTGCCCCACTCGCCGGCGGCCTGGATGTCTTCCTGGTGGTCGCGCTCGAGCAGGCGCAGGTTGCCGATGGTCTCGGCGATCGCGGCTTCGGCGTCGGCGATGTTGTTGGTGTAGTCCCGCACGAGCTGGTCGAGCATCTTCTGCGGATCCTCAGCCTGGTCGATCATCGCGTTGATGTTCGCCCGCACGAGGGTCGAGATGCGTCCGAAGATGGATTGTTTTGCCATCATGTGTGCCTTTCTGTGGATGTCGTGGGTTGATGCGCCGTGCACGTCCGGCCGGTCGGCGCTCAGGTCAGAAGCGGCCGCCTCCGCGGCGACCCCGGGTGCCGCCGCCGCCGAAGCTGCCCGGACGGAATCCTCCCCCGCGGCCGCCCCCTCCGCGCGCGCCGCCGCCGAGCATTCCTCCGAAGCCGCCGCCGGAGCGACCGCTCCCGCCGCCGAGGAGGGAATTGAGGACGATGCCGCCGAGGACGGCGCCCATCATGCCGCCACCGCCGGACGAGCCCCGCGACGTCGTCTCGAACGCGCCCACATCGGCCTGGGCGAGCTGGATGGCGCCGGCGGCGAGCTGCTGGGCGCGCTGGGCCTGCCCGAGCGCCTGCGCGGGCTCGCTCGGGGGCAGCTGCTGGGCGCGGACGAGGGTCGCGCCGGCCTCGGCGAGCCGCGTGCGCGCCTCGGCGCCGACCGCGCCGCGTCGCGACGTGATGTAGTCCTCCGCCGCCGTGACCTGGGCCTGCGCCTGCAGGAGGGCCTGGTCGAGCATCTGCCGCGCGCGCTGGGCCTGCGCCTGCGCGTCGCGCACACCCGCGATGACGGCGTCGATCTGGTCGTTCGCCGCCTGCAGGCTCTGCAGAGCCGCGAGCGGATGACGAGGGGGCTCACCGAGCATGCCGCGCGCATCGTCGAGACGTGCGCGCGTCGCGGCGATCGTTCCCGCGATGTGCCCGTTCTCGTCGGGGAGAGCGCCCGCCGCGGCGATGTCGCTCTCGATGTCGGCGATCAGAGCGGCCGCTTGCCGCTCGCCCTCGACCATGTCGGCGGCGAGCGAGTCGATCGCGTGCTCGAGTCGGTCCGCCTGGGCGACGGCGTCTTCGGCGGCGCGGATGCCCACGGCCGCCTCGCCGCCGCGGCCGGCGCCGAGATCACTCTGCGCTTCGGCAAGCCGCTGGTCGGCGAACTCGAGGCGGGTGCGCGCCTGCGCGGGGTTGTCGGCGACGGTCGCGAGTGCGTCGGGGGAGTAGGTCTGGGCGAGGCGGGCGAGTGTCATGTCGGCGTCGCCGAGCGCGTCGGCGACGCGTGCGCGATCGACCTGCACGCGCGCGAGTGCCTCGGGCGCGTTCTGCTCGAGGCGACGGAGCTCGTCGAACGCCTCGGCCTTGGCGTCGAGCATCTCGTTCGCTGCGGAGCAGAGCGCGAGGATGCGTTCGGTCCAGGCTCGGGTCTGCTCCGCCTGATCGGGCACCTCGTCGTCGAGCTGCTGCTTGAGCGAGAAGGCTTCGGCGAGGGCCGACTTGGCCTCCTGAACCGCGGTCACGAAGTCCGCGGTCGCCTCGTCGCCGAACTGCGCGCGCGCGAAGCCCAGCTCCTCCTCACTCGTCTTGACGGCGTCGTCGGTCTGGACGAGGGCGGACGCGGCCTGACGGGTCAGCTCTTCGATGCTCGCCTGCGGCGCGCTGGAGGGAGCACCCGGGATGCCGGGACTCGGCCCCGCGACGGCCTTCTTGCGCCGCGAACGCACGAACAGCCAGATGGCGAATCCGATCGCGAGGGCGATGACGATCACCCACAGGATGCCGGTGAACCAGCCTCCCGCGCCGCCGCCGCTCGTGCCCTCGCCCAGTCGTTCGTCGAATCCGTCCGCGGCGGCGACGATCGCGCCGCCCCAGTCGTCCTCGCCGAGCGCCGGGCGCATCTCCTGCTCGATCGCGAGCAGGTCCTCCTCGGAGAGGGGACCCGACGAATCCGCAGAGATGTAGTACTGCCGAGAGTCGGTGGCGATCGCGACGAGGTACTGCGTGGGGCCCAGGCCGTTACGTGCGGCGACCTCATCGGCCCACTGCTGGCTGTCGGCGGGGTCGGTGAAAGCGGGGACGATCGCGGCGTACAGATCGACGCCCGTGTTCTCGTAGAGCCGCTGCAGGCGATCGTCGGCCGCCGTCCGATCGCTCGCGTTCATGACCCCGGACTCGTCGGTCACGTACCCGGTGCCGAGGTCGATCGGATCGGTGGCCGAGGCGGCGCCGGCGCCGGACCACAGCACCGCGGCGGTCAGGAGCACGGCCGACGCGCGACGCGCGACGCGTGCGCTCAGGCTCCGCACCGCGCCACCCTGTTCGACGGCCCCGGAAACACCCACCGCGCCAGTCTATGCATCGCCCGGCATGCCCGATAGGCGCCCGCGCAAGGCTCATCGGGCTCTCACAGGGTGGCGCCCGATCCCGGTGCGCCGCTCTCGAGACGGCGCCGCCGGCGCCTAGGCTGAGCGCCGCGGAGGGAGCGTGATGGACGACAGATACGGCGCCGACGTGCTGGCCCCGGGGTGGCGCGAGGCGAGGACGAAGACCGTGCCCCGAGTGCCCCCAGAGCGCGACCTCGTCGTCGAAGTCGCCGCCGACGGGTGGTGCGGTGCGATCACGTCGGTGCGTGCGGGGCAGGTCGAGCTCGAGGACCGGCACGGCCGCCGCCGCCTGTTCCCGCTCGGTCCGGGCTTCATGGTCGAGGGCGCGCTCGTGCAGCTCGAGGCACCCGCCCGGGCCCCGGCATCCACCCCCGTCGCCGGTCGCACCGCGTCGGGATCGTTCGCCGTGGCCGATGCCCGCGCCCGCGTGGCGCGCCCCAGCCGCATCCTCGTCGAGGGGCGCCACGACGCGGAGCTCGTCGAGAAGGTCTGGGGCGACGACCTGCGGGTCGAAGGCGTCGTCGTCGAGTACCTCGAGGGCGTCGACCTGCTCGATCAGCTGCTCGATGCCGAGCCGCCCTCCCGGGAGCGCCGCTACGGCGTGCTCGTCGACCACCTCGTGCCGGGTTCGAAGGAGGAGCGCATCGCCCGCGCCGTCGCGCGCGGACCGCACGGTGCGCACACCCTCATCGTCGGACACCCCTTCGTCGATGTCTGGCAGTGCGTGCGGCCCGCCTCGCTCGGCATCGCGGCCTGGCCGGAGGTGCCGCGTGGCACGGATTGGAAGACGGGCGTCTGCCGCGCACTCGGCTGGCCCGCGCGCGACCAGGCCGACACGGCGCGCGCCTGGCGTCGCGTGCTCGGCGCGGTGAGCAGCTACCGCGACCTCGAGCCGGCACTGCTCGGGCGCGTCGAGGAGCTCATCGACTTCGTGACGGCGTGATCGCGCTCGCCGCCCCGTACCCTGAGGGGGTGAGCGATGCCGAGCCCCAGACCCGAGTCTTCCGCGATCGGCCGGTCTCGTTCGTCCGCCGCAGCGGCCGCATGTCCGACGGGCAGGAGCGCGCCTGGGCAGAGCTCTCGCCGCGCTACCTGATCGACGTGCCCCGCGGCGAGGCCGCGACCTCGGTGGCCACCCATGCGCGCCTCGACCCCGCGCACGTCTACGGGCGCAGCGCGCCGCTGATCGCCGAGATCGGCTCGGGCCAGGGTCACGCGATCGTGCACGCGGCCCTGACACGGCCGGACGAGGACTTCCTCGCCGTCGAGGTGTTCCGCGCGGGACTTGCGCGCACCATGCTCGACGCCGATCGCGAGGGCGCACGCAACCTCCGCCTGATGGAGGCGAACGCGCCCGAGGTGCTGGGCGGCTACCTTCCGGCGGGGTCGCTGGCCGAGGTGTGGGTGTTCTTCCCCGATCCCTGGCACAAGTCCAAGCACAACAAGCGGCGTCTGGTCACGGACGAGTTCGCCGGGGTCGTCTCGCGCGCCCTCGTCGGCGGCGGGATGCTGCGGCTCGCCACCGACTGGGCGGATTACGCACGGCAGATGCGCACCGTCCTCGACGCGGCACCCGGATTCACGCGGGCCTTCGAGGGCGACTGGGCTCCGCGCTTCGAGGGCCGCGTCATGACCGCGTTCGAGCGCAAGGGCCTGCGCGCGGGACGCGAGATCCGGGATCTCGCCTACCGGCGCGCGGTGACGGCGCCGGGCGCGGACGCGACGGGTGCGACGGCGTGACCGCCCGTGCGATGGCGGATGTCGCGACGCGGCCCGCGTGGACGCTCGGCCTGATCCCCGCCTTCCTGGTGTGCGCCGCCGCCGTCGCGCTGTTCGGCGTGCAGCTGCGGTGGGTCGGCTACGCGATGCTCATCGTCGGTCTCGTGATCGCCGCGATCCTCCCGCGCGGGGCGGCGCCCGACACCGCCGCAGGGGCGGTCGTCACCGGCGCGCGGCCGCCGAGCCTGCTGCGCGACCTGTCGTTGATCGCCCTGGGGCAGGTCATCGTCAGCGTCATCCCGCTGCACGCGGAGCTCGACAACCTGGCGATGCTGCGTTTCACCCTCGCCCTCGGCGGGGCGGTCGCCGTGCCCTACGTGATCTCGCGTTTCATCTTCCGCGACCGGGCGATCTCGTTCCCGTGGCGGGGCGGCGGCCGATGGACAACCTTCCAATGGACGTGGCTCGTGCTGGTCCTCGTGCTCGGCTGGCTGATCCTGCCGTTCTACTTCATCACGTCGGGTGTGTACACGAATTGGCCCGTCGTCGACACGCCCGAGCTGATCGCGCGGCTCTTCGTGGGCGTCGGCGCGGTCGGCATCTGGGACGAGCTCTTCTTCATCTGCACCGTGCTGGCCCTGCTGCGACGGCATTTTCCGTTCTGGCAGGCGAACGCCCTCCAGGCGATCGTGTTCGTGTCGTTCCTCTGGGAGCTCGGCTACCAGGCCTGGGGTCCGGTGCTGACCATCCCGTTCGCGCTGCTGCAGGGGTTCATCTTCATGCGCACCCATTCGCTGGCCTACGTCGTCACGGTGCACCTGCTCTTCGACGCGGTGGTGTTCGCGGTCCTGGTGCACGCGCACAATCCCGGCCTGCTGCCGCTGTTCCTGATCTGATGCGGGCGGCGAAGCCGATGCGGCGCGAAGAGCTGCGCGGATCCGAGTAGCGGGGGCGGCGTGCCCCCCAGTACGCCGCCCCCACTCAGACAAACACCGCGGGAAACCGGTGTCTCCACCACGGTGTGCTCCTTCAGTCAAGCCGCTCGGGGCGAAAACACGATAGATGTACTTCTAACCACACATGACGGTTGCTCCGGGGGGAGAGGCATGACGCAGGCAGGGGCGGGAGACCGCGTTCGCATAGGGCTGGTCGAGGACCACAGGCTGGTCGCGGTCGGGGTGATGGAGGTGCTCGGGGCCAACGGCTACGAGGTCGAGACCGCGCCGACCGTCGCAGAGCTGCTCTCGCTCGGCGGCGAGTTCGCCCTCGTGATCCTGGATCTGCGCCTGGGCGACGGATCCAGCGTCGCCGACAACGTTCACGTGCTGCGCGATGCGGGTGTGCCCGTGCTCGTTCTCACCTCGGGTGAGAGCGCGGATCTCGTGCGCCAGGCGGCCCGGGCCGACGTGCTCGGCATCGTGCGCAAGTCGCGACCCGAAGACGAGATCCGTGCCGCGGTGACCGACGCCATCGCGGGCAGATCTGTCGCATCCGTCGACTGGGCCGCGGCGATCGACGGTGATCCTGAGCTGGTGGATGCCGGACTCAGTCCCCGGGAACGGGAGGTGCTCGCGTTGTACGCCGCGGGGGAGAAGGCGCAGTCCGTCGCCTTCCGCACGGGGCTGTCTCCGGCGACGGTGGCCAACTACATCAGCCGCATCCGCAGCAAGTACGCCAAGGCCGGACGCCCGGCCCCGACAAAGGTCGACCTGTATCGCCGGGCGGCCGAAGACCGCCTGATCGAGGACATCGGGTGAGAGCCGCCGCGGAGCGCATCCAGCGCATCCTCTACACGTCGCTGGGTGTCGCGGCCCTCGTCTACACGCTGATCGACGTCGACGAAGCCGCGCGACAGGTGCTCGATCTCTGGTCGCCGTGGGCGCTCTTCGGCTATCTCGCCTGCGCTCTCCTGCCCGTCGCGCTGGGCGCACTCGGCTCGTTCGCTCCGCCTCGGCTGCTCTGGATCGTGGCGACCGCCTACTGCCTGGCATACGCGACGACGCTCGCCATCTGGATCCCGCTGCTCCAGAGCGGCTCCGAGCAGCTCGCGTCCGCGCCCTGGACGTACGACGTGGTCACGATCGCGGCGAGCGCGGCCGCGATCGCCTGGCGGCCGCTGCCGGCGTGGCTCTACCTCGGGATCATGGCCCTCATGACGGCGGTCGTGAGCTACCTGGCCGCGCCGGAGATGGGGTGGTCCCGTGCGGCGGAGGATGCGCTGTTCGCCCTCACCTTCAGCGTCATCGTGATCTCGATCATCCAGGTGTCCACCTCAGCGGGAGCGAGCCTGGATCTCGCGGGTCGCGCGGCGCGTGAAGAGGCCGCCCGCGAGGCGCGGCAGAGCAGCGCGGGAGCGCAGCGCACCCGCGTCAATGCGCTGATCCACGATCACGTGCTCTCGTTGCTACTGGCCGCATCGCGGGCAACGGGCCCCTCTCGGGACGATCTTCGCGAGGTCGCCCGATCCACCCTTCTCGCCCTCGAGCCCACCGACGACGGCACCGACCTTGCGGGCGAGGAGGTCGCCGCACGGGTGCGCTCCGCCGGCGCGACGGCGGGTGCGGATGCAGCCTTCACCTGGGATGTCGTGGTGACCCCCGGCTCCTGCGTGCCGGTGGACCCGGCCGCCGCGCTGATCGAGGCCTCCGCGGAGGCGATGCGCAACAGCATCCAGCATGCCGGCGACGCGCGTCGGTCGGTGAGCCTGCGCATCGAGAGCGGTTCGGTGACCATCTCCGTGCGCGACGACGGACGCGGATTCACCCTGCGCCGGGTCGCCCCCGACCGCCTCGGCGTGCGCGTGAGCATCATCGAGCGCATGCGGGCGGTGGGCGGCCGCGCGGTCATCGACAGCGCCCCCGGCCGCGGGACGGAGGTGCGCTTGTGCTGGCAGGCAGCAGACGATCGCTGATCACCGCGGTCGACGTGTCCGGGATGCTGCGCCTGACCGATTGGCGCGCGCGGGCGATCTTCGCCCTGTTCACCCTCACCAACGCCGTCAACGCGATCGCCACGCTCGGCGAGGTGCGCTCGCCGGCGGTGGCGCTCGCCGCGGTCGCTGTGGTGACGGTCGCGGCGGGACTTCTGCTCATCCCGGCGCCGGATCCCTACCCCGCGCGCCTGACCGCGGTGGTCGTCGTCCTCACCGTGGTGGTCGTGTGCGCCGCCTGGAACATCGTGCCCGACGGGGCGCCGGGATGGTCGGCGTGGTTCTGGGGTGCATCGGGCACCGTGCTGCTCTTCCTCGCTCTTCGCGGCCGGATTGGGGCCGCGTGGACCGGCATGGCCCTGATGACGTTCGTGGCGGTCGCGTGGGCGCTCTCCTCCGGAGAGACGGTGTGGTTCGGCATCGTCTTCGTCATCCGTCACGCCGCGATGCTGCTCGTGGGCACGTTCTTCGCGCTGTACCTGCGCAACACCGCGGGCACGATCGAGCGCATCCACCTCGCGGGGCGCGAGCGCGCCCGGTCGCAGGAGGGGGCTCGCGCGGCCATCGAGGAGCAGCGTGCGCGGCTCGAGCGGCTGCGCTCGTTCGCCGAACCCGCGCTGCACCTGCTGGCCTCGGATGCGCCGATCGACGACGCGCAGCGCGATCGGCTGCGGCTGCTGGAGGCGACGCTGCGGGATTGGCTGCGGGCGGACGGCCTCGCCACCGAGCCGGTGCTGGAGGCGGCGCGCCGTGCGCGCGAGCGCGGCGTCGATGTGACGCTGCTGGATGACAGCGCGGCCGCCCTCGAGGACCCCGCGCTTGCGGCGCGGATCGAGGACGCCGTGCTCGAGGCGCTCGACGCGCAGCAGTCGGGGGAGATCATCGTGCGGGTGCTGCCGGTCGATCGCGACGAGGCCGCCACGATCCGCGGGAGCGGGCCCGAGGGGGGTGTGCGGGTCGACATCCCGCGCGTGGCCCCCGCTCTCTGACCCGGGCCGCGGCTCGGGCCTCGGCTCCGCGGGTGGTAATCTCGACCGGTGCGCCTCCGTAGCTCAGGGGATAGAGCGTTGGTTTCCGGTACCAAAGGTCGCTGGTTCGATTCCAGTCGGGGGCACCAATAATGCGGAGGGGTCGCGGGGCGTTCAGCCCTCGCGGCCCCTTCGTCTTCCGCCCCGCGCTCCTGTCCGTCGCGGGCGTCGATCGGGAGGCTCCCGTGCGCCGCACGCGTCGGGGCGAGGTTCCGCTGTCGCGACATGCGGGTCTCACCGCCGCGCATGCGCACATTGCGACAGGCGAGTGCTTCCGGGTGCGGTCGGGCGCCCCGGTCGGAACCACGTCCATGCTAATGTCTGCGCATGCACGCAGATACGCAGGAGCACAGCATCCCGCCCGACAGCCCGAACGTCGATGTCGCGGTCGAAGTCTTCCGCCTGCTCTCGGATGCCACTCGCGTGCGTATCCTGCTCGCGCTGCAGGATGGCGAACTGTCGGTCAACCACATCGCCGACATCGTCGACCGTCCGGCGCCGGCCGTGTCCCAGCACCTGGCGAAGCTGCGCTGGGCGCGCATGGTGGCGGTCCGCCAGGATGCGAACCGGGCGTTCTACTCACTCGTCGACGAGCACGCGTTGCGGGTCGTCCGCGAGGGGATGCTGCAGGCCGAGCACGCGATCGACGAGGTTCCGGCGCATCACGCCGAACGATGAACGGCGGTCTGGTCGCCGTCCTCGGCAATCGCTCGTATCGGCGCCTGTTCACGGCGCAGGCGATCGCCCTCACGGGCACAGGCCTGCTCACCGTCGCGCTCGGTCTGCTCGCGTTCGATCTCGCGGGCAGCGAGGCGGGGAGCGTGCTCGGGACGGCGCTCACGATCAAGATGATCGCCTACGTGGGCGTGGCGCCCCTCGCCGCGGCGGCCGCCGAGCGGCTGTCGCCGCGTGCTGTGCTGATCGGTGCCGACACCGTGCGGGGGCTCGCGGCACTCGGCCTGCCCTTCGTCGACGATGTGTGGCAGGTCTACGTCCTCGTCTTCGTGCTGCAGTGTGCATCCGCGACCTTCACTCCCACGTTCCAGGCCACGATCCCGGCGATCCTCGCCGACGAATCTCAGTACACACGCGCGCTCTCGCTCTCGCGGCTCGCATACGACCTCGAGGCGATCGCCAGCCCGATCCTCGCGGCGGCGTTGCTCTCGTTCGTCGCGTTCTCCGATCTGTTCGTCGGGACGGCGGTCGGCTTCGCCGTCTCGGCGGTGATCGTCGCGCTCACGACTGTGCCGCCTCGTGCGGCGGTTTCGCCCTCCTCCACATTCTGGGGGCGCACTCTTGCGGGCGTGCGGGTGTTCGCCCGGTCGCGCAGCCTGCGCTTTCTCCTGCTGATGAACCTCGTGGTGGCCTCGGGCACGGCTCTCGTCCTCGTCAACACCGTTGTCTACGTGAAGGAGCTTCTTCTGCTCGACGACAGCGCGCTCGCGCTGACGTATGCCGCCTTCGGCGCGGGGTCGCTCGGCGTCGCGCTGGTCGTGCCGGTGATCATCGAGAAATGGGGGGTCACCCGACCGATGCTGGCCGGTGGCGCGACGGTCGTCGCGGCCCTCGCCGGCGCGGCCGCCTTCACCGCCGTCGCACCGAGAGGCGACGGTGCCTGGGCGTGCCTTCTGCTCGTCTGGGCGTTGCTCGGGGCCGGCACATCGCTCATCAGCACGCCGTCGGCGCGGCTGCTCCTGGCAGCGTCGACGGAGCAGAATCGAACCCTCGTCTACACCGCCCAGTTCTCGCTGTCGCACGCGTGCTTTCTGCTGACGTACCCGCTCGCCGGCTGGACGGGCGCATGGATGCTGTCGGCCGCCGTCGCGGCGCTCCTCGCGATCGCGGTGCTCGGCACCCTCGCCGCGGCGCGAGCGAGCCGCCCCGAGCGTGCCGTGGGTCCGCCGTCCGAGATCAGGTGACGGGTGTCGCCGAGATGCGCTCGGCGACACGGCGCTCGACCAGTACCGGCACGAAGTCGCGCACGTGGGCCGAATCGAAGGATTCGAAGGCCTCGACGGTCATCGCCCGCAGATCGTCGGACGTCAGGTGCGGGTACCGCGCCTGCAGCCGATCGACGACATGCATGAGGGCTTCGTACTCGCTCTCGGGATCAAGGTGACTCATGGGTCAAGGATGTCCCCGGCGCGGGTGCCTGTCTACAGGCCCCGGCGGGGCTCAGCCCTCGAGGTCGATCGCGGGGTCGGCCGCGGCATCCGTCACCGCGGTGCGCTCGCCCAGGGCCTGCGCGAGCCGCTCCGCGAGGTAGGCGTGTCCCTCGGTCGAGGGGTGATTCCGACCTGCGCCGGTGTCGATGACGTCGAGATAGTTGATCTCGGTGATCCATCCCTCATCGAGCGGCGAGATGTACCACCAGCCGCGCGCGGCCGCGGCACCCGCGAGGGCGTCGTCGATCGACGCGGTGCCCGAGTCCACGGGCAGCACGTGCGGCGCGGGTCCCAGGACGACGATGGATGCTGTCGGGTAGATGCGCTCGAGGGCATCCCAGGCGGCGTCCACCGCCGCGCGATACCCGTCCGGGACGAGCAGTCGGTCGTTGATGGAGCCCTGCACGATCACGAGGTCGGGGTCCAGAGTCGGATCGAGGGCGGCGATGCGCTCGCCGAAGGACGGGCCGTCGATGCCCGGCTTGAGATACCCGCTGCCGCGCACGCCGTCCACCACGCTCTGCCAGCCGGTGAGCTCGCCCAGCACATACGCGTAGCCGCGGGTGGGATCGGTCGCCGCCGAGCCGTGGGTCCACGAGTCGCCGAAGACGAGCACGCTCGCGTCGGCGGGCAGGACGAGGGGGTCGGGCGCCGGTGCGTCCGCCGTGGTGCCGCCCGCCGCGGACCCCGCATCGGGGACGGCGAGGGGCGCGCGCCAGGGCTGCCACGCACCCAGCACGGCGGTGAGGAGGAGGGCCGCGCCTGCGCCCGCGCCGACGGTCCACGCGAGCACGCGTCGCCTGCTCGACGAGCGCGGGGTGGGGGTCATGCAACGAGGGTAGGTCATGCCGAGGGCGCCCCCCGCATCGGCGCCCTCGGGGAAGGCCCGACCAGCCGCCGCGGCGTGCGAGGATATCCCGGTGCAGCGCATCGTGACCGCCGAACTCGACCTCGAACTCGGGGCCTCGATCGACCTCATCTTCTCCCTCAGCGTGGCTCAGCAGGTACCCGTTACGAGCGAGCAGCTGACCTTCACGCAGGGCGACCGCGTCTACACCCCGACCGAGATCGTGGATCAGTCCGGCACCCGCCTGCACCGTCTGCTCGGCGAGGCCGGACCCCTGCAGGTGCGGTACGACGCGATCATCGACGGGCACACGGGCACCGCCCACACGAGCGACCTCGAGGCGATCACCTACCTGCGCCCGAGCCGGTACTGCCAGTCCGACGAAGTCTTCACGCAGGCCCGTCGGCAGTTCCAGGGGATGTCGGGGGCCGAGCTGCTGACGGCCGTCACGCGATTCGCCGAGCAGAGCATCACCTACACCCCGGGTCTGAGCCTCGGCACCGACAGTGCGGTGACGACGCTCATGACCGGTCAAGGGGTGTGCCGCGACTACGCGCACGTCGTCATCGCCCTGCTGCGTGCGATGGATGTCCCCGCGCGTTATGCGGCCTGCTACGCGCCGGGCCTGGAGCCGATGGATTTCCACGCCGTGGCCGAGGCGTACCTCGACGGGGCGTGGTACGTGATCGACGCCACCCGACTCGCCGACCGGCGCTCCCTCGTGCGCATCGGGACCGGCCGCGACGCCGCCGACTGCGCCTTCCTCAGCTTCCACGGCGGGCACGTCGCGCTCGAGCGCATGCGTGTCGATGCGTGGGTGATGCCGGACGCCGAGGGCCACGAGCGCGGCACCGCGGATGAGGCTCTGGTCGCAGCATCCGAGCCCGACGACTTCACCGCGCTGGTGCAGCTGGCCTGATCGCTTCGACGAGCTCAGCGACCGTGGCCGCAGTTCCCGCGCCCGCGGGGCCGCGAACTAGACTGGGGCGGTTATGAATCCCGAGGATCTCTCCGTCGCCCTGCTCGCCGTGATCACCCCGCTCGCCGAGGCGCGACGCCCGGGATCGAGCGCGGGACTCACCCCCGCAGACCTGCCGTTGGAGCGGCCGAAGAACCGCGACCACGGCGACTGGGCGTCGAACGCCGCGATGAAGCTCGCCAAGGTCGTGGGTACGAATCCCCGCGAGTTCGCGAGCGAGATCGCCGAGGGGCTCGGCTCCGTCGACGGCATCGCGAGCGTGGAGGTCGCCGGTCCGGGCTTCATCAACATCCGGCTCGACGCCGCCGCCGCGGGCGCGCTCGCGAAGACGATCGTCGACGCCGGCGCCGCTTTCGGCACCAACGACTCCCAGCGCGGCAACACCATCAACCTCGAGTTCGTCTCGGCGAACCCTACGGGCCCCCTGCACATCGGCCACACCCGCTGGGCGGCCCTCGGCGATTCGCTCGCCCGTCTGCTGCAGGCCTCGGGAGCCACGCTCGTGCGCGAGTTCTACATCAACGACGCCGGTGCGCAGATGGAGCGCTTCGGCGGATCGGTGCTCGCGGCCGCGAAGGGCGAGCCGACCCCGGAGGGCGGCTACGCGGGTGCCTACATCGACGAGCTCGCCCGCCGCGTGCTCGCAGCCCTGCCCGGACTGCTCGAGCTCGACCCGAGCGAACAGCTCGCGGCCGCCCTCGAGCGCGCATACGAGCTCCAGCTGGGTGAGCTGCAAGCCTCGCTCGCCGCGTTCAACGTCCACTTCGACGTCTGGTTCTCGGAGCGTGTGCTGCACGCGATGCCGGACGACGGCGGCCCGAGCCTCGTCGACGAGGCGGTCGAGCGCCTGCGGGCTCAGGGTCACGTGTTCGACGACGAGGGCGCGGTCTGGGTGCGCACGACCGACTTCGGCGACGACAAAGACCGCGTGATCCGGCGCAGCAACGGCGAGTACACCTACTTCGCGGCGGACGCGGCGTACTACCTCAACAAAGGCGACCGCGGCTTCGCGCACAAGATCTACCTGCTCGGCGCCGACCACCACGGCTACGTGCATCGCCTGAAGGCGCTCGCGGGCGCGGCGGGAGATGACCCGGAGAAGGACATCGAGGTGCTGATCGGTCAGCTCGTGTCGGTCAACGGCGCCCGGCTGTCCAAGCGCGCCGGCAACATCATCGAGATGGACGACCTGCGCGAGTGGCTCGGCACCGACGCTCTGCGCTACTCGCTCGCCCGATACCCCGCCGATTCACCGCTGACCCTCGATCCCGAGCTGCTGCGCAAACGCACGAACGACAACCCCGTCTTCTACGTCCAGTACGCGCACGCCCGCACACACAACGTGGCGCGCAACGCGCAGTCGTCGGGAGTCGATCGCAGCGAGTTCGCCCCGGGGCTGCTCGAGCACGAGACCGAGTCGGCGCTGCTGGGCGCCCTGCAGGAGTTCCCGCGTCTGGTCGCGTTCGCGGCCGAGGTGAGAGAGCCGCACCGCGTGGCCCGCTACCTCGAAGAGCTCGCCGGGCTCTACCACCGGTGGTACGACAACTGCCGCGTGATCCCGCTCGGCGATGCCCCCGTCGAGGCCGTGCACCGCACGCGCCTCTGGCTCAACGACGCGACAGGACAGGTGCTGCGCAACGGCCTCGATCTGCTCGGTGTCAGCGCTCCGGAGCGGATGTAGGGGATGCCGGGGTCCGAGCACGAGACGCTTCCGCTGCCCGAGCCGGGTCAGCGCTGGGTGCTCGCCGACACGGCGCGGCCCGAGCGTCGACGTCGGGTCTGGCCCTGGATCGTGGCGCTGCTGGTCGTCGCCGGCCTGCTCGTGGGCGCGTGGTTCGCGGGGGAGTGGCTCGCGCGCGACATCGTCGAGCGCGCTATCCGCACCCAGGTCGTGCAGCAGCTCGACCTCGCCGCCGACCAGCAGGTCGACGTCGAGGTCGGAGGCGCCGTGCTCCCGGGGCTCATCGTGGGCGAGCTCGACGAGGTGCGCATCGCCGCGGAGGACGTGAGCTTCGACGCCTTCGCGGGCGACGTCGAGGTCGTGGCCCGGGCGGTGCCGATCCGGGGTGAGCAAGATCTCGGCTCGGCATCCGCCACCGTCGTCGTCGACGAAGACCAGCTTCGGACGCTGTTGGCGGGCGTCGAGGGCTTTCCGGCCGACACCATCGCGATCGAGGGCTCGGAGGTGACCGCGACGATCGAGCTGAGCCTGTTCGGTGCGGCGTTCCCGATCGGCGTCGGGTTCGACATCGCCGCCGCAACCGGTGACCTTGTCCTCACGCCCTCCTCGCTGCGGCTCGGGGACGCCGACGTCGGAGCCGACGAGCTGCGTGCCCGCTTCGGCGGGATCGCCGACGCGGTGCTGCGCTCGTGGGACGTCTGCGTCGCCGAGAGTCTGCCGCAGGCGCTGACGCTGACCGATGTGCAGGTGTCGGAGGGGCGTGTCGTGGCGCTCGTCGACATCGCGCCGGGCATCATGAACGATCCGCAGCTGCGCGATCCCGGCTCCTGCGCGTGAGCCGTCGCCGTCCGCGCACGGGAGCCGCGTGGGCTGTGCTCTAGAGTGGATGGCAATCGTCGCCGGTCGCGTGAATCGACCGCGATCGGCCGCTCTCCCGCGGCGACGACCTCCCGAACACACCGATTGGTCTGCCGTGCCCGCCTCGCCGCTCGCCCCCGCCTGGCTCGAGCCTCCCGCCGACCCGAACGCCCTCGCCGCGGGCGTCTGGCCCGCCTCGACCGTGCGCGACGCCGACGGCGCACTCCGGATCGCGGGTATCGCCGCGCCGGAGCTCGCCCGCACGTACGGCACGCCCGTCCTCATCATCGACGAGCAGGAGGTGCGCCGCCGCGCCGCATCGGCCGTGCGTGCGTTCGAGGACGCCGCCTCCCGGCACGGCACGCAGGCCCGTGTCTACTACGCCGGCAAGGCGTTCCTCTCCACCGAGATCGCACGGTGGGTCACCGCCGAGGGGATGCGCGTGGACGTGTGCACCGGCGGCGAGCTGGCCGTCGCCCTTGCGGCGGGGGTCCGTCCCGGCCTCATCGGATTCCACGGCAACAACAAGTCGGTCGCCGAGCTCGAGGACGCCGTCGCGGCCGGTGTGGGCGCGATCGTGCTCGACTCCGACATCGAGCTGGAGCGGCTCGCCGCCATCACGGCCCGCGCGGACCGCACCCAGAGCGTGCTCGTGCGCGTCAACAGCGACGTGCACGCCGAAACCCATCACTTCCTCGCGACGGCGCACGAGGACCAGAAGTTCGGCTTCGCCCTCGAAGATGCCGAGCGCATCGTCGCGCGCATCCGCTCGGTGCCCACGCTCGCTTTCGCGGGGCTGCACTGCCACATCGGCTCCCAGATCTTCGGTACGGCGGGATTCCACGAGTCCGCGGCGCGGCTCCTCGCGGTGCACGAGCGTCTGCTCGCCGGCGGCGAGGTGCCGCTGCTGAACCTCGGCGGCGGATTCGGCATCGCCTACACCTCCGCCGACCAGGCGACCCCGCTCGAGGAGCTCGCCGAGGGCATCGTCGAGGTCGTCGCCGACGAATGCGCGGCCCGCGGCATCCCGATCCCCGTCGTCGCCTTCGAGCCGGGGCGCAGCATCGTCGGCACCGCCGGCGTCACCCTGTACGAGATCGGCACGCTCAAGGACGTGACGGTCGAGACGGATGCCGCACCCGCCGTCCGCCGTTACGTCAGCGTCGACGGGGGCATGAGCGACAACGCGCGGCCCGCCCTGTACGACGCGCAGTTCTCCGCGCGGCTCGCCGCTCGCCGCGGTGCGGGCGATCCGCAGCTCGTGCGCGTCGTCGGACGGCACTGCGAATCGGGCGATGTCGTCGTCGATGCGGAGTACCTGCCCTCGGACCTGGCCCCGGGCGATCTGCTCGCCGTGCCGGCGACGGGGGCATACTGCCAGCCGCTCTCGAGCAACTACAACCATGTGCCCCGACCGCCGGTCGTCGCCGTCCGCGACGGCGCCGCGCGGGTGATCGTGCGCGGCGAGAGCATCGCCGACCTTCTGGCGCGCGACGCGGGGCTCGACCACACAGAGGGAGACCGATGACGGACTACCGCACACTGCGCGTGGCACTGCTGGGCGCCGGAGCCGTGGGCTCGCAGGTCGCCGGCCTGCTCCTGCGCCACGGCGACGAACTGGCGGACCGGGCCGGCGCACGCCTCGAGCTCGCGGGCATCGCGGTGCGCTCGCTCGACGCGCCCCGCGACGTCGACCTGCCGCGCGAGCTGTTCACCACCGACGCCGAGTCGCTGATCGTCGGCTCCGACATCGTGATCGAGCTGATGGGTGGCATCGAGCCCGCGCGCGAGTACATCCTGCACGCGCTGAACTCGGGCGCCGATGTCGTCACGGCCAACAAGGCGCTGCTCGACACCCACGGTCCCGAGATCTTCGAAGCCGCCGACCAGGTGGGGGCCTCCGTCTACTACGAGGCGGCCGCCGCCGGCGCGATCCCCATCATCCGGCCGCTGCGCGATTCGCTCGCGGGAGACCGGGTGCGGCGCATCATGGGCATCGTCAACGGCACGACCAACTACATCCTCGATCGCATGGACACCGAGGGTGCCGACTTCGCCGACGTGCTCGCGCAGGCGCAGGCCCTCGGGTACGCCGAGGCCGACCCCACCGCAGACATCGAGGGCTACGACGCCGCGCAGAAAGCCGCGATCCTCGCGAGCCTCGCCTTCCACACGGCGGTACCGCTCGAGGCCGTGCACCGCGAGGGCATCACGGGTGTCGACGCGGCGATGATCGATGCCGCCACGCACGCCGGATACGTCGTGAAGCTGCTCGCCGTGTGCGAGCGCATCGAGGATGCCGCCGCCGACGGTCCCCGCGAGGCGATCTCGGTGCGGGTCTACCCGGCGCTGGTTCCCCGCAGCCACCCCCTCGCGAGCGTGCACGGCGCCAACAACGCCGTCTTCGTCGAGGCCGAGGCCGCGGGCAGCCTGATGTTCTACGGCGCCGGCGCCGGCGGGGTGCAGACCGCCTCGGCCGTGCTCGGCGACGTGGTCTCGGCGGCCCGGCACCACATCGCCGGCGGCGTCGGGGTGGGGGAGTCCACTCGCGCGAACCTGCCGATCGTGCCGATCGGGCACGTCACGACGCGCTACCAGATCACGCTCGAGGTCGATGACCGCACGGGAGTTCTCGCCACGGTGGCCAACACACTGAGCGAAGGGCGCGTGTCGATCGCGACGGTCGAGCAGACCGTGATCGACGCGCCCGAGACCACCGCCGGCGGCGAGGCCCCGGCATCCGAGATCCCGATGGCGCGACTTGTCATCGGGACGCACAAGGCCCTCGAACAGGACCTCTCCGACACCGTCGACAAGCTCGCCGCCAGCGGCGTGGTCGAACGGGTCGTGTCGGTGCTGCGGGTAGAAGGAGACTGAGATGGCACACGTCTGGCGCGGAGTCCTCCGCGAATACGCCGATCGGCTGGGCGTCACCGACGCCTCGACGGTCGTCACCCTGGGCGAGGGTGGCACCCCGCTGCTGCCCGCCCCGGCACTGTCGCGCCGCACGGGGGCGGACGTCTGGGTCAAGTACGAGGGCATGAACCCGACCGGATCCTTCAAGGACCGCGGCATGACCGTGGCGCTCTCGCGCGCGGTCGAGCACGGCGCGAAGGCCGTCATCTGCGCCTCGACCGGCAACACGTCGGCCTCTGCGGCCGCGTACGCCGCGCACGCCGGCATCACCGCCGCCGTGCTCGTGCCCGAGGGCAAGATCGCGATGGGCAAGCTCAGCCAGGCCGTCGCGCACAACGGCCAGCTCATCCAGATCCGCGGCAACTTCGACGACTGCCTCGAGATCGCGCGCGAACTCGCCGACCACTATCCCGTGCACCTGGTCAACTCGGTCAACCCCGACCGCATCGAGGGACAGAAGACCGCGGCGTACGAGATCGTCGAGCAGCTGGGCGACGCGCCGGACTTCCACTTCATCCCCGTCGGCAACGCCGGAAACTACACCGCCTACACCCGCGGTTACCGCGAGGAGGCCGACCGTGGCGTCTCGACGCGCGTGCCGCGCATGTTCGGCTTCCAGGCCGCCGGCAGCGCCCCGCTCGTGACCGGAGAGGTCGTGCGCCACCCCGAGACGGTGGCCAGCGCCATCCGCATCGGAAACCCGGCCTCGTGGCACCTCGCCCTCGAGGCGCGCGAGGCCACCGACGGCTACTTCGGTGCCATCGACGACGAGCGCATCCTCGCGGCACAGAAGCTGCTCGCCGGTGAGGTCGGCATCTTCGTCGAGCCGGCCTCGGCGATCAGCGTCGCGGGTCTGCTCGACCGCGTCGAGGCCGGTGTCGTCCGTCCCGGCGCGCGTGTCGTGCTGACGGTGACCGGGCACGGGCTGAAGGACCCCCAGTGGGCGCTGCGCAACGCCGACGGCAGCCAGGTCGAGCCCACCGTCGTCGATGCGACGACGACCGAGGTCGCCTCCGTGCTCGGGCTCGCGCCTGCGCAGGCGCCGGCGTGAACGAAGCCCCGCGCACCGTCGTGGTGCGCGTGCCAGCCACGAGCGCCAACCTCGGACCGGGATTCGACACGCTCGGGCTCGCCCTGAGCGTCTACGACGAGATCGAGGTCACGGCGCTGCCGGAGCGCGGCGTCGAGGTCATCGTGCACGGCGAAGGTGCGGGCGATGTGCCCACCGACGCGACCAATCTCGTCATCACGACGATCGCGTACGCGTTCGACGCGGTCGGCGTTCCGCTGCCTGGCCTGCGCCTCGTGGCGCGAAACGCCATCCCGCACGGCCGGGGCATGGGCTCATCCGGTGCCGCGGTGGTCTCGGGTCTGGTCGCCGCGAAGGGACTGCTCGCCGGTCGCGTCGAGATCACCGACGACGACCTGCTGCGCATGGCGACCGAGCTCGAGGGGCATCCCGACAACGTCGCGCCGGCGCTGTTCGGCGGTCTCACCATCGCGTGGCTCGCGCCCGAAGGACCGCAGCACAAGAAGCTGCTCGTGCATCGCGGCGTCTCGCCCCTCGTCTTCGTGCCGGGCTTCACGATGTCGACCAAGCTCGCGCGCAGCCTGCAGCCGCTGCACGTGCCGAGGGAGGATGCCGTCTTCAACGTCTCGCGGTCGGCCCTGCTGATCGCGGCTCTCACCCAGAGCCCGGAGCTGATGCTCGCCGCGACCGAAGACAAGCTGCATCAGGACTATCGCGCCGAGGCCATGCCCGAGACCCTGCGTCTCGTGCGAGCCCTGCGGGATGCCGGATTCGCGGCCGTCGTCTCGGGTGCGGGCCCCAGCATCCTGGTGCTCGCGGACGGCCCGGGCAGGCGCCTCGAAGCGGCCGATTTGGTGGCGGCGACCTCGGACACTCCGTGGGAAGCCCTGATGCTGGCCGTCGACTTCAAGGGTGCTACAGTGAAAGAACAGCCGGAGGGTTCCACATAGATCGTCTCGCGATCCTGTGAATCTGGCCTCCGGTCGCAATCTGCGAAACCACTGCCAGCCCATCTCCTCTCGCCTCGCGCGATCGATGCGGCTCGATGCCGGTGCGTCCGGCATCTCGTGCAGTTCTCTATATCCACACGTGCAAGGGAGACCTCGTGGAGTCCATCTCCGAGATCCAGGCCGGTACCACTTCGCCCGAGGGCGAGAACACCGGTGACAGCGCGCCCGCTGAGGCGCACCCCAACGACGGCGCCGACACATCGGCGCCCGTGACCGAGACGGCGCCGGTCGAACCGGCCGAGCAGCCCGCCGCTGCCGAGGCGTCGGTCGAGTCGGCCGAGCAGCCCGCCGCCGAGGCGGCGCCGACCGAGCAGTCCGCTGCCGACGCGGCGCCGGCCGACGAGGCCACGCCGACCGAGGCGGTCGAGCAGGCCGCACCCACGCGTGCCGCACGCAAGTCCCCTCGCCGCCGTCGCGTGCGTGAGATCGCCGCCGAGGCCGGTGTCGATGCCAAGCGCATCATCGCCGTCGCGAGCGAGCTCGGCGCGACACTCAAGACGTCGCAGTCCGCGGTCGACGCCGATCTCGACGCCCGCATCACGGCCGCACTCGCGGCGCAGGCCACCGAGGGTGACGCGACCGAGGGATCGGTGGCTGACGCCGTCGCTCCGGTCGACGCGACCGGTGACCAGGCCGATCCGGCCACCGACGCCGCCCAGGGCGCAACGGAGCAGTCCACCGCGAGCGATGCGGCTCCGGCATCCACCGACACGACCGCGCAGAACCCCGAGGGCTCGCGCGAGCAGTCCGACGGCGAGAACGACGGTGGCGATCAGCCCACCGGGCGTCGCAGCCGCAACCGCAACCGCAACCGCAACCGCGGCGGGCAGAACGGCGCTGCCGCCCAGGGCGGCCAGAACGGCCAGAACCAGGGCGGGCAGAACGCCCAGAACCAGGGCGGGCAGAACGCGCCGGCCGCGCAGCCCGCGGGGGCGGCGCAGAACGCACCCCAGAACCAGGCCGCGTCGGACGACGACGGTCAGCAGGGCGGGCGTGGCCGCGGACGCGCGCGCGGCAAGCGCACCGGAGCGCCCGTCGACGAGTTCGAGACCGAGATCAGCGACGACGATGTGCTCATCCCCATCGCCGGAATCCTCGACGTCCTCGACAACTATGCCTTCGTGCGCACGACCGGCTACCTGCCGGGTCCGAGCGACGTCTACGTCTCGCTCGGTCAGGTCAAGAAGTACAACCTGCGCAAGGGCGACGCCGTCGTGGGCGCGATCAAGCAGCCCCGCGAGGGCGAGCAGTCGGGGCGCCAGAAGTACAACGCGCTGGTCAAGGTCGACGCGATCAACGGGCTGTCCGCCGACGACGCGGCGAACCGCGTCGAGTTCGGCAAGCTCACTCCGCTCTACCCCCAGGAGCGACTGCGCCTCGAGACCGCGCCCGAGAAGCTGACCCAGCGCATCATCGATCTCGTCGCGCCGATCGGCAAGGGCCAGCGCGGACTCATCGTCGCGCCCCCGAAGGCGGGCAAGACGATCGTCCTGCAGCAGATCGCGAGCGCGATCGCGCAGAACAACCCCGAGGTGCACCTCATGGTGGTGCTGGTCGATGAGCGCCCCGAAGAGGTCACCGACATGCAGCGCACGGTGCGCGGCGAGGTCATCGCCTCCACCTTCGACCGTCCCGCCGAAGACCACACCACCGTCGCCGAACTCGCGATCGAGCGCGCCAAGCGCCTGGTCGAACTCGGCCGCGACGTCGTTGTGCTCCTGGATTCGATCACGCGGCTCGGCCGCGCGTACAACATCTCCGCCCCGACCTCGGGCCGCGTGCTCAGCGGCGGCGTCGACGCCTCGGCGCTCTACCCGCCCAAGCGCTTCTTCGGTGCCGCGCGCAACATCGAGAACGGCGGATCGCTCACGATCCTCGCGACCGCGCTCGTGGAGACCGGTTCCAAGATGGACGAGGTCATCTTCGAGGAGTTCAAGGGCACCGGCAACAGCGAGCTACGCCTGTCGCGCCAGCTCGCCGACAAGCGGATTTTCCCGGCCGTCGACGTGAACGCGTCCTCGACACGTCGCGAGGAGATGCTCCTCTCGAACGACGAGGTGAAGATCACCTGGAAGCTGCGCCGGGCACTCGCCGGCCTCGACCCGCAGCAGGCGCTGGAGGTCGTGCTCGGCAAGCTCAAGGAGACCTCCTCCAACGTGGAGTTCCTCGTGCAGATGCAGAAGTCGATCCCGGCGCCCGCGCAGGGCGCGCACGGCCACAGCCACGGGCACGACAACAACATCCGCTGACGGCGGCGAACCCCGTGTTCGATTCCGTCAAAGCGCTGATCGACGAGCACCGCCGGGTGCAGGAGGAACTCTCCGACCCGGCGGTGCACGCCGACGCGGCGCGCGCGAAGCGCGTCAACCGACGCTATGCCGAACTCTCCCGCATCGTGGCGGCCAACGACGCGTGGACGGGCGCATCCGAAGACCTCGACGCGGCGCGCGAGCTCGCCCGAGAGGACGAGGCGTTCGCCGAAGAGATCCCGGCGCTGGAAGAGCGGCTTGCCGCGACGCAGGAGCGACTGCGGCGCCTGCTGATCCCGCGCGACCCCGACGACGCACGCGATGTGATCATGGAGATCAAGGGCGGCGAGGGCGGTGCCGAGAGCGCTCTGTTCGCCGCCGACCTGCTGCGCATGTACCTGCAGTTCGCCGCGTCGAAAGGCTGGAAGACGGAGCTGCTCGAGCGTACCGAATCCGACCTCGGCGGGTACAAGGATGTCCAGGTCGCGATCAAGGGCTCCTCGACCGACCCCGCGCAGGGCGTCTGGGCGCACCTGAAGTACGAGGGCGGCGTGCACCGCGTGCAGCGGGTTCCCGCGACCGAGTCGCAGGGCCGCATCCACACCTCCACGACCGGCGTGCTCGTCTTTCCCGAGGTGGACGAGCCCGACGAGGTCGAGATCAGCTCGAACGATCTCAAGATCGACGTCTTCCGCTCCTCCGGGCCCGGAGGGCAGTCGGTCAACACGACGGACTCGGCCGTGCGCATCACCCACCTGCCGACCGGCATCGTCGTGTCGATGCAGAACGAGAAGTCGCAGCTGCAGAACCGCGAGGCCGGCATGCGCGTGCTGCGCGCGCGACTGCTGGCCAGACAGCAGGAAGAGCGGGATGCCGCAGCCTCTGACGCGCGTCGCTCGCAGATCCGCGGCATGGACCGCTCCGAACGCATCCGCACCTACAACTTCCCCGAGAACCGGATCGCCGATCATCGCACCGGCTACAAGGCCTACAACCTCGACCAGGTGATGGATGGGGCGCTGGGCCCCGTGATCGATTCGTGCATCGCCGCAGACGAAGAGGAGCGCCTCGCCGCGCTCGGCTCCTGACCCGATTGCGGCCGCCGCGGTAGGGTCACGAGCGTGATCATGT
>NZ_QFPF01000088.1 GCF_003248605.1 Microbacterium sp.
TGATGGTCGCGTCCAACTCTTCCTGCATCACCGGTGAGACGATGCGGGCGAGGATGTCGTTGCCCGCGCCGGCTGCGGAGGGCACGATCCACTCGATCGTGGTTCCCGCGTCGGGCCATGCCTCTGAAGAGGGTTCGGCGCTCGGCGACGCTTCGGCGGTGCTCGAGCAGGCGGCGAGGGATGCCGCGGCGAGGGCGGCGAGGGCGGCGAGTGTCAGTCGACGGTAACTGTTCACTTTGTGGTCTCCTTCTCAGTGGGGATTGTGTTGCGGGTGGGACGCGGGCGCCGCGGACTGCGGCGCCCTACGAGGGTGGCGAGGAGGGGGCGGAAGACGCCCAGGAGAAGCGCAACGACACAGACGACGAGTAGTCCGATCGCGATGGGGCTGCTGGTGAAGATGCCCCAGTCGCCACGCGAGAGCGCGAGGGAGCGTTGGAAGTTCTCCTCCAGCATCGGCCCCAAGATGATCGCGAGTACCAGTGGTGTCAGCGGAACGCGTAGCAGGTGGAACACGTAGCCGATGACGCCGGCGGTGACCATGACGTAGATCTCGAATGTGTTGCCGCCGATCGAGAAAGTTCCTAGGAACATGAAGGCGAGGATCGCTGCCATCAGGTAGGCGAAGGGCAGCCGAAGCACGGCGACCCAGACGCGCACCAGCGGCACGTTGAGGATCAGGAGGATGACGTTTCCGACCAGAAAGCTCGCGATGATCGCCCAGGCGACTTCGGGGTTGTCTCGGAACAGCAGCGGGCCCGGGATTAGCCCGTTGATGGTGAACGCCCCAGCCATGATGGCGACCGTCGCGGAAGTGGGGATGCCCAGAGTGAACAGGGGAATCATGGACGAGACGGCCAGCGCGTTGTTCGCGGTCTCGGGACCGGCGACGCCCTCGATCGCTCCCCGCCCGAACTGGGCTCGGTGATGCTTTGAGAACCTCTTTTCGGCGGCGTAGGACGCCAGCGAGGTGGCCGCTCCGGGAGAACCGGGAAGCAACCCCATGAAGAATCCGATCACCGAACCTCGGGCGAACGGTCCCCACGAACGGCGGTAATCCTCACGGGTGGGGAAGAGGCGGCCAACCGACAACGGCTTCGGGATGCCGCGGGGCCCCCGCTGCGCCTGGGCGAGGATTTCGCTAAGACCGAAGGCGCCCATGACGATGGCGACGAGCGAGATCCCGTCGAACAGCTCCGGCAGATCGAAACCGAACCGCACGATGCCCACGCCGGAGTCGATTCCCACGGTGGCGATGGCAAGGCCGAGGCCGGCGCTGACGAGCGCCTTTGCGGGGTTCTTGCCCGCGAAGCTCGTGATGAGCGAGAGCCCGAGGAAGGCGACGAGGAACAGCTCGGGTGCGCCGAACTCGAGCGCAATACGGGCGAAGGGTGCCACCGCGACGAAGCCCAGCACGCCGACCAGGCCGCCGAGGAACGATCCAATGGCGGCGATCACCAGCGCGGGTCCGGCTCGGCCCTGCTTGGCCAGTTCGTAGCCGTCTAGCGTGGTCGCCACCGACGATGCCTCGCCCGGGATGCGCAAGAGCACGGCGGTGATCGTCCCCCCGAACGCCGCGCCGTAGAGGATCGCTGCGAGCATGATGATCGCTGTCGTCGGCGACAGGGTGAAGGTCACCGGGATGAGGAGGGAGACGGCGGCGGCGGGGCCGAAGCCCGGAAGCACCCCGACGAGCATTCCGAGTACGCACCCCATGAGCGCGAAGAGGAGGTTCTCAGGCGTGAGGACCGTCAGGAGGCCCTGGAAGAGCGCATCGAAGCCCATGATCAAAACCCGACCATTCGGAGCAGCTCGAAACCCGCGTGCGGCAGCGCAGTGCCGAGAAGGGTCTCAAAGACGAATCGACTTGCGATGGCCGCCCCAAGCCCTACGATCAGGGCGATCCACCATCGCCGCTCACTCACAAGCGTCATGACGGCGAACAGCATCAGCGTCATCGTCGCGAGGTAGCCGAGCCAGGGGAGCACCACGGCGGCGAGGAGGAGAGCGAGCACGACGATCGCCACCCGCCGCACACCCGTCTTGTCGGGGAGGTCGTTGTCATCGTCCTCCTCATCGATGCCGTCGACCACGAGCACTCCGATGGCGGTGTCGGTCGGCGGATCGACACGGTCGAAGCTGTCGCTCGGCTCGCCCCTGCCGGGGCTGTCGGCGCCCGCGTGGCGTCGGCGCCTCTCGCCGAGAATCTGCAGGGCCCACATCAAGGAACCGAGTGCAACCGCACCGCCGGCGACGAGCGGGAAGAACCCGGCGCCCACGCCGGTCGTGTTCGTCAGGCCGTACCCGAGACCGGCGATGGCGATCGCACCGCCACCGAGCATCCCCAGCGTGACGACGCTCCACTCCAGGTATGTCCTGGCGTTCCCTCCGGGGACCGCTGCCACATCAGACGTCATCGTCTACCGCCTCTCTGCGGATCTGCGAGCTCTTGCACACGTGCGCAAGTTCAATTGCGCGCTTGCACAGGATTGCAGGATAGGACACACTTGTCAACGCAATCGCCTGACGCCTCAAAGGAGAGCGCATGAGTTTTCGAGCTGTGGCAACGCGCCATACCGCCGCACTGAGTGCCAACGAGCAAAAAGTGATGACGGTCCTTCTCAGCGCCGCGACATCCGATACGACCGCGGCGGACGTCGCCGCACAAGCGGGGACGCACGAATCGACCGTGGTACGCCTGGCGAAGAAGTTGGGATACCGGGGCTACCCCGATCTTCGGCGCGACCTTCGCGCGGATGAGTCGGATGCGTTCCGTCCGGGCGCACCGATGCGCACAGAGTCGGGGGCTGATCTCGCAGCATTCGTCGCAGACGAACGGGCCGGTCTCGCGCGGCTTGCGGAGTACGTACATCAGGGCGAGCTGGAAGAGGCCGCCCGAACGCTCTCCAGGGCGAGTGTCGTCTACGTCTTCGCGAACGCGGACTCTAGCGCTCTGCAAGAACTCCTGGCCCGCAGGTTCCGGCGACTCGGCATGGTGGTGGTGAGTCTGTCCCCACAGGCGAAGGATCTTGCGGAACGCTTTGTCCCCTTCGACTCCTCCAGCGTGCTTGTCGGATTCGCCCTCCGCGAGACTCCGCGGATGCTGCCGCCGCTGCTGGGCGAGGCCCGGCGCCGCGGTGGCCGGTCGCTGCTCATTACGGACGTCCCCGGAGCCCATCTCCGGCCGGCCCCCGACCAGACGATCGCCGCGATCCGCACTGCGGACAGCGAGTACCGCACCATCTTGGTGCCGATGGCCATCTGCTACGCCCTGCAGCTGGCGATCTACCACCTCGACGCGGAGCGCTACCGCGCGGTACGCGAAGACGTCGATGGGCTCACACGCATGCTGGGTGGGACGGACGAGATTCCGCTGCGGCCGTGAGCGCGCCGCCCTGGAGGGTAGCGCTCAGCCTTCAGGCTGCCCTGTCGCAGGCATCGTGGGTGGGTGTCCGCATCATGATGGGCTACCGAGCGCTCGAGCTGGGCGGTGGCGCGCTTCTGCTCGCCATCGTCGCTGCGTCCTTCGCCGTGCCGACCATCGCCGCGGCTCTGCCGGCCGGTCGGCTCAGCGACAGGGTCGGCGGAAGCGTCATCGCGTTCACGGGTCTCGTGATCGCGTGCATCGGAGCTGCTATCGCGGTCTTCGTGCCGCAGTCGATCCCTCAACTCATCGTCACTACGCTGATCATCGGCTTCGGGCACCTGTTCGTCACGGTGGGGCAGCAGACCTTCGTCGCGCACGCGAGTCGCACGGGGTCCGCTGACAGCGGGTTCGGTACGCTCACCGCCGCCGCATCGCTCGGCCAGTTGATTGGGCCGCCAGCCGTGACCCTCGCGATGACCCTGGCCTCGTCGACGCCGCACCGCATCAGCATCGGCATCTCGGTGTGCCTGGCGTTCACCGCCCTTGCTCTTCCCCTGGTGCTCCTGTTGCGGTCAAGCGACGTAGGGCGAAAATCAGTTCGGCGGAACGGGTCTCGGCGGACACCGCTCGCCGACGTGATGAGAGCCCCGGAGCTGTGGCGTGCGTTGACGGCCAGCGGCGCCGTCCTTGTCACGGTCGACCTGCTGTATACGTTCGTTCCGCTCTGGGCCGTCTCGCGCGACATCACGCCGCTCACGGTCGGGCTGCTTTTGGCCCTGCGCGCCGCCGTCTCCGTTCTTAGTCGTCTCGGCCTCGGCCGGCTCGTCGACAGGTTCGGCCGCCGAACACTTCTCCTCAGCGCGATGGGGATCGGCGCGATCGGGCTCATCGCGCTTCCGTTCGCTGACCAGTGGACCGCGATCCCTGTGATGATCGCGATGGGCATCGGACTGGGCCTCCCTCAGCCTTTGACCATGGCCTGGACCATCGCGATTACACCCGCAGGGGCACATGGTGCCGCTCTGGGTCTGCGTCTTACCGCCAACCGCGCCGCGCAAGTCGCTATCCCCCTCCTGGTCGGACTCATTGCCGCTCCGATCGGGCTTGTCGGAATCTTCTGGGCGAACGCGGCGGTGCTGGCTGGTGGAGTGCTCATCGTCGCCACATCCCATACCAGCGGCACGACCGGCGGTGACGAGGCCCCATGAACGGTCCGCAGCAATCACCGGTGGCATGGGGGACGCCAGCGATGGCACCGCCGACTACGGGTTTCGCCCCGACACTCTCTGCCAACGAGCAAGAAAATCTATATCGGGAGATCGGCCGTGCCCACGTCTTGCCCACACGTCACACAGATTGGCTCTCGGTCTGCTGATCCAACCCGACTCTGAACCCGCGCGATTCAGCGGAATCTGATCGAAATCGACGCCGCAAACAGCTTGAATGAGGGTTCGATTCCCTTAGGTGGCTCCGATTCTCGCCGATGACGTTCTCGTCTTTGCGGTGATCGCGCTCGGCCATCGTCGGGACGTCTACGAACGTCAACGCATGCCCATGAGCCACCCCCAAACCGGCTCCGTGACGCTGATCCGGTCGACCGGTCGCGAGAATCGCGGCGCACGATGTGCGGATGATCCGCGTCGGCCCGCGCCGCTGCCGCGCGCAGGCCCGGCCCCGGCATCCCGCCCCCTCTGTTCTAAATCTGCACAGCCGCCGAGCTTGCACTCGCGCCCGTCCTACTGTCGAGCACGTTCGACAAGCTTGAGGAAAGGACGATGATGTCTGCACCCACGTTCGGTCTCTGGTACGACTTTCGCAACCCGCAGCAGTATGCGCAGCCGATCGGGCCTCTTTATCGGGAGACGCTGGATCAGATCGTATGGGCTGAGCAGCTCGGCTTCGGATCGGTGTGGCTGAGTGAGCACCATTTCGCTCCCGACGACTACGCCTCGTCTCCGCTGATCGTGGCGGCCGCCATCGGGGCGCGCACGACGACGATGCAGATCGCGACGAACATCGTCGTCGCCGCGCTGCACAACCCCATCCGCCTCGCCGAGGACGCCAATGCGCTCTCGCTGCTGACGGACGGCCGCTTCGACCTGGGCGTCGGCCTCGGCTACAACGAACGCGAGTTCACGTCGTTCGGGCGCGTCCGCAATCAGCGCCCCAGCCTGCTCGAAGACGCGATCGCCATCATCCGCACGGCATGGAGCGGCAGCGACGAGGGCTACCAGGGCAAACGCCTCTCGATGCCGCCCGTCAAGGTGACCCCGATGGCGGAGAAGACGCCGCGGATGCCGATCGGCGCCGTCGCGCCGGCGGGTATCGAGCGCGCGGCCCGGCTCGGCGACGGAGTCATCACGCTCTCGAACGCCAGCTTCGACACGTACCTCGATGCGCTCGTCGCCAACGGACGGCCGCTCGAGGACGGCAACATCTACGCCAGCCAGTGGGTCGTGCTGGCCGAGGACCCCGAGAAGGAGTGGAGCCGGATCGGCGAGAACGTGCTCTACCAGGTCAACAAGTACATCGAGTGGGGATCCTTCGAGGGTTCGGGTGTGGCCGATCACTTCGACGCGCCCGACGATCTGCTCGACTTCGGCATCTATCAGCTGTGGGATGCACCGAAGGCGGTCGACGAGCTGGTCTCGCTCGCCCGCCGCTACCCGCAGGTGCGCGACTATCACTTCTGGGCGCAGTTCCCCGGAGAGACGGTCGAGTCCGGGTCGGCGCGCATCCAGTACATCGCCGACAACGTGATCCCGCAGGTCACCAGCCAGCTGACGAGCGAACCCGCTCTGGCCTGACGAGCGACCGGGCCGAGCCGATGCCTCAGCGGATCGGCCCGGTCCGGCTCCTCAGGAGTCGAATCCCATGCCGAGCGCATCGAGGGTCTTCAGCAGCGCGTTGCGGCGGCCCTCGTTGTGATCGGCGCGGTCCATCGACCAGCGCACCAGCTCGACCCCGATCGTGGCGGCGGGTTCGGGTGGAAAGGGGATCGGCTTCTCCCGGACCATGCGCAGCGCGGTGCGCTCGGTGTGCTCACCCGACAGCAGATCGAGCATGACGTCGGCGCCGAAGCGCGACGCGCCGACGCCGAGCCCGGTGAACCCCGTGGCGTACGCGACGCGGCCGCGACGGGCCGTGCCGTAGAACGCGCAGAAGCGTGAGCAGGAGTCGATCGCTCCGGCCCAGCGGTGCGAGAAGCGCAGTCCCTCGAGCTGCGGAAAAGTCGTGAAGAAGTGAGCCGCGAGCGTCTCGAACGATGACGGCCGCTCCTCGTACGCCGCGCGCACCCGGCCGCCCGGGTGGTATACGGCGTCGTATCCGCCGAACAGGATGCGGCCATCCGCCGTGCGCCGGTAGTAGTGGAACTGATTCGCGAGGTCGGCGATGCCCTGACGGCCCTCCCAGCCGACGGACGCCCACTGCGCCGCGCTGAGTGGTTCGGTGACGAGCACGTAGTCGTAGACGGGAACGGTCATGAGACGGTTGCGGCGCAGGAGCGAGGGGAACACGTTCGTGCCGAGCGCGACGCGCTCCGCACGAACAGCGCCGGCGGCAGTGCGCACCAGGAGGCCCGTGCCCGCGTCGGCTTCTGTCAGCCCCGTCACCCGAGAGTGCTCGAAGATCTCGACCCCGAGCTCACCCGCGACCCGCGCGAGCTCGCGGGCGAGCTTGGCGGGGTGCACGAGTGCGGTGTCCCGCCGCTCCCAGGCGCCCGCGAGGTAGGTGGGGGAGTCCACGAGCGCGCGGGTCTGCGCGGCATCCAGGAACCCCGGGTCCTGCGCCACCCAGTCGATCTGGTGCGGTTCGACGGCGACCGACAGTGTGCCCGTGCGCTCGAACTCGGCATCCATCCCGTACCGCGCGATCGTCGCCTCGATCTCGTCGAGATTCTGCCGGCCCAGGCGTTCGAGGTGTGCGGACTCCTCGGGCCAGCGACGGATGCCGTTCTCGGCGCCGTGCGTGAGACTGGCCTCGCAGAAGCCGCCGTTGCGCCCCGACGCCGCCCACCCGACCGTGCGCGCGTCGAGCACCACGACGCGCAGATCGGGGTCGCGCTCCTTCGCGCGGACCGACGTCCACAGACCCGTGTAGCCGGCGCCGACGACGACGAGGTCTGCCGACATGTCACGGGCGAGCCTCGGGTGCTCAGGCTGTGCGATGTCATCGCGCCAGAACACGGCGTGCCGTGTGTCGCTCAGCGCGTTCGAGACGACGGATGCCGTGGGCCGATGGCGCTCGAAGACGGTGCTGTGCATGTCATCGCTCCTCTTCGCTCGGCGGGGCGAGCCTCGAGTGCAGCCACTCCTGCGCGCGCTCGAGGTATGCGCGGGCGAGCGGCAGCGTCGGGCTCGCCGATTCGAATCCGTGGGGCGCGCCGGCGACGTCATCGAGAGTGCAGTCCACGCCCGCCGCGTCGAGCGCGCGGGCATAGGCGATGTCCTCCGCGTTGAACAACTCGGCGGTCCCCGTGCCGATCCAGGTCGGCGGCAGACCCGCGAGGTCGGTGCGGCGGGCGGGCACCGCGTACTGTGGCACGCTCTCGCCGCCCGGTTCGACACCCAGGTAGGCGCGCCAGCCGACCCTGTTGGCGCGGTTGTCCCACACGGGGTGCCGCACCGCGTCGAGGTCTCGGTGCGCGGCCGTACGGTCATCGAGCATGGGGCAGAACAGCCACTGCGCGGCCGGCTGTACACCGCCCTCGTCGACGAGGCGCTGCACCAGCCCCGCGGCGATTCCGCCACCCGCGCTCTGGCCGCCGATCGCGATGCGCTCCGCGTCGATTCCGTATCGGGGCGCTTCTGCGTGCAGCCACTCCCACGCCCGATGGCAGTCCTCCAGCGGCTGCGGGAACGGGTGCTCCGGCGCGAGCCGGTAGTCGATCGAGGCCACCGTGATCCCGAGTTCCTCGACGAGGGCGACGTTCCGGCGGTGATCCTGCGCCGCGGCGCCGATCACCATGCCACCGCCGTGGATCCACATCAGCGCCGCTCCCGTGCTCTCGCCCGCCGGGCAGAAGAGGTGGATCCGCGCGCCCGGACCGAGATCGACCCGCTCGTACGTGACCCGAGCGGTGGAGCGCGGGGTGGGGGCGAGCGACATCAGCCCGCGGATCATTGCGCGCTGCCAGGCGTGGGTGATCGGGATGTTCGGGATGAACCGGTAGACGCGACGCAGATCGGGGTGAAGATCGTCTGCGGACATCCTCCGCGGCGGTTGTGGGTCCACGACTTCATCCTGCACGCATCCGAGACCTGTGTGGCCGGGCTAGGCTGCGGACCACCCACCGTCGCTGGCGAGGATCACGCCGTTGACGTTGACGCCGTCTTCGCTCAGGAGAAACGTGATCGAGGCGGCGAGCGCGTCGGACTCGACAGCATCCGGCATGACCGCCATGCCCGCGCGCACACGCTCGGCGCCCAGCGCCGACGCGAAGCTGGCCTCGATGTTGGTGATGGTCGGGCCGGGGGCCACTGCATTGACCCGAATGCCGGAGGGGCCGTACATGAATGCGCTCGACTTCGTCAGTCCGACGACCGCGTGCTTCGAGGCCGTGTAGGCGACGCCGGCGGCCGAGCCACGGAGCGCGGCTTCGGAGGCGGTGTTCACGATCGAGCCGCCGCCCTGCGCGAGCATCGTGGGGATCACGGCGCGCATGAGCTTCATCGTTCCGGTGACGTTGACGCGGAACACCCGCTCCCATACCGCGTCGGTGACCTCGCCGACCGGGGTCATGTCATCCATGATGCCGGCGATGTTCGCGAGTCCGTCGATCGTGGAGCCCGCGGCAGAAATGATGCCCTCGACGCCGGCATCGTCGGTGATGTCGGCGACGAGCGCGACGATGTCGGAGCCGGGGTGGTCGGCGACGAACTCGTCGAGCCGCTCCTGCGAGACATCCACGGCGATGACGCGCCCGCCTTCGCGAGCGACGCGCGAGGCCGTGGCGCGACCGATGCCCGACCCGGCCCCGGTGATGATGTGGGTCTGTCCGGTGAACCGGCCGGTATCGATGCGTTCCGTCCATTCCCGCAGCGGAACGGCCATGGATGCTGCGCCGCCATCGTGCGGGGAACGTTGCGATTCCTCGGCAAGCGGCGTTGAGCCGGCGGCCGAAGCGGGCACGTCACCGGCGGCAGCACGACGGACGAGGTCGTCCAGCATCTCCTGCGTGAACGATCCCCGGCTCATCTTGACCAGCCGCTTGATCGCCAGTCGTTTCACGGGGCGGAAGACGTCCGGCGACTGGCCCGATTGTGCGAGCAGGTCGCGCAGGATCGCACCGCCTACGGGATCGTCGAGCCAGGTGGCGATGGATGAGTCGCCCGAGAGTGCGGAAGTTGCGGTGCCCATGAGGAGTTCCTTTCTACCGGACAGCCATGTCCGGTTATAGGCTACACCGGTGTCGTCCGCCGCAGAAGATCTCCCCAAGGCCAATCGGGGACGGGCAGCGGGGCCCGCGAACAGGCGTGCGCTGATCGCGGCGGCGCGCGAGGTCTTCGCCGAACACGGGCTCGCGGCCCCGCTCAATGCGGTCGCACGTCGAGCCGGGGTCGGACAAGGGAGCCTCTACCGTCACTTTCCTGATCGCACCGCGCTGGCGGCGGCCGTTTTCGAGGAGAATCTCGACGACCTCGAGCGGTTCGCGGAGCCTGCAGATCGTACCCTCGACGATCTTCTGGATCGGGTCGTGGCGCAGGCGATGGTGTCGACGGCATTTATCGAGTTGACGACGACGCACCGTGACGATACTCGGGTGATGCACCTCGGTGAACGCTACCGGGGGGTGGTCGAGCGTCTGCTGGAGCGTGAGAAGTCCGCGGGTTATGTGGCTTCGCATATCGAACCTGAGGACGTCATGCTCGCGACGGGGATGCTGGCGACCGAGCTTGCGCGGTGCTCTCCGACCCAGCGCACCGACGTCGCCGCAAGAGCGCGTGCGCTCTTTCGTGCCGCATTCGTGCCGCGCTGATGCGCGCCCACGCATGCGTCCTCAGAAGGGTGCGTCGTCGGTGTCGGGGACGAATCCGATGGTGACGGGTGGTGGGGTGTCGACGTAGTGGAGTCCGCCGGGTGAGGTCCATTCGATGACTCCGCCGGGGTGGTGTTTCACCCGCCAGGGCGTCTCACCCTTGAGGGTGTGATGTCGTCGGCAGAGGGCGCAGAGATTCCTGTGATCGGTGGCCCCGCCGAGGGCAAAATCCTCACCGTGGTCGACGTCGCACCGGTGGGTGGGCATGCGACACCCCGGGAATCTGCAGTGCGGATCCCTCACCCTCAAGTGCCTGGTCAAGTCCGCCGAACGTGTGTATCTGTCGAC
>NZ_QFPF01000089.1 GCF_003248605.1 Microbacterium sp.
CCGCCCTCCACGGCGCGCGCCGTGGTCGTGATGCCGCGCAGGTTCGATCCCGTGCCCGGCTCCGTCATCGCGATCGCGCCGATGATCTCGCCCGAGGCGAGCCCCGGCAGCCAGCGGGCCTTCTGCTCGGGGGTGCCGAAGTGCACGAAGTACGGCACGACGAGATCGTCCTGGATGCCGAGCGCACCCGCGAGCGACCCGGCCCCGGCGCGTATGACCTCCTCCATCACGATCGCACGGAACCGATAGTCATCCAGCATCCCGCCCCCGCCGAACTCCTCGGGGACCGCCAGCCCCAGGATCCCCGCCTCGCCTGCACGGCGCAGCGTCTCACGGTCGACCTCGCCCTCGGCATCCCAGCTCTCGCGCTGCGCGTTGGTCACGTAGCGCGAGATGAAGTCGCGCACCATGTCGCGGAAGGCGTCGTGGTCCTCGTCGTACAGGTCCCGCTCCATGGAACCCTCCTCTTCTCCTCGTCGAGAGCACCGGCGATGTCGTAACGCTCGGTGCGGCGCTCCGATTCTAGGCCGGGTCACGGCATCCGGTCTCGACTCGAATGACACCGGATGCCGCCGTCCGCGGCCCTGGGTTCAGTCGAGGTAGGCGGGGGCCGCGGGAAGGCCGAAGAACTCCTCGAGCGTGTGGAACCCGCCGGCACGGTACGCCGCGGCGAGCTCGGGACCGATGTAGCGCAGGTGCCAGGCCTCGGGGTCGTATCCGGTGATCGGCGTGTACCCCTGCTCGTATCGCACGATCCAGCCGAACCGCCAGCCGTTCTCGACCACCCAGGCCGACAGCGCCGATCCGCCGAACTGCTCGGACGAGCCGCAACCCGGGTCGCACGCGAAGACGTCGACGGCGAGCGCCGTCTGGTGCTCGCTGTAGCCCGGTCTGGCGGCGAGGCGCTCGCCCGCCTCGCGACCCAGTTCGGCGACCCGCTGGGAGTGGATGCGCTGCTGGATCGAGTAGCCCCGGTATCCGTTCTGCACGCCCAGCTGCCCGACCCCGGCCGCGGACGCCGCGGACGCCATCTCGCCGAGCGTGGGGGCGATGTCGGTGCGGGCCGCGGCATTGGCCCCGTTGGTCGTGCCGGGCGGGGCGATCCAGTCATACGGCGCGTAGTCGATGGGCTCGATCGGCAGCGTCTTGTTGACCACGAACCACACGTGCGAGGCGTCGCGCAGGTTCACGCACGGTGCCGCGCCGCCGATGACCGCCTGACGGAACCCCTCACCCCCGCCCGCAGCCTCGATCACCGCGGCGTCGTCGCCGGCCGCGAGGGCCTGCTGCACCTCGGGTCGATCGCAGAGCGCCACCACCGCCGCCGGTTCGCCCGTGAACTGCGGGGACGGGATCGAGGTGGCCCAGGGCGGCGGCGCGGTCGCAGAAGCAGAGGGGGATGCTGCGGCCCCGCCGCCGGCGGCACCACCGACGCCACCACCACCACCCACGACGGCAGCCACACCGACGCCCGTCACGAGCAGCAGCACCAGCATCCCGGCGAGGATGAGCGCCGTGCGCGCACGCTCCCCGCGGCGGCGAAGAACCCGCGCATCGGCGCGCGAAACCGGGCCGGTGTCGGGTGCGGTCATGCCCTTCATTGTGCCCGAGCGTGTCGAGTCGCGACGCGGTGATGGACGTATGGCCGATTCAGCCATCAGACGGTGTTGCATCTGTCTAGCATCTGTGTTCGAATATACAGATGAGGTGGCGCGGGCAGCAGATCGGCGAGGTCGACACCAATGCGCTGCCCGGGCTCGAGCGCATCGACGGCCTGGTCCGGTCGGTGACGACTCCCGAGTTCGCGGGCATCACCTTCCACGAGGTGGTCTCGCGCTCGGCGCTCAACCACGTGCCCGGGGCCTCGGCCATGCCGTTCGCGTGGACGATCAACCCCTACAGGGGCTGCACCCATGCGTGTGCCTACTGTTTCGCCCGCGGCACGCACGAGTATCTCGACCTCGACGGCGGGCACGACTTCGACTCGCAGATCATCGTCAAGACGAACGTCGCCGAGGTGCTGCGGCGAGAACTCGCCGCAGCATCCTGGCAGCACGAGCACGTCGCCCTGGGCACCAACACCGACCCGTACCAGCGGGCCGAGGGGCGATACCGACTCATGCCCGAGATCATCAGCACACTCGCCGCTTCGGGCACGCCCTTCTCGATCCTCACGAAGGGCACACTCATCCGCCGCGACCTGCCGCTGCTGCAAGCGGCTGCCGAAAAGGTTCCGGTCGATCTGTCCTTCTCGATCGCCGTCTTCGACGACGCCCTGCAACGCTCGATCGAACCGGGCACGCCGACCGCCGCGGCCCGACTCGATGCCGTCCGCGCTGCCGCCGACGCAGGTTTTGCCGTCACGGTCTTTCTCATGCCCGTGCTTCCGCACCTGACCGACTCGGTGCCCGCGCTCGACGACGCCCTCGGGCGCATCAAGGCCGCGGGGGCGCGGCGAGTGATCTACGGAGCACTGCACCTGCGACCGGGGGTCAAGCCCTGGTTCATGCAATGGCTCGAGCGACAGCATCCCGAACTCGTGTCGTCGTATCTGGGTCTGTATCCCGGTCAGAGCGCCGTCGCGCCGAAGGGCTACCGCACGTGGCTCGCCAAACGCGTGCGGCCGTTGCTGCGCGTGCACGGGCTCGACGGCAGTGACGAAGACGAGCTGCCGATGCGCGCGTCGCGGCCCGGGCCGGTGCGCACCACCGGGCCTGCTTCGACGACCGCGGCGCCCACGCTGTTCTGACAGCGCGCTCGACTGACGCCATCGGCGGCGCCGTCGGCGCCGCCCGCACCCCGACGGCGCCCGGTCAGCGGCGCCCGGATGGCGGCGGCCGGACGGCCCCGGCGCCGGCCCCGGCCCCGGCCCCGCGCCCGCACTTCTGCGGACGCCGAACCTACATTTTTGCAGCGAACCACCACACGTCGGATGGTGGCTCGCTGCAAAAATGTAGGTTCGGGGTTCGGGGCCCGGGCCGCGAATGCGAAAGGCGCCCCGGGCGAACCCGGGACGCCCTCGCGCGTGCGAACTACGCGGTGAGTTCGGCCAGTGTCGGGGCCGAGCCGGCGAGCTCGGCGATCACGTCGTCACCGGGGGCGGCATCCTCGAACGGAGCGACGATCTCGGCGCGATCGAGCATTTCGGTCATCTTTCGGCGACGCTGACGCGTGATGAGCGTGACGACACGGCCCGTCGCGCCCGCACGGCCTGTGCGACCCGAACGGTGCAGGTAGGTCTTGTACTCGTCGGGCGCGTCGGCCTGCACGACCAGGTCGATGTCATCGACGTGGATGCCGCGCGCAGCGACATCCGTCGCCACCAGCACGTTGACCCGGCCCGAGGTGAGACGCTCGAGGTTGCGCGTACGGCGCGCCTGATTGAGATCACCGTGCAGCGACACGGCCGGAATGCCGGCGTCATCGAACTGCTCCGCCAGCATCTCGGCATACGCGCGGGTGCGGGCGAAGACGAGGGTCTTGCCCTCGCGATCGACGAGCTGGTCGAGGATCTGCGCCTTGTCGCGGTGATCGATCACGAGCACACGGTGCTCGATCGTGCTGGAGTCCTGATCCTCGCCGGCGACCTCGTGCACGGCCGGCTCGACGAGGAACTCGTCGACGAGCGCCGAGACCTCGCGATCGAGCGTGGCCGAGAACAGCAGCTTCTGCGAATGGTCGGCGGTCAGGCGGAGGATGCGCTGCACGGGCTCGAGGAATCCGAGTTCGCACATGTGGTCGGCCTCGTCGAGCACGGCCACCTGCACGTCGCGCAGGTCGAGCTTGCCCTGGTTGACCAGGTCCTCGATGCGCCCCGGCGTGCCGATGATGATGTCGACGCCCTTCTTCAGCGCGCCCACCTGGCGCGCCTGGGGTACGCCGCCGTAGATCTGCGTGGTGAACAGTCCGACGCTGCGCGCGATGGGCTGGATCGTGCGGTCGATCTGCAGAGCCAGCTCGCGGGTCGGCGCAAGGATCAGCGCCTTGGGCTTGCGTCCGAACTCGCGGCGCTGCCCGGCCTGGCCGCGCAGCACGTTCTCGACGAGCGGCGCGCCGAACGCGATCGTCTTGCCCGAGCCGGTGCGCCCGCGGGCGAGCACGTCGCGGCCGGCGATGATCTCGGGAATCGTCGACGCCTGGATCGGGAAGGGGGATGCTGCGCCCAGCTCACCGAGCGCACGCACGATGTTCTCACCCAGGCCCAGATCACCGAAGCTCACTCCCTGCACATCCGACGCCTGGACGGCCTCGGCCTGCAGACGCTCGTGCACGACGTGGACGCGTTGCTCCTGCGCCGCGGTGCGGGCAGGGGCGTTCCAGTCGGCACGCGAACCCGCCGCGGCACCGCGGTCGTCACGGCGCGGGCGGTCGTCACGGCGCGGGCGGTCGTCGCGACGGGGGCGGTCGTCGCGACGGGGGCGGTCGTCGAAGGTCCGCGCGGGTCGGTCATTCGGATACTCGCGACGGGCGGGACGCGCGGTACCGCTCGAGCGACCCGGCCGCTCATCGAACGAACGCGCGGGTCGGTCGCTCGAGTACTCACGACGGGCTGGGCGCTCGTTCGAGTACTCACGACGGGCGGGGCGTTCTCCGTCCTGGGTGCGACGCGCGGGGCGCTCGCCGGCGAACGATCTCGCGGGGCGCTCGTCGTACGAGCGACGCGGCCGGTCATCGAACGAACGCGCGGGTCGGTCGCTCGAGTACTCCCGGCGAGCCGGACGCTCATCGAACGAACGCGCGGGTCGGTCGTCGCGACGCGGACGCTCGTCGAACGACCTCGCCGGGCGCTCGTCGTACGAACGACGCGGACGGTCGTCGAACGAGCGGGCCGGCCGGTCGTTCGAGTACTCACGGCGGGCAGGACGCTCACCGCCGACGGGGCGCCGGGCCGGACGCTCGTCGAAGGAACGCTCCGGGCGCTGCGGGCGACGCGCGCCACCCGCGGCATGCGTGCGGATGCCGCGAGCCTCGTCGCGCCCCGCCTTCTCCTGGGCGCTCCAGCGACGCTTGGGCGCCGCCTCGGCAGCGTCGGGCTCGGCGGCGCGGAATCCACGGTGTCCGGCGCTGCGGCTACCCGGCTTCTGCCCACGGGCGTCGGCGGATCCACCGCGGTTGCGGTCGTGGAACGAGGTCTTGGTCTCGCCGCGGCGCGGCTCGAAGTTCTTGGCCGGGCGTCCGCCGGCGGGCTTCTTGTTCTTGGGCACGATGGTGTCCTTCTGGGTTGTCTCTTCGCGAGAACAGCGCTCCACGTCGTGTCGCAGCAGCGTGCGACACCCCCGCGCACAGGCGGACGGAGTAACCCGGACTATCGTCGGCCGGGGGCCATTCAACATGATGGTCGTCGGGGCGGAATCGCCCCCACCATCGGCCCCTTGGACTCACAAACCCATCCGCGCATCCCGCGCGGTGCCCAGAGCCGACTGGCCTACTGTAGCGGATGCCGCCATCCGAGCCTGTGAGAGCGCCTCACCGGCCGGACCCACCGCCGAGCGATCGGAGCCTCCCATGACCGCAGCCGCCTCCCGCCCCGACCCCACCGGTCGCCAGTTCGTCCTGCGGTCCCCCGAGGGGAGGGTCGGCGCCCAGGTCGCGCAGCTGGGCGCATCCCTGCGTGCCCTGCGCGTCGACGACACCGACCTCGTCACGCCGTACCCCGCGGGCGCGGCCACCCCGGCAGCATCCGGAATCGTGCTGGTCCCCTGGCCCAATCGGGTGCGCGACGGCATCTGGACCCAGCGCGGCGAAACCCGCCGCCTGGCGATCTCGGAGCCCGCACTCGGAAACGCGGCCCACGGCCTGCTGCGGTTCGCCCCCTACTCAGCGGATTCGACGGCGGAATCCGCGGGCGACACCGTCACCCTGCGCGCGACGGTCTTTCCGCAGACCGGCTACCCGTTTCAGCTCGACACCGCGGTGACGTACGCGCTGCGGGCCGACGGCATCCACATCACCCACCGCATCGAGAACATCGGAAAAGACGACGCTCCGGTGGCGTTGGGCACCCACCCCTATCTCATGATCGGGGGCGTCGACACCGCGACACTCACTCTGCGATCGAGCGGTGCGACGCGGTTCGTCGTCGACGCTCGCAAGCTGCCGACCGACGAGGTTCCGGTGGATGCCGACACCGATCTGCGCGCGGGTCGGGTGGTCGGCGAACTCGACCTCGACACGGCGTACGGCGCTCTCGCCCGCGATGACGACGGGCGTGTGCGGCATTCCCTGACTGCTCCCGACGGGCGTCGCGTGACGCTGTGGCAGGGACCGGGCTTCGAGTACGCGCAGATCTTCACGACGGATCGCTATCCCGGACACCCCGTCGCCGTCGCCGTCGAACCTATGACGGCGCCCGCCGACGCCCTGAACTCCGGCCGGGGGCTGCGGTGGCTCGAACCCGGCGAGAACTGGACGCTGGAGTGGGGCATCGTTTTCGGAGCTCCGGTTCTACACTGACGCCATGACAGCCGCCGGCTCCCCGCCGACCCCCGCAGCCGCAGCGCCCTCCACCACCCCGCCCACTCCCCCGACGGTGCGCGGCGAGTCCGAGGCGATCGTCTTCGCGGTCTCGGCGGGCGGACTCGGGGCGCTCTATGGGCTGCTGATCGGGCTGCTCACGGAGGACCTTCCGATGTCGGGAGACGTGTCGTTCGGCACGCTCGCCGCCGCGGGATCGGGCGTGATCGCGGCATTGGCTGCCGGATGGGGCTACTGGCGATCCCGGCACGCGCCCGGCCAGGAATGGCGGCGCGCGTTGGCGCCCTGGGCCTTCACGGTCAACACGATCTCGGTCGTCATCGCCCACACGGTGCTCGCGGTCCTGGCCACGCTCGTCATCTACCTGGTACTCAGCCGCGGCTTCATCGGGCTCGGGGTGATCACCTTCTGGTCGGTGGTGCTCATGACCGTCACGCTGGGACTCACGGCGTATCTCGTGTCACTTTCCGTTTCGCGCATGACGACGCAGCGGATGTCGTCGCTTCTCATGGCGTTCATCGTGATCGGCACCCTCACGGCCATGGTGACGACGCCGGACCCCGTCTGGTGGCAGATCCACTTCAGCCACCTCGGCACGTTCTGGGCCCTCTCGAGCGCCGTTTTCAACGGCACCCTGGTCGCCGGGGGCCTGCTGGTCACGACGTTCGCGGTGTATATCGCCGCCGACATGCGCGCGCTCGTGGCACGCCGCAAGCTGGCATATGAGCGATCTCCGAGAATTGTTTCGACGCTCTTCGTCCTCATGGGCTTCATGCTCGCCGGGGTCGGGCTCGTGCCCGTCAACGTGAACGAGCCGATCCACAATCTCTCGGCCTCGGGCATGGCACTCGTCTACGTCGGGTTGCTCGCGGCAGGTCCCAGGATCCTGCGCGGAATGCCGACCTTCTATTTTCTATCGACCTGGGCTTTCCTGGCGTCTACCGTGGTCACCGTTGTGCTCTTCGCGACCGGATATTTCGGCCTCACCGCGCTCGAGATCATCGTGTTCGCGCTCATCTTCGGATGGATCGCGGTGTTCATCCGCTTCCTCGGCGTCACGGGCCAGACGGAGTGACCGAGGGTCAGCCGAGGGTTTCCACAGACACGGCGAGTCATCGCGAGGTATATACCGCGGTGGTTTAGTGGCGCATCCGAAACATTCCGCCGCTATAATTCCCCCAAATACAACAGACACGAGCTGCGTTCATGGGGACCACGGATGTGAAGCGCGCCGTTCTGGGGAGTCGGTGTACGCAGGCCACTGGGGACTCCTTAGCTCGGGCGCGATATCCCCTATAACGCGCGCGAAAGGTGATCAGACGTGGCAGCCCCCGGTCTCGTCGAGTTCTACGCCCCCTCCGTCCCCGCGAGCCTGCGCCCCTGGCGCGTGCTCAGCGCGGTCGCACTGGCCTCCGTGGCCGTGCTGGTGGCCGCAGGATTCGCCCCCCAGACGTTCGTCGTGCCCCTGTGGGGCCACTGGTCCGTCGGCGCGCTCACCGCTGCCGGCGCTGCCGCAGCGGCAGCGATCCTCGCCTTTCACTCGTACACGACCGCAGCGACGGGAATCGCCCCCGATGCTCCGCTGACCCTCGGTGCGCGGCTTCACCGCGGCATCGACGCTCTCGCTGCGTCGGTAGCATACGCCCTGATCGCGGGCCTCGTGGTCGCCCTCGCCTTCATCGTGATCGATCTGTTGACCGAGGGCTCGAGCGTCTCACTCCTCCAGGCGACGGCGGGGGGCGCCATCGCACTCATCCTCGTCGGAGTCCTCGTGCGCCGCAGCGCTCAGGGCACCGCCACGAGCCGCGCCGTTCGCGTGCTGATGATCCTCATCGCCCTGGGCTGCCTGACCGCGATCGCCACGACCCCCGACCCGCTGTGGTGGCAGCTGCACTTCAGCCGCCTCGGCACGTTCCAGGTGTTCTCGGGCTATGTCTTCAACGGCACCCTCATCGCCACCGGCGCGCTGATCGTGGCATTCTCCCTGCGGGTGCGCCGCGAGATCGAGCGCCTCGGCGGACTCTCCGTGCTCGCGAACCACCGGCGCGCCGCGAAGATCCTGCCCGTGCTCGTCGCGCTCGTCGGCGCGCACCTGGCGCTGGTCGGCTTCATCCCCGTCAACGTGCTCGAGTTCTGGCACGATCGCGCGGCCACCGGCATGGTGCTGGCTTTCGCCGGCATGCTGGCCACGGCCCCGTGGCTGCTGCGCGGCATGGATCGCAAGCTCTTCCGCGCCACCGGCATCGTCACCGTCGTGCTCGTCATCGGCGCGACGGTCTTCATCATGGGCGTCATCAACCTGGCGGCGTTCGAGGTGATCGCCTTCGGGCTCATGTTCTGGTGGATCGGCGTGTTCGCCGGCTGCGCGGAGAGCAGCATCCACCCCGCCCCGCGCGCCTCCCCCGCCACGGCGCGGGCCTCGCGCACCCGTCGGAGCGCCGGCGACACGTCGACCGCCACCCCGGCGCCCGCACGCCGCGACCTGGTCATCCCCCGCCGGATTCGCCGCGTCACGACGAGCGCGCATGCCGTCCCGGTCAGCCGTCCCCGTGCTCGCGTCGCGTACGGCGTGACTGCTGAACGGGTGTCGCCCTCGGCAGCCCTTCGTACGCCGAATCCGTCGCGTCGGACGGTTCTGCGTCACCGCCCGTCCCGTGTGACGACGAACCGTCGCGGTCCGTCTCCGACGCCGCGCCGCTACGGCGCATCGCGCGTCGCTGCGTAGCCCCCTCCACGAGGTTGTAGAGCGTCGGCAGCACGACCAGCGTGAGCACGGTCGACGAGATCAACCCGCCGATCACGACGATCGCGAGCGGCTGCGAGATGAATCCGCCGTGGCCGGTGATGCCCAGCGCCATCGGCGTCAGGGCGAAGATCGTCGCCGACGCGGTCATGAGGATGGGGCGCAGGCGCCGCGCGGATCCCGCGATCGTCGCGTCGTGGGCCGACATCCCCTTCTCCCGGTACTGGTTGACGAGGTCGACGAGCACGATGGCGTTGGTCACGACGATGCCGATGAGCATCAGCACGCCGATCAGCGAGGCGACGCCCAGCGGCACGCCGGTCGCGATCTGCAGCAGGATCGCGCCGGTCGCCGCGAACGGCACCGAGACCAGCAGCAGCAGAGGCTGACGCAGCGACTTGAACGTCGCCACCATGACGATGTAGACGATCAGGATCGCCGCGAGCAGGGCGATACCCAGCTGGGTGAACGCGTCGGTCTGCTGGGAGATCACGCCTCCGACCTCGGCGTCCGCCCCCGTGGGCAGGTCGAGGTCGGCCAGCGCCGCGGTGACGGCCGCGGACGCGGCGTTGAGGTCGTCGGTCGAGGGCGTGACGGTCACCCTCGAGGTGCGCTGACCCCGCTGAGTGGTGATGGATGTCGGACCTTCGGTCTCTTCGACGGTCGCGATCTCGTCCAGCCGCACCGGCCCTGCGGCGGTGGGCACCTCGAGTGCGCGCAGATCATCGAGCGAGCCCGGCGACGCCGACGCAGCGAGGTAGACCGTGAGGGCGGAATCGTCGATCTCGACCGTGCCGATGGACTGGGGCTGCATCGTGTTCGAGACCAGGGCGCCGACGGCGACCTCGGAGAGGCCGCGGGCCGCGGCGGCATCACGGTCGACCACCACGGCGATGTACGGCAGCGAGGCCGAGAGGTTGCTCGTGACCTGCCCGATGCTCTCGGCGCCCTGGAGCGAGGTCACGACGTCGGCGGTCGCCTGCTCGAGCGTCGTCCGGTCGGGGGCGGTCACATCGATCTCGACGTCGCTCGAGCCGAATCCGCCGCCCGAACCCGCCACCGCGATCTCGCCCACGTCGTCGAGTTCGGTGAGCTCCGTCTGCACGCGTTCACGAAGCGCAACCTGGTCGGCGTCGGTGTCGGTCGTGATCGAGTAGGTTATGCCCGCGCCGCCGCCGGAGAATGCGTCGCGCAGGGCCGACCCGCTCGAGCCGATCGAGACCTGCACCGTGTCGATGCCCTCGATCCCGATGAGCGCATCTTCGACCTGTGCCGCGGCGGCATCTTCGCTGTCGAGGCTCGCGGCGGGCCCGAGGTTCTGGGTGACGGTGAACGTGTTCTGTCCCGAGTCGCCGAGGAAGTTGGTCTTCATGAACGGCGCGGCGGCGATCGTGCCGGCCAGCACCAGGACGGCCAGGCCGAGAGTGATCCACGAGTGC
>NZ_QFPF01000090.1 GCF_003248605.1 Microbacterium sp.
GGGTGAAGCCGTAGTTGAGCGCTCCGACCTTCTTATCGGGGTTCTTTCCGATGTCGTGCACGAACACCTCGGTGAACTGCTCACCGAGTTCGGTCACGATCTCGTGCGGGCCCGCATGACGGGAGGCGATCTTCACGGTCGCGTCGGAGGTGTTGTTGACGACGACGTGGATGACATCGGGCACCCGGGTCTGCGCGAGGAGGGCGAGGATGACGTCCTCGATCGACTCCTCCTCGTTGTAGGCGGGGATGATGCAGCCGATCGTCGAGCGCGCGGTGCTGGCGACGTCGAGCACCGCCTGGAAGTCGTCGGGGAACGCGTGCGACGGGTCGACGGGAGCGGGCTCCTCGAAGCGCTCCACGGCGCGGCTCGCGGTGCGGGTGGGTGTGGCAGTCGGGGACATGCGGAAGACCTCGTTCGTCTGGGGCACGGTGTGGTCGCTGGGCATGATCAGTGTGGTCCTTCCACGTCAACGCGACGGTCGGTATTCACCGAATCCGAGCGCAGGATTGCCTCAATTTCCCGAAGAACTGCAGTGGATGCCGGGGCCATGATTACTCCGTCGCCGCCGAGGGGGCGATCGCGATCGTCATCGTGTCGGACGCGCTCTGTTTGGCGTACTCGGTCGAAGTCGGCGTCGTCTGCACGAGGAAGTCGTACGTGAACTGCAGCGTGACGAGCGTCGCCTCCGCGGGCACGGCCCCGATGTTGAACGTCTGCGAGTAGCTGTACGGATCGAGCACGAGGTAGCCCGGGGCGACGGTCGACTGATCGACCTGTGCGGGCAGCGCGTCGAAGGTCTGCGAGACGGTGCCGGGGATCGCGATCATCGACGCCTTCTGGAGATAGACCTTCTGGCCGTCGTCGGGCACGATCGTCGTCATCATCGAGACGCTGACGGGCTTGAGCGCCCCCGCCGTCCATCGGTCCATCATCAGCGTCGACCAGTAATCGATCGTCGCGGTGACCGCGCCTGCGGTCAGCACGCGCTCCGTCGACCCCGCCGACAGATCGTTCGGGATCGGCGCCGCTACGGTGGCGGTCGGTGTCGGTGTCGTTGCTCCGGTGGGCTCAGTCCACGGAGGGGGCGAGTCGCATCCCGCCAGCGTCACAGCCAACACAATTGCCGACGACGCGAACGCCAGACGACGGCGTAGTCCCAAGTCCCTCTCCCACCCCGGTCCCCACGACCCCAGCCAGCGCCCTCATTCTGGCACAGTCCGCATCCCGCACAGCGCATGTGTCGCCGCGATGTGCCCGCGGGAGATCGGCGACGGGGTCTCGACTACGCGGATGCACGCACGCGGGCCGTACCCGCGGGCCATACGAAGAGCCATCCGATCGGAGCCCACCGCTGCCTGAGCAGGCAGAGTGCGCTCGCGCAGATCACCGCGACGACCACGCCCGCGGCCCACACCACCCAGGGCTCCGACCATCCCCAGGTATCGACGAGAAGGACATCGAGCGCCCAGATCAGGGTGTAGTGCGTCACGTAGTAGACGACGGAGTTGCGGCCGACGAACTCGAGCGCGGCGCTCCGCCGGCCCGATCCCACCCGCGGGAGCATGAGGGCGAGGGCGGCGATCAGTGCGAGCACGCCCCACGCGTATCCCGCCTCGTAGCGAGTGGGGTGTCCTGCCACCGTGATCCCCGCCACGACGACGCCCGCCGCGAGACCCGTGGCGATCGCCATCGCGCGCGTGCGGGGTGAGCCGCGCGTCACGATGCCCGACGATGACCACCACCAGCCGAAGGCGAAGAAGGTGAACAGGAAGAAGAACCGGGAGATGCGGTAGTCCTCGGGCGCGAAGGCCGACGCCGCAAGCGAGAGCACGGCCACCGGAAGCAACGGGATCCGAAGCCGGGCGATCACCCAGGCTGCGACGTAGTAGGCGAAGAGGAACCACAGGTACCACAGGTAGGTCGGCGGAAAAAGAAGGACGTTGGGCACGAGCACGATCGTGAGAGTGCCGGTCCCCGCGAGGAAGATCACCGACCAGAGCAGATACGGCCACGCGATCGCGCGCGCCTTGCCGGCGAAATAGACCCCGGGCGCCTTCGCGAGCGACCGCGTCACCAGCATCCCCGAGAGGAACATCAGCAGCGGCATTCGAAACGGCGAGACGATGTCGTCGAACGCGACGAGCGCCACGGGTACCTGGAGGCCGAACAGCCCCGTCCATGTCATCGAGTGGTGGACGATGACCAGGATGATCGCGACCCCCCGCGCCTGGTCCATCCACGCAAAGCGTGCCCCCATGCGTGCAACTCTAGACCAACCCTTCCGTTTGGGAAGGTTTGATTCTCATGACGGGATGCTGCCGTCTGCGTCGCGCCGGGCACGCGTCTGCGCCGCGCGCGCGGCGAGGAGATCGTCGGCCGGGTAGCCGACTTCGGTAAGTGTGAGCCCCCGCGCGGCCAGCACCGGGAACGCGCTCGAGCGGGTCGCCTCGTCGCGCAGCCGAGCGACGTCGGCGACGTCGAGCCGACCCTCGCCGACCGCGGCGCACGCGCCGACGAGCGCCCGCACCATGCCGTGGCAGAACGCGTCCGCGCGCACACGAGCCACGAGCGCGCCATCGGCGTCGCGCCGCCATGCGAACTCCTGCAGGGTGCGGATCGTCGTCGCGCCCTCGCGCGGTCGGCAGTAGGCGGCGAAGTCGTGCAGCCCGATGAGGGTCGAGGCCGCGGCATCCATCGCCTCGACGTCGAGCGCGCCGCGCACGGTGGTCGTGCGATGCCTCTCTAGAGGGTCGTACCCCGAGAGACGATCGGCGATGCGGTATTCGTAGCGGCGCCAGATCGCCGAGAATCGGGCATCGAACCCGGCGGGCGCGGGCTCCGCCGATGACACGGTCACGTCGGCGTAAGAGCCGAGGATTCCACGCATCCGGTGGGCGATCTGGCCCGGAGCGGCACCGGCACGGGGACGGGCCGCCTCCAGATCGGCGAGAACACCGTCGTCGATGTCGACGTGAGCGACCTGCCCGCGTGCGTGTACGCCCGCATCCGTGCGGCCGGCGACCACGAGCCTCGGTGCGGCGGCACTGCGCACCACCCGATGCAGCGCCTCCTCGAGCACCCCCTGCACGGTGCGGAGCGCGGTTTGACGTGCCCACCCGGCGAAGTGCGTCCCGTCGTAGGCGATGTCGAGGCGGATCCGCACCCTCCCAGCCTAGTTCCGGCCTCGCTCGCCCCCGGGCGCCGGTATCCTCTGGACATGCCCCGCGCCCTCGGATGCTCTCTGGCCTGCGCCGTGCCGCATGGCGCGCAGCACACCGCATGATCCGCATCCTGTTCGTCTGCACCGGCAATATCTGTCGCTCGCCGATCGCCACGCACGTGCTGCGTTCGCGGCTCTCGGACGAACCGGGGGTCGAGATCGACAGCGCGGGCACCCATCCCCCGATCGGCCACCCGATGACCCCCGAAGCGCTCATCCTCGCGCGCGAGTTCGGCGCCCGCGGCAGCGATGCCGCCCATCACCACGCACGGCTCGTCATCCCGCCGACGGTCGAGTCGAGCGACCTCGTGCTCGGCATGAGCCGCCGGCACCGGCGAGCGGCCGTCGAACTTGCGCCCCGGCGTCTTCGGGCGACGTTCACGCTGCGAGAGTTCGCGCGGGTCGTCGATTCGCTCTCCGACACGCTTCTGGACGCAGCCGCGACGGGTGAGACGCCACCCGAGAGATTTGCGAGTCTGGTGCGAGTCATCGCCCAGCAGCGCACAGCGGCACCCGCGCCCGGTGCGCCCGAGCACGACGACGTCGTGGACCCGTACGGCAAGGACGACGAAACCTACCGGCAGTGCGCGCTGCAGCTGATCCCGGCGCTCGATGCGGTCGAGCGAATCGTCCGCCGTGCACACGGCGGGGCCGCGCCCGTGACCGATGCCGGGGCGCCCCGGATGCGCCGACGCGATCGCTGATGCCGGCGGCGCGCCGAGCCGGGCTTGCTTCGACGACCGACTCTCCGGCAAGGTGAGGGTTGGTCATCGCGCCGCACGGGCACTTCCGGCGACGCGGTAGCGTGCCAAACTGGGGAATCGGCGCGCGGGGTTGGGAGGCCACGCGCGACCGCGGGGAACGATGGGGGATATCGTGCGTGCGCTCGAGAGTTCACGGATGCCGGAGCGAGATCGCTGATGGCAGCCAGACGCATCATCTACCTGGCGACGTTCCTCATGGTGCCCGCCCTGAGCGCGGTCACACCGCTGATCGCGATACCCGCCATCACCAGTACGGCGGGGGTGCGGGGCTGGGAAGCGTATGCGCTCGGACTCTCGATCGGATCCGCGGCGTGCGTCATCGTCGAACTCGGCTGGCCCCTGACCGGTCCGCAGCGCGTCGCCGCCGAAGCGCCCGGTCGACGCTGGGAGACCCTCGTGGCGTCGGTGCGCTCGCGTCTGCTCGTGCTCCTCGTGCTCGGCCCTCTCGCCGTCCTGGTGGCGGTGGCGCTCACGCGATTGACCGGTGCCTCGTACACGATCACGGCCGCTCTGATGGCCCTCGCGAGCGCGGCCACGGGCCTGTCGGGCAACTGGTACTTCACCGGGGTGGGTCGGCCGCTGCGGATCCTGTGGTCCGACGCGCTTCCCCGCGCCCTCGTGGTCACCGCGACGTCTCTCGCGGTCGTGGCCGGAGCTCCCCTTCAGGTGATTCCGGCGGGCTTCCTGATCGCCGTCCTGTTCAGCCCGGTTGCCAGCCTTCTTCTGGCGAGGCATGAGCGGGAGGGCAAGGTCAGACTGACGCTCCGCGACGACGTCAGGATCATGCGCGAGCAGTTCACTGCGATGAGCGGTCGCTCGGTGGCGGCCCTGTACGCCGCGTTGCCGATCACTCTCGTCGGCATCTTCGCACCCGCTGCGCTCGCGGCCTTCGCGGCCGCCGAGAGGCTGATGCGGATGGCGCTCACGGTGCTTCAGGCGGTACCCAACGCCCTGCAGAACTGGCTCGGCTCGGCTCCGACGCGCACCGAGACGCGCAGACGCGTGGGAACGGTGATCAAGCTCAACGTCGCTCTCGGGGTCGTCAGCGGAATCGGATTCGCCCTGCTCGCCCCGTGGGTCTCGACGATCCTGTTCACCGGCGCGGTCACGATCGATCCCCTGCTCGCGGCGGCGGCGGGCGGCGTGATGGCGCTGGTCTGCCTCACGCGTGCGCTCGGCCCTCTGGGGCTCGTGCGGTACGGGCGCGTGCACATGGTCACGGTCTCGGCGATCGTCGGGGGCGGTCGGCGCGACGATCGGTGAGATCGTCGCCGAGGCGACCGCCGCGACGGTGCAGTCCGCCGCGCTCGCTCGTGCGATGCGGCGATAGCCGCGGGCTTCCGGGGTCAGGTCTCGACGGTGGGGGCGCCCGCCGGGCCGGACTCCGCCGCGCGGCTCGTGCTCACCCGGGATCCCGCCGACGCGGCGACGGACCCGAGAATCCTCGCGTCCTCATCCCCGCGGCGCACGACGCGACCGATCACGAGGGCGACGCCCACGGAAAGCGCCAGCCACCCGAGCACGATGACGAGGATCAGCATCGCGACGTCCATGCGCACCGTCCTCGAGATCCAGCGGACCCGGATGGATCAGCGACGCAATATTATCCACCCAACCTGCAGGATTCCGACAAGGCGCCCACGGATTCGTCGACGGTCGGCTCCACGGCGGGCGTCGAATCGACATCCGGGACGTCGGCGGATGTGAGCGGGGAGGTGAAGACGACCGTCCGTGAGGCCTCTTCGCCGGGCGCCAGATCGACCACCCACGCCACGCGCGAGCGGCGGTCCTCTCCCACGATGACGGCATCGGGCTCGGGTCCCTCCGTGCTGCGCACGCTGCCGCCCGGCGGCCCGATGGCGATGATCTGCGTGGAGATGACCCCCTCGGGCACGTTCTGCCCACCCCCCGTGATGTACCACGGCAGACTCGGCACCACGCCCGGATCGACGGCATTCACGAGGCCGACACGCACCTGATCCAGCCGGGTGTCTTCGCACGCCGTCCAGACCACTGAGGCCTCGGGCTCCAGGTAGAAGTCCATCTTGGCGCTGGTGCGATCGTTCAGGTACACGCCCAGCGCCGCCGCTCCGGGCTCCCCGTCGCCGACCGTCGTGAGCCGATCGAGGGCGGACTGCACCGACGGGTCCGCGCTCCACACCAGAACGCGCCCTTCCCCGGCCGCGCGGGCGACTGCTCCCAGAACGTCGAGCGGATCGAGGCCGCCGCCGAGGACGGCATCGAAGACCCGCTCGGCGACATCCGCGAAGAAGGCGTCCTGATCGCGCGGATCAGGATGCCGCAGATACACCTCGTTCATCAGGAGGGCGGGCGCGTTCTCCGCATCCAGGATCTCGCCCGAGGCGAGGGACACGGGCCCGATCGCGTCGAGCAGATACGCCAGCGCGACGACATCCACGGCCAGCACGCCGTCCGGAGTGAACCCGTGGTGCAATCGCGTCAGGGCGCTGGCGAACAAGGCGGCTCTGCCGAAGTCCTCGGTGGCCGTCGTGTCCTGGATCAGGCGCGCCGGTCGGTTGCCGTAGAGCGCGAGCTCCGTCTCGGTGAGCGCGAGCACCGGCTGCGCAGGCGCGGGCGAGAAGTCGCGCGTGGAATAGATCTCACCGCGTTCCACGGCGCCCCCCTCGGCGCGGAAGACAGCGGCCGCACCGGGCAGGCCCCCCGACGAGCGCAGCTCGGCCGGTGTCAGGAACATCGCGAGGTACTGACGCTCGCCGGCACCCCCCAGGACCGATGACGCCGCACCCGCCAGGTCTGCGGCGGGTGCGAGCGCCCCCGCCGCTGCGGCGGCGAGTCGGGTGAGCCGCGCCGCGGCATCCGTCGTGGCGGGGAGCACCCCCGCCGGCTCGTCCGCCTCGAGAGCCTCGAGACGGACGAGCGATCCTTTCGCGGTCTCTGCGGCCATCGACACTCGGCCGGCGAGCCGGTCGACGGCGCCGAGGTCCACTCCCTCGGCCGTCGTGAGGCCCGCGCGCTCGACGTCGACGGCCTCGAGCAGAGGCAGTGCCGTGTCGCTCAGAAGGGTGTCGGACTCCTCCGCCACGACGCGCAGGGTACGCAGATTCGCCCCGACCCCCGGGATCGCCTCCGCGGCACGCCAGATCGGGTCGTCGGCTGCGCTCGCGGCGCGGCCGGCGTCTGCCGCCAGGGACGGCAGACGCGGCACCAGTGCGCCGAGCGCTGACCAGGAGATGTCGTCGTCACCCTCGGCGAGCCCGGTGTCGGTCGACGGACCCTCCGACGGGGTCTTCTCGTCGGTGACCGCGGAGACCTCCGCGTCGATCGTCTGCAGCGCCGACGCTGCGACGATCGCGCGCACGCCCACCCAGGCGACCGCCGCGACGAAGACGATCGCAACGCCGGCGCCCAGCATCCACAGCGCGCGCCTTCGCCTCGGCGCAGGAAGGCCTGATCGATCCGTCCCGCTCGCTGAATCCGCTCCGCGCATGGCTCCCCAGATGCTCGTCGACGCGCCCCCACGCCCGGCGCGCGACGCCCCCCAGAGCGTCACGGCCTGTGGGAAATCTGCCGTACCGGCGTTTCCCTCGTGTGAACTCACTGTAACGCTTCGGAAGAGTCTGGCGAGCGATGCGGCGGCGCGCCTACGATGGTCTGTGGCGGCCCTTCTTTGGGAGGAAGGACCGCCCCGAGAATCTGGGGGGATGCTTCGTGGTGTCTGGGGGAAATTGGAGCGGCTCCGTGCCGCCGATGCCGGGCGGTCAGCCCGCTGCCGAACGAGTCGAGCCGGTGATCGATCCGGCGCGAGCCGCCCGCCCCGCGCGGCGCGGCGTGAGCCGCAGAGAGGTGATCCGCTGGGGCCTGATCGGTGTCGGCGGTCTCGCTGTCGGCGGGCTGGGCGGCTTCGCGATCGGCCGTTCCACGGCGCCGTCCGCCGACGCACCCCACCCCATCGCCGACGCCCCCACCGCGGCACCGCTGGCGGCGGCCGCATTCCCCATCTCGCTGAGCGCCGACGCCCGCGGCTTCGTGGACGCGGAAGGCAGCCCGTTCTTCTATCTCGCCGACACCCCGTGGAACGCCATCAGCCGAATGACGCGGGAATCGTTCACGACCCTCGCCACCGCCCGCCGCGACAGCGGCTTCACGGGACTGCAGATGTCGGTCCTCGACTTCGATCCGCGCGCCGAGAACGCCTACGGTCACGCGCCCTTCGCCGAGCGCGGCGCCCTCGATGATCCCCTGCTGGCCGAGGACGACGGCGACGACTACTGGAGCCACGTCGCGTGGTGCATCGACACCTGCGCCGAACTCGGGCTCGTCGCCTGTCTCGTCCCCTCGTGGTACGGCGGATGGGGCGACTCGTGGCGCGGCTACGTGACGGCCGACAACGCCGGCGCGTACGGGGCCTTCCTCGCCGACCGCTTCGGCGACCGGGCCAACGTGTGGTGGCTGCTCGGCGGCGACAACGACCCGAGCGACGAGGGCGACGCGACATCGGGCGTGCCGGGCGGCCTGAACCGCGGCCCGGTCATCGAAGAGACCATCGCGATGGGACGCGCGCTGCGCGAGGGGGCCGCCGTCACCCAGCTGATGTCGTATCACACGGCGAGACGCATGACTGTCGAGGAGTACTTCGGCGGCGAGGACTGGTACGACATCTCCGCCGCCTACAGCGGAGAGGACTCGGCGCCTTACGTGGCCGCCGAGTACGCCCGCCCGACGGTGCGTCCCGTCGTGCTGTGGGAGTCGTACTACGAGGCGCGCGACACCGAACCGATGCTGGATCGCAGGGCCGTGCGGGCGCAGGCCTACCACGCGCTCATGGCGGGCGCCGCGGGCATCGTCTACGGGCACGAGCTCGTCTACGCCGTCGCGGACGGCTGGGTCGAGGCCCTCGCCTCCGAGTCATCCGGTGACATGGGTGTCCTCTCCGCGATCATCGCCGACGAAGCGTCCGAGCCCCTCGTGCCGGTCTCCGACGCCGCGGGCACGAGTGCCCTGCTTCCGGATGGCTACGGAACGCCCGGCACGACATCTTCGGTCGGTGCGGTGACACTCAGCGACGGACGCGGCGCGCTCGTCTACGTCAACGAACCGCGGTCACAGATCACCGTCGACACCACGGCCCTGCACCCGACGGCCTCGTTCGGCATCCGTTGGATCAACCCGGCGACGGGCGAGGAGTTCTTCGTCGCGGACGATCGCACAGGAGACGACGTCTCGGTCGGGTGGCCCTCGACATGGAGCGACGCCGTCCTGGTCATCCGCCGCTGACGTCGAGGGATGCGCAGGCCCACGGCGGCCTCATCCCTCGGTATCAGGCCGAGGCGAGCGCCGTACGGTCTCCACCGGCGAGCCGCGCGTAGACCGCGAGGGATGCTGTGCCCAGGTCGGCATCCGAGAGTCGGGCACGCTGCACTTCGAGGGCCGTCGCGCGCATGCGCTCGCGCGCCGACGCGTCGTCGACGAGCGCACCGACGGCGGAGATCAGAGCGGGCACGTCATCGCAGAGCACGCCGGTCTGCCCGTGCAGGACGACGTCCCGGTTTCCGACGATGTCGGTGGCGACGGTCGGCAGACCCATCGCCTGCGCCTCCATCAGCGAGATCGGCATCCCCTCCCAGCGAGTGGGAAAGAGGAAGATGTCGGAGCTGGCGAGCTGGGCGATGACGTCCGGGTGCGCCAGCCAGCCCGTCACCCGCACGGGGGCGTCGCCGATCCAGCGCTCGCGCTCCTCCGCGCTGCCATCCCCGATCCACACGAACTCGGCCCGATCGCCGAGCGCACGGGCCACGTCCGCAAAGCGATCGGGAGCTTTCTGCTCCATCAGCCGACCCGACGCCACGACGACCGGCCGGTCCGGATCACCGCCCGTCGATGCGGGCAGGTGGTCGACGGGAATGCCGTTGCGGAGCACCTCGCAGCGGTCGCCACCCAGGCGTGCCCGCGCGACCTCGGCCTCGGAGTCCGAGACCAGCACGATCCCATCGCACCGCGCCTTGAGCGCCCGCTCGACACCCAGCGCCACACGGTTGGACAGCGCCGAGGACTGACCACGCAAGAACGCCCATCCGTGCGGAGAATAGACGATGGTGCGCGCGCGGCGGCGCAGGGCGGGTGAGATCCTCCCCGCCATCCCCGCGAACGTCGAGTGCAGGTGCAGCACGTCGGCGCCCTCACGGGTGACGCCGACGAGAGCCCGGCGCAGATCGGGCACCGTCGCCATCCGCCCCCGATAGGAGACCTCGACGCGCCGCACCCCCGCCGAAAAGCGCGATTCGAGCTCGGCTCGGGCGGGCACCGTCTGCTTGCGGGGGTACACCACCACGACCTCGTGACCGAGCTCGGCCTGCTTGTTCGCCAGGGCCGCGACGGCCGCGAGCACCCCGCCGACCAGAGTCTCCGTGGCGTGGACGATCCTCATCGACGGCATCACAGCTCGCCTCGCCAGCGCCGGGTCGTCGTCGCGAACAGGGCGAGGAACAACGGCAGCTGCGGCGTGATGTGTCGCAGATACGAGCCGTAGTCCGGCTCGAACGCCGTCTGCACCATCAAGAACGCGAGCAGGAAGGCCAGGGGCAACATGCCTTCGCTGCGGCCGCCCACGACGAAGCGGGCGCGCAGGATCACGAGCGTCCAGCAGACTGCCATGAAGACCCCGGCCAGGAGCTGGACGACATCGCCCGAGAGGACCATCCAGACCGGGAACGCCATGGACAGCATCATCAGGATCGCGTTCAGCCACTGAACCGGCAGCGCCGTGCCCGGCAGGATGTCATCCAGCTGGGTGGACCTGTCGTAGTCGAGCGTGTTGTTGATGTCGGTGCGGTAGAAGGTCAGCGGTGCCCCGAGCACGAGGTTGAACACGAGCACCATCACGGCGAATCCCACGAGGATGATCGGGATCAGCATCCATGCGGACTTCAATCGCGGAAGCAAGAACCGGAACGCGAGATACAGCGCGACGACGAGGAACCAGTACTGCCGCACGTACTGCGCATACAGCAGCGCGATGGCGATCCACGCGACCTCGAACTTCCACGAGCGTCGCGCCAGCAGCATCAGCATCGCGAGCGGGATGACGAAGAACTCCTTGGAGTACTGCGAGAGGTAGACGCCGCCGAGGAGCAGGGAGCCCGCCATCAGGCCGATCGCGGCGAACGACATCCGCGGGATGCGCGTCCATCCCGTCGCCATGAGCACCGCGGCCGCGAAGACGAGGTAGGCGAGGATCGGGAACACCTCGGGGATCGACCCCAGACCCGTCACCTGGTACAGCCACCCGGTGGTGCCGTAGGAGCTGGGCCCGTCGGATTGCAGCTCGCCCGAGATGAAGCGCTTGATGATGTGCTCGTCGAGGAAGAGCCTCGCCGGGAGCATCGCGTGGCTGCGCCAGGCGATGAACGCGCCGGCCGCCAGAGCGACACAGACCATCCAGTACTTGACCGCGTCGAGCGGAGCGCCACTGCGGATGTCGCGATGCGAGCGCCGCGTGCGCTCGAGCAGAAGGGTCACGATGCGACCGCCGCACGCCGGTCATCGCCGGCGGCGCCGTCACCCGGTTGGGCCAGGCCCGCAGCCGCGTGCACGACTTCCGTCAGCTCGTCGGCGCGCGCCGCCCAGTCGTAGCGTGCCGCGCCGGCCAGGCCGCGTTCGGCGAGGGCCGCCCGCGCATCGGCGTCGGCGTGCAGACGCGCCACCGCGCCCGCGAGCGCCGGAGCATCGCCGGCGTCGATCAGCACCGACCCGCCGATGTCCTCGGCGAGCTCTGTCTGGCCAGGAACGCGGGTCACGACCGTCGGCGTGCCCGCGGCGGCCGACTCGATGATCTTGAACGGCGAGACCCCCGTCGCGCTCGCGGCGATGTCGTGGCGTGTCGCGAGCGAGATCTCGGCCCGCGCGGCGGCGGCGGCCACCTCGGGCTTGGTGCGACGGCCGAGATAGGTGAGCCGGGGATCGCCGCACGCGCGGACCGCGTCGGCCATCTGCCCGTCTCCGATGACGCGCAGACCGAGGTCCTCGGGCCACTGGGGGTCGGCGAGGGCGTCGAGGATCGTGTCGATACCCTGCCACCGCGCCATGTTTCCGAAGAACAGGGCATGTGCCGGACCCGCGGTCTCCCGCGCAGCCTTCGCACGCTCCTGCTCGAACAACGCCACGTCCGCGCCGTTCGGGATCACCGTCACATCCGTCCGGCCATCCGGCCGCAGCGTGCCCACCCATTCGGCGAGGCCCTCGCTGGGCGTGATCACCTGCGTGGCCTCGCGGATCGAGGACAGGGCGAGGTCGGTCAGCCAGCGCGCTCTGCGCGTCCAGGGGTTCGAGTCGTACATGTCGTCGAGGTTGCCCTGGACGAACAGCACGAACGGGCGTCCACGCTTGGTCCATCGCCCGCTGATGAGCGCGATGAACGGGCTCCACCGCGCGAGGAGGACGCCCCGTGCGGGCGCCAGACGAGCCCTCGCCACGACCGAGGCGATACGCCACATCTTGCGGGCAGGCCGCGGCATCCACGTCGGCCGATCCTCCCACTGCGTGATGACGCTCGGGCGGAACCGTGCGTCATTCAAGCGCTGCAGAGTTCCCCGCACGTGCGCTCCGGCGGCCGTCGAATCCGACGTGAGCTCCACCCAGACCAGCGTCAGCGGAATCTCACCCTCTTCGACTCCGCCCTGGATCGTCCCCAACGATCGCATGGCTCATCCCCCATCATGAGTTGCGTAGCGCCCATGCTAGCGGCGCGGACCCCCTCCGCCGCAACGGGCGGACTGTAAACCCTGGGTTACGGACAGGAACATTTCTGCCCCCGGGGTGGTGGGCACGGCGTGGATCGCGATATACATAGGTGCACCGGCGATCGAATCGCACGCAGCGCCGACGGGGAATTGGGGCCCCGTCCGCAGATCGTCCGGGCGCACATCACATCAACGTTTCTGGGGGAAACAACGTGGGGACTCGGGATTACGCGCGGATCTTCCGCCGTTCTTGGCTACTGATCGTCTTGGCGACCGTCTTGGGCGCGCTGGGTGCATGGGCCGTGACGGCCACCACCGCGCCGACCTATTCGGCCACCAGCGCCGCGTTCGTCGCGAGCGAGACCGGCGGCTCGCTGAACGAACTGACGCAGGGCAACGCGTTCACCGAGCGCCGCGTGAACACCTACGCCAACCTCCTGACCGAGCCGATCGTCACCGAGCCCGTCATCGACGCGTTCGATCTCGACATGAGCACGGGTGCCTTCGCGGGCAAGATCTCCGTCTCCATTCCCGTGCAGACGACGATGCTCGAGGTCACGGTCACCGATTCCTCGCCCAGCGTCGCCGCGAGCATCGCCAACGCCCTGATCACGAGCCTCGCCGAGGTCGTCGCAGAGATCGAGACCACGGCCGTCACCGGCGCGCAGGTCACCCTCGACGCGAATGGCAACCCCGTTCTGGATGCCGCGGGCAACCCGGTCACCTCCGAGCCGACGCCTCCCGTCAAGATCACGCAGGTGCGCTTCGCCGATGCGCCGACGACCCCGGTCAGCCCCAACCTGATGCTCAACCTGGCGATCGGTTTCGCCGCGGGTCTCGCGCTCGGTGTGCTCGCCGCGATCCTCCGCGACCTCATCGACACGCGCATCCGGTCCGTGGAAGATGTCGAGGCCGTCACGAGCGCGCCGATCGTCGGGGCGATCCCGCAGAGCCCGAAGAGCCGCGGGGGGGCGCTGATCGCAGAAGACGACCCCGGCAGCCCGACCGCCGAGTCCTTCCGCATCCTGCGCACCAACCTCCAGTTCCTCGACATCGACGGCCCCGCGACCTTCGTCATCACCTCGCCCAGCAGCGGCGAGGGCAAGTCCACCGTGTCGACCAACCTCGCCACCTCCATCGCCGCCAACGGCGTGCGCGTCCTCATCGTCGAGGCCGACCTGCGTCGCCCGGGTGTGCACCGCAACTTCGGACTCGAGGGGGGCGCGGGCCTCACCGACATCCTCATCGGGCGCGCCGAGCTCGCCGACGTCGTGCAGTCGTGGCGGTCACCGAACCTCAGCATCCTGGCCGCCGGCCGGATCCCGCCGAACCCGAGCGAACTTCTCGGCTCGCAGCAGATGCGCGAGCTGATGGTGCAGCTTCAGGAGCGGTACGACGTGGTCCTCTACGACACTCCGCCGGTGCTGCCGGTCCCGGACGCCGCGATCCTTTCACGCAATGTGGGCGGTGTGCTGCTCGTCACGGCGAACGACCGCACTCGTCGCGACGAGATCCGCAGTGCGATCTCCTCGCTTCAGCGTGTGAACGCGCGCATCGCCGGCATCGTCGTCAACCGCCTTTCGGGCCGGGGTTCCACGTCGTACCTGGCCGAGGCCTATCACTCCTACGAGGCGCCGGCAGAAGACGGCGATACGGGCAAGTTCGACGAGTTCCTGCGCGCGCCGGGGGGCGCGGCGACGGAGGCCGCCGATGAAGTGGGCGACCGCACCGCGCAGCCCACGCGAAAGCGCGGCTCGAGCCGCCGCGGATACCGGGGCAGCGACACGCAGCCCTGACCCGCTCGGCGGGTGCACTGATCCTACTGGGGAAATCGATCTGGGGAGATCATGGTCACCGAATCGCTGTCGCATTCGGCCGTACGCACGGCCGTGCCGATGGACTGGCACGCGACATATCAACGCACACTCTGGGTGTCCGACGCGATCATCGTCGCCGGCGTCGTGTTCCTGACGCAGTTCGTCTGGTTCACGCTCACGGGCGAGCCCGTGACACGACCGGTCGACAACGTCGAGCCGATCACGTACACGTGGCTGTCGGTGGCGCTCGTCGTCGCCTGGCTCGCCGCCCTGTCGATCTCGGGGTCGCGCAGCCCGCGCACGGTGGGTATCGGAACAGGCGAGTATCGCAAGGTCATCGCCTCGGCGCTGTACCTTTTTGCGGTCCTGGCGATCGTGTCGTATCTGACGACGACGGATGTCTCGCGTGGCTACCTCCTGCTGAGTTTCCCGGTGGGGATGGCGCTCCTGCTGATCAGCCGCGCGCTCTGGCGTCGTCGTCTGTGGGCCGCGCGCCGCTCGGGAGAGGCGATGTCCCGAGTCCTCGTCATCGGCGATGACGAGGAGAGCGCACGCATCGTGCGCGAGCTCGACAGCATGCCCGAGGCGGGCTACCGCGTCGTCGGTGTGAGCGGACCCGGCAGCCGGTCCGACTTCATGTCGGCGGGCATCGAGGTGCCCTTCCTCGGCCCCGTCGAGGACGTCGACCGAATGCTTCGGATGACCGGCGCCGACACCGTCATCGTCGCCAGCGACGCGGCCCTTCCCGTCGAGCGGGTGCGCGAGATCAGCTGGCAGCTCGAGTCGGGACGCCAGCATCTGATCATGGTGCCGAGCCTGACCGACATCGGCGGCCCGCGCATCCACACCCGGCCCGTCGCCGGCCTGCCGCTCGTGCATGTCGAGACACCGCGCTACACCGGCCGTCAGCGGGTTCTCAAGCGAACCTTCGACATCCTCGGTTCCGGTGCGCTGCTGCTGATCCTGGCGCCCCTCTTCGCCGTGCTGGCCCTTCTGGTGAAGACCTCCAGCGCCGGGCCTGTCTTCTACACGCAGGAGCGCATCGGAAAAGAGGGGCAGCCCTTCCAGATGATCAAGTTCCGCTCCATGATCACCGGCGCCGACGACATGCTCCAGCAGCTCCTCGCAGCCCAGGGCACCGCGGATCAGCCGCTGCACAAGATCGACAACGACCCGCGCATCACCAAGATCGGT
>NZ_QFPF01000165.1 GCF_003248605.1 Microbacterium sp.
GACGCTGGCACCGATCCCGTGGGCATCGCTGAACAACAACCAGTTGCCGCTGGGCGTACTCGATCCCGATGCGTGGCTCACAGCGACCACGTGGACGGTCGGCTCCGTCGTGGAGGTCGCCGTCAACCTGCTGATGTTCGTCCCCATCGGCGTCTTCGCCGCACTCGTGCTGCGCGGCGCCTGGTGCTGGATCGCGCCCGTGCTGCTGAGCGCCGGCATCGAGATCGCGCAGATCGCACATCCGGATCGCATCTCCGACCCGCGCGATCTCGTCATCAACACCTCTGGTGCGCTTCTGGGGGTCCTGATCGTGCGGATGGCGCGACGTCCGGCGGTGACCCCCTCGTCGCTCGCATGACACTTGAGGCACGGTCGCAAGCCTCCTCGCCGCGACAGAGGAACGCGACCCGCGCACGAAACGTCAGGATGCTGCGACGCAAATGCAGCTTCGACCAGGCTATTAATCTGTAGCAGGAGCGGGGCTTGAACCCGCGACCTCACGATTATGAGTCGTGCGCTCTCACCAACTGAGCTACCCTGCCGAACGGCTTCCGGCGGTCGAGACCGGAGGCTGCGAGCCCCGAGTCAGGATTGAACTGACGACCCCTTCCTTACCATGGAAGTGCTCTGCCACTGAGCTATCGGGGCGTTGAACCCGCATGCGGGCAACCAGAAGAGAATACCAGAGCCGCGGCATCCCGAAAGAATCGTGTCAGCCGCCGGCGTGCTCGCGGAGCCAGGTGAGCGGGTCGATGCGCTGGTTGTTCACGAAGACCTCGAAGTGCAGGTGCGCGCCGTACGAGAGGCCCGTGTTGCCGGTGAGGCCGAGGAACTGCCCCACCTCGACCGTGTCGCCTGCCTTGACCTGCAGCGATCCGTACTGCATGTGCGCGTAGTGCGTCGAGAAGATCTCGCCGTCGATCTCGTGATCGATGATGACGTGCACGCCGAAGGCCGCGCCGCTCTCGCTCGCGACGCGCACGGTTCCGCCCGCGACGGCCTGGATCTGCGCACCCTCGCCCGGGGTGAAGTCCAGCCCGTAGTGGAACGAGCCCCAACGCGGTCCATAGCCGTCCGAGATCGGCACGCCGGCGGCGAACGGCCACTGGATCGGCGCCGACGGGTCGTTGACGAAGAAGTTCGTGTGCCGGGTGATGCCGGTCGCGGCGGCGATCTCGGAGAACGTCGCCATCGTGTAGGTCTCGTCGCGTCCGAGCTCTGTCGTCGCGGTGTCGGGTGCGACGTACGCCTGAATCTGCTCGACCTCGGCCTCGTCGGTGGATGCCGGAGCCTCGATCGTCGTGACCGCATCGGTCTTGGTCGCAGCGGCGACGGCCTCGGCGGGCGCGCCGACGGCGATCGTCATGAGGCCCACGACGCCCATAACCCCGACGCTGAACGAGGCGGCGACGGCTTGTTTCGCGAAGACACGGGAACGGCGGGCGGGCGCCCTGCGAACCCGCCGCGGTGCGCGGTCCTCCGCCTCGGACTCATCCGCGGCGACGGCCTCGGCATCCGCTGAGTCCTCAGCCTCGGGCTCCGCGTCGAACGCCGCGGCGGCCACACTGATCGGAGTCTCTCCGGTGAAGGCGAAGGCGCGCGCGGCGCGAGCGAACGCATCGTGCTCGGCGTCGCGATCCGCGATCCCCGCGACCGGTCCCTGCGCCTGCGCCGCCTGCTCCGCCTTGACCCGACGCAGCTCCGCCCGCGTCATCATCGCGGGGCGCCCCACGGGAGACGTGGGCGCGGGGGCGTCTGCTCGACGGGCACGGCGCGTAGCGCCGGGGTCCGCCAGGGGGGCGTCGGACTGCAAGCGGTGGAACTCTCGGTCGGGTTCGTATCGGGGGGCGATACGCGGACTTCGGGGTGGAGGTGTCGTCACGATCCATTCGGGTGAAAGGTAACGAATGGATAAACCTTAGCGGCTCGGTCCTGAGAATGCCATGTGGGCACCCCGGTCAGGATGCGAGCGCGTCGGCGAGCGCCTGCGTGAACGCGGGCCAGAATCCCGGCGCCGCGGCGATCAGCAGATCCCGGCTCGCGCGCTCCCCGTCGAGGGCACCGACGATTCCCCCGGCCTCTTCGACGATGAGCGCGCCCGCGGCCTGGTCCCAGGGCCACAGTCCGCTTTCGTAGTAGGCATCGACCCGCCCCGCGGCCACGGCGGTCAGATCCAGCGACGCGGCACCCATGCGACGGATGTCGCGGGCGATCGGCATCATCTTCCCCAGCACCGCGAGCTGGCGCGTCCGCTTCTCCGGGTCGTACCCGAAGCCCGTCGCGATCAGCGCTCCCGAGGCGTCGGGTGCCGCGTTCACGGCGATGGGGCGCTCCCCGAGAAAGGCACCCGCTCCGCGCGCGGCGTGGAAGAGCTCACCGGTGGCGGGATTGTGCACGACCCCGGCGAGCGCGGTCCACTCGCGGGGATTCGGCGTGCCCTGCACGACGCCGATCGAGACGGCGTACGCGGGGATCCCGTACGCGTAGTTGACGGTGCCGTCGATCGGGTCGACCACCCACGTCACCCCCGTGGTGCTCTCCCCCGCCCCGGACTCCTCGCCGAGGAACCCGTCGCCCGGCCGCTCGGCATCCACGCGGGCGCGAATGAGCGCCTCGACCTCGCGATCGGCTTCGGTGACGATGTCGGCGAGACCCGACTTGGTGGCGGCGATCCGCACCCCCTCGTCGCGGCGGCGCCGGGCGAGTTCCCCCGCCTCGCGCGCGATGTCGATGGCAAGCTCGCTCAGCGTGGATTCGATCGTCACCCCACCACGCTACCGAGTCCCGGCATCCACCCCACCCGCCCGGCGGCGCGCACTAGGGCGTGTCTCCCATATCGCTGGTGAGGCTCACGGCAGTCTTGTTGTGTGAGGTCTGATTCGCGGTTGAGGGTGTTCACGGACGAGCAATGGAAGCGAGGGCATCGCGTACCGGTACCGGACCGGGATCCCGTGGCGTGATCTGCCGCGCGAGGAGTTCGGGCCGTGGCAGACGGTGTGGAAACGTCACCGCCGCTACGCCGGCGACGGCACCTGGGACCGGGTTCTCGCACGGATCCTCGCCGACGCCGACGCAGCGGGGAAGATCGACTGGGCGGTGTCGGTGGATGCCACGATCGCGCGTGCGCATCAGCATGCGACGAACACCACCCGACCCGACCAGGACACAGGGGGCGGGATCGAATCACAAGAATCTGCCGTGGCACGAGGTTGAACCGGCCGGACACGGCATCGGCCGCTCCCGCGGCGGGCTGACCACCAAGATCCACCAGGCCGTCGACGGGCGGGGCCGACCACTGGCGATGGTGATCACCGGCGGACAACGCAACGACGGTGCCATGCTCACCCATGTCCTGGCGGAGATCCACGTCCCCAGGCTCGGCCGCGGACGACCCAGAACGCGACCCGACGCGGTCATCGCCGACCGGGCTTACACGTCAGGGGTGACCCGAACCGAACTGCGCCGTCGCGGGATTCGGGCCGTCATTCCGGAGAAGAGCGACCAGATCGGCGCCCGGAAACGCCGGGGATCACGCGGCGGCCGCCCACCCGGGTTCGACGCCGTTGCCTACCGCGGACGCAACGTCGTAGAACGATCGTTCGCTCTCGCCAAGCAATGGCGGGGCTCGCCACCCGCTACGACAAGCTCGCGATCACCTACCGCGCGGCCGTCACCATCAGCGCAATCCTCACCTGGCTACGCCATATGGGAGACACGCCCTAGCCACCCGAACTGGAACCCAAACCGTGGGGCAGGTCAGTTTGTAGTCACGCCGCGAGTGTGACGGTCGTGTTCATGATGGTCTCGAACTCGATCGGGGCCAAACGGCCCAGGCGACGCTGGCGGCGGCGCCGGTGGTAGGTCCGTTCGATCCAGGTGATGATCGCGATCCGGAGTTGCTCCCGAGTGGTCCAGGAGCGGCGGTCGAGAACGTTCTTCTGCAACAACGAGAAGAAGGATTGTGACACTTGCGGCATGCTGCGCGGCAAGGTGGTGTCGGCTGGTGTGACCCGCTGTGACACTTGCGGCATGCTGCGCGGCAAGGTGGTGTCGGCTGGTGTGACCCGCAGAATGACCGACCCTCCGGGTGTCCTCATTTGGAGATATGTCCGCCGGCCGCACTGCCGAACTTCAGATGGCTTGATTAGGAGCTTGTCCCTTCGGGTGACCCATCACAGTCCTGCCTCGATCCCTCCGGCAGTGGATCCGCTGAAGAGGAAGAGGTGCCTGAAGATGGTTGTTCTTGCAGAACTCGTTGACCACGTGATCGGCGTTGATCCAGATCGAGACCGCGTGACCGCAGCTGTGGTCAGCGTCACGACGCAGGGAGAGTTGGGATCAGCAACGTTTCCCGCGACGCGGCGAGGATACGGCCAAGCGTTGCGGTGGGCGAAGACGCTCACCATCGACGAGCGCCGGGCGTGGGCCATTGAATCGACGGGCAGTTACGGTGCTGGTCTGGCCGCAACGCTCGCTGAGAAAGGCGAGTTCGTCATCGAATTCGACCATCCAGCTACCCGCGCCTCTAAAGATGGCGCGAAGTCTGACTCGCTCGACGCGGTTCGCGCGGCACGCGAGACGTTGGGGCGCAAAACCTGGGCGACTCCAAGATCGCGGGGACTCCGCGAGGGCTTACGCACCCTCATCGTTGCCCGTGATTCTGCGAAGCTTGCGCGCGTTGCTGCGATCAACGTCTTGAAGGCGCTCATCGTCACGGCCCCTGTTGACCTTCGTGAGGAGCTCAGGGGACACACGTTTGGGAAGCTCGTCGATCGATGCGTTCGGCTGCGTCCGGACACCGCGACGGATCCTGAGCACGCCGCCACAAAGCTCTCCCTGCGAAGCACCGCGACACGGGTCAGGCAGCTGACGATGGAGTGCAGAGAGCTCGAACAAGCGATGCTTCCCATCGTGCGCGAGATTTGTCCCGCCCTGCTGGACGAGACCGGTGTCGGCACACTCGTCGCCGCGCAGATCCTCATCTCTTGGTCGCACGCGGGCCGATGCCGCGACGAAGCCGCCTTCGCGCGTCTTGGCGGAGTCGCACCGCTCGAAGCTACGTCTGGTCAGAACCAGACCCGGCATCGTCTCTCACGCGGCGGCGACCGCCAACTCAACCGCGCCCTCCACACCGTCATCTTGGCGCGCGCCAAGGTTCACCCCGAGACGCGCGAATATCTGGCTCGTCGAATCGTCGACGGGAAGACCAAGAGAGAAGCAATGCGGTGCTTGAAGAGGTACTACGCCCGCCATCTCTACCGACTGCTCGAGAGCGCTGCTATGCCCTCTTGACACCGATAGGAGCATCTCCATGGCGGCGTTGTCCCCGCTGGAGCCGACTCTGCCCATCGATCCGACCATGCGGCGACGGGTCAGCGCCCTCAGGAACTTCCGGCTGCGAAACTGACCGGTCTCTATCGCTGTGGACGATGCAGCCGGCGACGTCGCCGCGCATCTGAACGGCGTTCTCGAGCGCTTGGACGGCCAGCCGCGACTTCATCCTGGAGTCGATCGAGTACCCGACGATCCGGCCGGAGAACGCGTCTTTGATCGCGCAGTATTCGAGCGCCGTCGACAGCGGAGGGAGGTGGCAGTGGTGAGTGTGGTGTTCACGACGTGACGCCATCGTTACTGCTGCGTGACAAGGGTGTGTCTGGGGGATATCTGGATCCGTCGCCGTGTAAAGAATAAGAACTTCCGATGCGCGCTGCGCAACGTCAATTGATTGGCCGGCCGGCGCGGCCAACGATGAACAGACATGGCGCAGCAGCCCGGCCATCGGACCGGGCTGCAGACAAGCCGTTCATGAAGCGTCGGCGTACAGGAGATCCAGTGAACCAGCAGCACGTGCCGCCGAAGCGCATCGCGTGGCTCGGTTTCGGCGAGATGGGCCGTCCGATGGCTGACCGGCTCGCTTCGGCTGGTCATGACATCAGGGCCATCGATCTGCGAAAGCAGGCGAGCCGGGATGACGACCTGGCGTGGGTACGCGCCGCCGACATCGTGTGCACGTGCCTGCCGGGTCCCGCTGAGATCCGTGACGTGTGGATGGGAACCCCGGAGCTCGTTGACGCACTCTCGGCGTGCACCGTCGTCATCGACTTCTCCACGATCGGCCCCGATGCGGCGAGCGAGGCCGCTGAGTTGGTTACGGCCCTCGGCCACACCTACATCGACTCTCCGGTGAGCGGG
>NZ_QFPF01000091.1 GCF_003248605.1 Microbacterium sp.
ACTTCATCGCAAAGCTCAATGCCGTGCGGTACGCCTTCCTCGAGCTCGGGATCGACAACGGCATCATCGTCGCCCGTACCGACTCGCTCGGCGCAGGCCTCACCCAGAAGCTCGCCGTCTCGCACGCACCGGGCGATCTCGGCGACCGCTACAACGCGTTCCTCGACGTCGAGGAGGTCACAGCATCCACTCTCGGCGACGGCGACGTCGTGATCCGGCGGGAGGGCAAGCTGCTGCGTCCGAAGCGCCTGGCAAGCAACCTCTACCAGTTCCGCGCGGGCACCGGCGAAGAGCGTGTCGTGCTCGATTGCATCACGGCGCTGCAGAACGGCGCCGACCTGCTGTGGATCGAGACCGAGAAGCCGCACATCGAGCAGATCGCCGGCATGGTCGATGAGATCCGCAAGGCGGTGCCGAACGCGAAGCTCGTCTACAACAACAGCCCGTCGTTCAACTGGACCCTCAACTTCCGCCAGCAGGCCTACGATCTGCTGGCGGCCCAGGGCGAGGACGTCTCGGCCTACGACCGCGCCGACCTCATGAACGTCGCCTACGACGACACGGCGCTCGCCCGGCTCGCCGACGAGAAGATCCGCACCTTCCAGCGCGACGGAGCGGCTCGCGCGGGCATCTTCCACCACCTCATCACGCTGCCGACCTATCACACCGCCGCGCTGTCGACGGATGACCTGGCCAAGGGCTACTTCGGCGACGAGGGGATGCTGGCGTACGTCCGCGGCGTGCAGCGTCGCGAGATCCGCGAGGGCATCGCGACCGTCAAGCACCAGAACATGGCCGGAAGCGATATCGGCGACAACCACAAGGAGTACTTCGCGGGGGATGCGGCCCTCAAGGCCGGCGGCAACAACAACACGATGAATCAGTTCGGCTGACGTCGTCAGAGCAGCCCGCGCTCCATGGCCAGGGTCACCGCACGGGTGCGGTCGGCGACACCGAGCTTGTCGAACACCTTGATCAGGTGCGTCTTCACGGTCGATTCGCCGATCCCCAGATCCACCGCGATCTGCTTGTTGCTGCGGCCCCGCGCGACGCGCGAGAGCACGTCGCGCTCGCGGGCCGTCAGCGAGAGGGATGCTGTCGGCTCGCGCATGCGCTGAACCAGGGCCACCGCGACCTGGGGGGAGAGCGCCGTCTGCCCCGCCGCGACCGATCGGATGCCCGCGACGATCTCGTCGCGCGGGGCCGCCTTGAGCAGGTAGCCGCTGGCTCCCGCCTCGATCGCGGCGAGGATCTGATCGTCGGACTCGTAGGTCGTGAGGATCAGCACGCGGGGGGCGGGGTCGCCCGCCTCCCCCGCGACGATGCGCACGGTCGCCGCGACCCCGTCGACACCGGGCATGCGCAGGTCCATGAGCACGACATCCGGGCGGGTCGCGGCCGCCAGACGCACCGCCGCGTCGCCGTCGGCGGCCTCGCCCACGACCTCGAGCCCGGCCTCGTCCGAGAGCAGCCCCGCAAGTCCAGCCCGCACGATGGGGTGATCATCGGCGATGACGAGGCGGATCATGCCGGCACCACCGCGTCGGGCACGCGCACCGTGACCGTGGTCCCCGCCCCGGCGGCCGACACGACCGCGAACTCCCCGCCGGCCAGCCCCACACGCTCGGCCATGCCGTCGAGCCCGAAGCCTCGCGGTGCGGTGCCGGCGTCGAAGCCCCGGCCGTCATCGGCGACGACCAGATCGACCGCGCCGGCAGCATCCACTCGCACGCTCACGCGCACGAGCGTCGCCCGGGCATGCTTGCGCACGTTGGCCAGTGCCTCCTGCAGGCAGCGCAGCAGCACGACCTGGGCCTCACGAGCGAGGGATGCCGCCCCCGGCGCCGCGTGCAGATCCAGATCGATAGCGAGCCCCGCCTCGGCCCGGAACCGCGCGACGAGGCGTTCGAGGGCGGCTTCGAACGCAGCGTCCGAGGGCACCGCCGCCGTGCGCGAGACGAGAGCGCGCGCCTCGCCCAGTGCCTCGCGCGCGATCTGCTCGAGCGTCGCGACGGTGTCGGCGGCGGCATCCGTCTGACCCTCGCGGGACTGACGACCCGCGCGCTCGGCGAGAAGCACGAGGCCCGCGAGGGTCTGCGCGAGGGTGTCGTGGATGTCGCGGGCCAGGCGCTCGCGCTCGGCCGCGGCTCCGCGATCGCGGCTGAGCGCCTCCACCTCTCGCTGCGCGGCGGTGAGCTCGGCGAGGAGCCGCGCCCGCTCTTCGCCGTACTCGGCGATGCTGTAGATCCACAGGCCGAGGGCCGTCGCGAACACGAACGAGAAGATCGCCGTGGTCGCTCCCGACACGAACGCCGACCAGCCGAAACCGCCGCCGACGAAGAAGCCGATCCAGACCGCGAGGGCGACGACGCCCGAGGCGATCACCGCGGGCCGCCGGCGCGGGGCGAGCACCCAGACGAGCGGGTAGGCGAGGGTCTGCAGCATCGCCAGAAAAGGCGCCACCGAGGTCGCGACGATCAGGAGGACCCCCAGCGCTGCGACGAAGACGGGATAGCGCCAGCCCGGATCGCGGCCGATCACCGGTCGCGCGATCACGGCGTAGAGCACCGCGAACACGACGATCGCGACGATGCCGCCCACGCGGGTGCCCGCCTCGTCGGACCCGAGGCCGGCGAGCAGGGCGACGACGATGACCGCCGCCGCGCCCGTGACCGCGATGTCCCACCACCGGCGGTTCAGCATGGCGTTCCCCTCACTCCCCGCTCAGGCTACGCGTCGCGCCGGATCCACCGGAAGGTGAGGCGGCTGAGCACGAGCCCCACGACGAGCCACGCAGCGAGCGCGAGCACCACCCAGCCGAGGTCCCACTCGCCGGTGGGTTCGAGCGCCGCGTACTCCTCCGGCAGGAAGACCGCGCGCATGCCGCGCGCCATCCACGCCAGCGGGAAGATGCTCGCGATGTTCTGCAGCCACTCGGGCAGCTGCCAGAAGAAGAGGTACACGCCCGAGATGAACTGCAGCACGAGGGCGATCGGCACGACCACGGCCGTGGCGCTCTTTCCGGTCCGCGGCAGCGACGACAGGGCGATGCCCAGGAGCGCTGACGTCGTGATGCCGAGCACGAAGACCCACGCGAACGTGCCCCAGGCCGCGGCGTCGCGGGGCAGCTCCACCCCGAAGACGAGCGCCGCGACACCCAGCAGCAGTGCCGCCTGCAGCACGCCGGTGGCGAGGACCTGCCCGATCTTGCCGAGGAAGTAGCTGACCGGCGAGAGCGGGGTGCCGCCCAGGCGCTTGAGGGTTCCCTCCGTGCGCTCGATCGCGATGTCGATCGCGAGGTTCTGGAACCCCGAGAGCAGCAGGCCCGCGGCCATCAGCCCCGGCAGATAGATCTGCGCCACCGGCAGCGCGGGCACGCCGGGGGCGGGCTGGAAGTCGCCGTCGGCTCCGAAGATCGTGCTGAACAGCGCCAGCATGACGACGGGGAACAGGAAGGTGAAGAACAGCGTGTCCGCCGAGCGGAAGTAGGTGCGCAGTTCGTATCGGGCGCGCCACACGCCCAGGGTCGCGACGCTCATCGCCGTGCTCCTTCGGTCGGCGCCGCAGCGGGCGCGGGGGATGTCGGGGGTTCTTCGACGAGCTCGAGGTAGATGTCCTCGAGGCTCGGGCGACGGATCTCGAGCCCGGCGGGCTCGGTACCCAGACGTGCGGCGAGGGCGGTGACGAAGGCCCATGGCTCGGCGACCCGCCTCTCGTGCACCTCCCCCGCCTCGATCCAGCGCACGATCGGCGTCGTCGCACGCTCTCCCCCGAACGTCGCGACGGGGCCGATCGCACGCAGGCGTCCGGCGGCGATCACGGCCACACGGTCGGCGAGCTGCGCCGCCTCGTCGAGATAGTGGGTGGTGAGCAGGATCGTGACCCCGTCGTCCTTCAGACCCCGGATCAGCTCCCAGAACTCTCGCCGCGCGTGCGGGTCGAACCCCGTCGTCGGCTCGTCGAGGAAGAGCAGCTCGGGGCGTCCGATGATGCCGAGCGCGACATCCACCCGCCTCTGCTGGCCTCCCGAGAGCTTCGAGATGCGTGTGTTCGCCTGCGCCTCGAGCCCCACCGCCGCGATGACCTCGTCGACGTCGCGAGCACGCGGGTAGTAGCCGGCGAACTGCCGCAGCTGCTCGCGCACGGTGACCAATCCCGCCTCGCCGTGCGCCTGCAGCACGATGCCCAGGCGCGCCTTCCAGTCCAGGTCGCCGCGTGCGGGGTCCACACCCAGCACCGAGACCTCGCCGGAGGTGCGCCGACGATACCCCTCGAGGATCTCGACGGTCGTGGACTTGCCCGCGCCGTTGGGTCCGAGAAGCGCGAAGGTCTCGCCGCGCGCGATATCGAACGACACGTCGTCCACGACATGTCGATCTCCGTAGCTCTTGCGCAGGTTCCGCACCCGCACCGCATTCGTGTCCATGTCTCCACCCTGCCGCCGGGGCGAGACCTGCGACAGCGTCCGTTCGCAGGAGTCGGCATCCCCCATTCGGTGGACCCCCGGCATCCCTCACGTCATCCGCGAACGGGGCCGACTACGCTCTAACGCGTGACCGAACGCGCTCCGCTCTCCCGCAAACTGTCCGCCATCGCCGAGTCGGCGACCCTCAAGGTCGACGCCAAGGCCAAGGCCCTGCAGGCGGCGGGTCGCCCCGTCATCTCCTACGCCGCGGGCGAGCCCGATTTCGCGACGCCGCCCTTCATCGTGGATGCTGCCGCCTCGGCCCTGCGCGACCCCGCCAACTACCGCTACACCCCGGCCGCGGGTCTGCCGGTGCTCCGCGAGGCGATCGCCGCCAAGACGCTGCGCGACTCGGGACTCGAGGTCGCACCCTCGCAGATCATCGTGACCAACGGCGGCAAGCAGGCTGTCTATCAGGCCTTTCAGACGGTCGTGAACCCCGGCGACGAGGTGCTGCTGCCGGCTCCCTACTGGACCACCTACCCGGAGGCGATCGCACTGGCCGACGGCGTGCCGGTCGAGGTGTTCGCGGGCGCCGAGGCCGCCCGCACCGACCGCACGACGGTGCTCGTGTTCGTCTCGCCCTCGAACCCCACCGGCGCCGTCTACACGCCCGAGGAGACGACCGCGATCGGCGAGTGGGCGCTCGCTCACGGCATCTGGGTCATCACCGACGAGATCTACCAGAACCTCGTCTACGAGGGTGCCCGGGCCGTGTCGATCGTCGAGGCCGTGCCGGAGCTTGCGGGTCAGACGCTGCTGGTCAACGGTGTCGCCAAGACCTACGCCATGACCGGGTGGCGCGTGGGCTGGATGGTCGGTCCGGCCGACGCGATCAAGCTCGCCGGCAACCTGCAGTCGCACCTCTCGAGCAACGTCAACAACATCGCCCAGCGCGCCGCGGCCGCGGCCCTCACCGGTCCGCAGGACGAGGCCGAGGCCTTCCGCGCCGCGTTCGATCGCCGCCGCCGCCTCATCGTCGGCGAGCTGTCGAAGATCGACGGCGTCTCGGTGCCCACCCCGCTCGGCGCGTTCTACGTCTATCCCGACGTCACGGGTCTGCTCGGGCGCGAGTGGGCGGGAGTGACGCCGACGACCTCTCTCGAGCTCGCCGACCTCATCCTCGAACAGGCCGAGGTCGCGGTCGTCCCCGGCGAGGCGTTCGGTCCGAGCGGGTATCTGCGCCTGTCGTACGCGCTCGGCGACGACGCTCTCCTCGAGGGCATCCAGCGCCTGCAGCGTCTCTTCGCCTGATCTGCCGCCGAGTGCACGGCGTGTCGCCGAGTGCACGACTTCGCCCGCGCGGGGAGGACGTGCACTCGGCGACAACCCGTGCGCTCGGCGAACGAGCTAGAGCTCGACGTTGAGCAGGACGGGCTCGGGCTGCAGGATCAGCCCGAACTCGGACTGCACCCGGCCCTGGATGAAGCGTGCGAGCTCGGCGATCTCTGCCGCGCTGGCCCCGCCTCGATTGGTCAGCGCGAGGGCGTGCTTGCTCGAGAGCGCCGCCCGCGAGCGCGGAAGCTTGAACCCCTTGCGCAGCCCGGAGTGCTCGATGAGCCACGCGGCGCTGACCTTGACATCGGGCGCCGCGCCCGAGGGCTGCGGCACGGTGCCATCCCACGTCGCCAGCGGAATCACGGTCACGGTGTCCATGTCGGGCTTGACCGGCCACCGCGGGCACTCATCGGGCAGCGTCCTGGCGAAGGACGTCGACACGATCGCGTTCTGGAAGAACGACCCCGCGCTGTAGGTGTCAGGGTCGGCATCGTCGAGCACCATGCCCTTCGCCGCGCGGGTGGCCAGCACATGGTCGCGGATCCACGCCAGGGTGACGGATGCTGTCGCGTCGATGCCGAGCGCACGGCGCAACTGCTCGCCCCGCACGGGAAAGGCACCGGCACCGACGGCCCGCAGCTCGAGGGTGACCGAGAGGATCACGGCCGAACGCTCCGCGACCGACCCATAGTGCGCCTTCAGGACCGAGGTGCGAAAGCCCAGCCCGAGCTGCGCCGCGGGAAGGATCGAGACCTCGCCGGTGGCCTCGTCGATCAGCTCCACCTCGATGAGGGTCTGCTCGATCTCCTGCCCGTAGGCGCCGATGTTCTGCACCGGAGCGGCGCCCACCGTGCCGGGGATGCCGGACATCGCCTCGATGCCCGCGAGGCCCTCGGCGACGGTGTAGGCGACGAGTTCGTCCCAGTCGTGTCCGGCCGCGACGCGCAGGCGCACGTGGCCCTCGCGGGGCGAAGGCAGTTGTTCGATGCCGCGTGTGCGCACCAGCACGACGGTGCCCTCGACCTCCTCATCCCCGACGAAGAGGTTCGAGCCGCCGCCCAGCACGAGCCACGGCTCGCGCGCGGCCCACGCCTGCCGCAGCGCGGCGACGAGGGCGTCGCGCGTGTCCGCCTCGACGAGGCGCTCGGGGACGCCGCCGGTTCGCAGTGTCGTCAGCTCGGCGAGCGGCCGAGGGGTCAATTCGGGCATCAGGCGAACGTCACGCGCACCTGGGCTTTGCCCAGCACCGTCGTGTCGGCGCAGGTCACGGTCAGATCGATGCGGCCGGTGCGGGCCTCGGCGTCGAACTGCGCGAGCGTCGCGACCACGTGTACGTCCGCGCCCGTCTCGGCGTCGACGACGACGGGGCGGGTGAAGCGCACGCCGTAGTCGGTGATCCGACCGGCGTCGCCGAGCCACGGCACGATCGTCGCCCCGGCAAGACCCATGGTCAGCATCCCGTGCGCGAGCACACCCGGAAGACCCACCCTCGCTGCGACGTCGTCGCGGTAGTGGATGGGGTTGAAATCACCCGAGGCGCCGGCGTACCGCACGAGGGACTCGCGCGTCAGATGCACCGAGCGTTCGGCCACGATCTCGCCCACGGCGGGCAGGTCGGCTGCGCTCATGCGTCCTCGCCTCCGATCAGCAGGATGGATGTCGCCGTCACGACGTGCGCACCGTCGGCGTCGACGATCCGGGCCTCGCTCGTGACCATCGCACCCTTTCCGACGGCGCGCACGCCGGTCACGGCGAGGGTGGCGCGCAGCTCGTCGCCCGCGACGATCGGGCGGCTGTAGGCGAAGCGCTGCTCGGCGTGGATGGTGCGCTCGAGCGCGATTCCCGCGTCGGGCTCGGCGAGCAGCTGCTGCAGCGTGAGGTCCTGGATGACCATCGCGAAGGTGGGCGGGGCCACGATGTCGGGGTACCCGAGGGCCTGCGCGGCGGCCGGATCCGCGTGCTGGGGGTCGGTCGCGAAGACGGCGCGGGCGAACTCGCGCACCTTCTCACGACCCACGAGGTAGGGGGCGGTCGGCGGGAAGACCCGCCCGACCAGCTCGGGGTTCACTGACACCCGGCCATCCTACCGAGCGGTCGCGACCGGGCCGTGGTCAGCCCTTGCGGCGCAACGCGCGGTAGACGATCTGCCCGGCGATGAAGACGAGGAACACCGCGAAGATCATGTTGCCGGTGAAGGGGTCGATGCTCTTGGCGATCCATGCGCCGAGCGCGGTGGTGGTGCACGCCGCGACGCCGACCAGCAGCGCCCCCAGCAGGTCGATGTTGCCGCGTCGAATGTTGCCGATGGTGCCGGAGATGGCGGTCGGGATCATCATCAGCAGGCTCGTCCCGCGCGCGATCAGGTCGCTCGTGCCGAACAGGAGCATGAGTGCGGGGACGACGATGATTCCGCCACCCACGCCCAGAAGGCCAGACAGCACCCCGGTGATGAGTCCCAGGCCGACCAGGCCCGCACCCGTGACCCACGTCAGATCGAACGGCTCGCCGCGCACCGGCACCACGAAGAAGAGGCTGACGACGACCGCGAGCATGAAGCCGGCGAAGCCGAGCTGCAGCGCCTTGACGGGCACCTTCGGCAGCAGCCAGCTGCCGACCTGGGCGCCGACGACGGCGCCGGCGGCGAGGATCAGGGCCGGGATCCAGGCGACGTCCTGGGTCAGGGCGTACGCGATGACGCCGACGGTGGCGGTGGGCACGATCGCACCCAGTGAGGTGCCCGTCGCGCGGCGCTGCGGGTAGGTCGCGAGCAGCACCAGCAACGGCACGATCACCACCCCGCCGCCGACGCCGAACATGCCCGAGAGCAGTCCTGCGAACAGCCCGATCCCGAGGTGCGTGAGGATTCGACGCGCTCCCCACGTCCGCTCGTCGATCGCCCGTGCTGGATCGTCGCTCATCATCCGCCCTCCCACGACCGGGGTAGCGGGCCGCAGAGAAACCCTAGTGGAGCGCCGGGGCGCCCCCGATCACGCCGGGTCGGCGTCGGGTGCGCGCCCGGCGTCCGCCGGCCGCGGCGAGCGGGCGGGCGGTGCGCCGAACATCTGCGCGACCTGCTCGAGTCGCGCCGACATCTCGTGGATCTCCGCGCGCGTCGCCGGCAGCTCGTCCTCGTGCCCCCGGGCCGCGCGCTCGGCAACCCACGACGCGAGCGTCGCGGTGACCGTTCCCACGACCGCGACGCCCCCGATCATCAGCCCCACCGCGACCAGGCGACCGAGGAAGGTCACCGGCGTGTAGTCGCCGTAGCCGACGGTCGTGATCGTGACGAAGGCCCACCACAGCGCATCCCAGAAGTTCGTGATGTTGGCCTCGGGCGAAGCACGCTCGGCCTCGAGCACCGAGAGGGCCGCCAGATAGATCAGCATGAGGGCCGCGGCCGCGCCGTAGATCATGATGCGGCTGCGCAGCGCCGAGCCCGCCGTACGGCGGAGCACGTGGAACACCGTCAGCACGCGCAGCAGCCGCAGCGGTCGCAGGGCCGGCACCAGCACGACGACGAGGTCGAAGATGTGGCGACGGAACCATCGTCCGCGCTCGCTCGCGAGCGAGAGGCGCACGACGTAGTCGACGACGAACATCAGCCAGGTGATGAAGATCAGCGACTCGGTGACGAGTCGGTCGGGGCCGCGCAGCTCGGCGATGACCTGCCAGGAGTAGGCGACGGTGAAGACCAGGGATGCCGCGATCAACGGCCAGTAGGTCAGCTTCTCCCAGCGATCCTCGGTCATGCACCGCACTCTAGAGGCGCGTCCCGGCACCCCCGCGGCGCCCCGCCGCACCATCGCGAGCGCCGTCGCGGGGCCGATCGCAAGGGATCAGATGTACCCACATTTTTGTCCCCCATTCGGTGGACAGAAACACTGCCGGTCCGGTAGCTTTTCCCATACCCGATCTCAACGATGTGAAGTGGGGACTTTGCATCGCCAGTCTCATCGGCGTGCGATGGGGCGACACGCTTCGGGGGGAAACAAGACAAGTCCCTCCTGCGCCGACGACTGGGGAAGACGACGGCGCAGGAGGGCTTTTCTTGCGTGCGCAGGCATCGCGCTAACGCGATATCCGCGCCGCGAGGGGCATCATGGTCTGAGCATGATGGCCCGCGCACCCTCCAGGATCGGCCGGTCGGCGCGCACCGCCGCGGGCCAGGTCGTGAATGCCGCCCAGCTTCTGCTGGCGGCGAAGGCCGCCGGTGCGGCCGTGATCGCGTGGTGGCTGGCGCCCCTGATCCCCTTCGCCGACGACGAGTACTCCTACTACGCACCGCTCGGCGTGCTGGTCGCGATGTATCCCACGCTGGCGGCCTCGGCACGCTCCGGACTGCAGGCCCTGATGGGGCTCGCCGTGGGCATCGTGCTGGGTGTCGCGGGGATCCTCCTCATTCGTGCCGGCGTGCCCGTGCTGCCGGTCCTCGCGCTCGTGGTGGGCGTCGGTGTCCTGCTCGGCGGCGGGCGCGCCCTCGGCGTGGGTCGCGACTGGATCGCGATCGCGGGGCTGTTCGTGCTGATGCTCGGCGGCTCGGACGCCGACGGATTCTCGATCTCGTATCTCGCGACGATGGGCTTCGGTGTGCTGGTCGGCATGCTCGTGAACGTGCTGATCGCGCCGCCCCTGCGCCTGCGGCACGCCGGCGAGCGGCTCTCGGCCTTGCGCGACCAGATCGCGAGCGATCTCGACACCATGGCCGGCGCCGTCGCCGATGGCGCCCTCGATAGCGACGCACTCGGTGAGGCGATGGTCGCGCTCGCGGACACCGCCGCCGACGTCGCGGACGACGTGCGCGAGGGCGATGTGAGCCGCAAAGGCAATCCGCGCAGCATCCGCCATCGCGAACAGCAGCGCGAGAACACCGCGCGCTTCCGCGCGATCGAGCGCATCGTGTTCTTCACCCGCGACCTGGCCGATGTGCTCGCCCGCATGCACGAGCAGCGATCGCCGCTGCTGGGCGCCGCACACCGCGACGAGCTCGCCGCCGTCATCCGCGCGACCGGTGCGTTCGTGGCGGCGCCCGTCGGCAGCCCGGACGCCCCAGATCTGCTCGCGACCGCCGAGGCGGGCCTCGACGAGTATGCGCGGCTCGTTCCCGAGCGCCTCAGCCCGCCGCGCGATGCCGGCGCGGAGCTGACCGCCATCGAGTGCCTGCGGCGCATCCTCGAGGCCGCCCGGCCGTTCGCGTGATCCGGGGGATCCCCGTGCCCGGCGATGTGCGCTCTGTGCCTCACGGGGTTTCGCGTCACACGCCCGTCATCTCACGTCGCTAGCGTGAGGGAGAATCATCCGGCCGGCGGCACCCACCCCAAGGAGACTTGCGACCGATGACCCTCCCCCCGCTTCTGACCCGAGCCACCCGAAGGGCCCTCATCTTCGCCACGGCCGCCGCGGTCGTCATGGGCGCCCTGGCGGCTCCCGTCGCGAGCGCCGCGGACACGAGCCGCACGGCGCACGCGAGCACACGCGAACCGGGCACGCTGCCGGCGCTGGGCTTCTCCCTCAACGGAGAGGCCCTCTCGGGGCCCGTCTCGCCGGCGCACTACGCCACCCTCGGCGAGATGACCCCCGGCACCGTCTGGGCACGCGTGGGCTTCAACAGTGACGGCAACTGGCGGGCGAACGTCGACGAATACCTCGTCCCCATCCGCAAGGCGGGAATGAAGGTGCTGCTGCGCGCGTCGTTCCGGGGTGCCGTCTACAACAAGAAAGTGCCCCTGAACGCCACCGAACAGGCGCGCTACGGCGACTTCGTCCGCGACCTCGCGCAGTACGTCAAGACCAAACACGGCCTCACCCCCGACGATGTCGTCTTCGAGCACCCGAACGAGAGCAACGGCCTGGTGTCGGGGGCGGCCTACGCGGCGGCCGCCAAGAACGCCTACCCGAAACTCAAGTCGGTCGATCCCGGATTCCAGATCATCGGCGCCAGCGAGAACGTGTACGCGTCGAACTGGAAGACCTGGCTCAAGGACGTCTACAGGGGCGGGTACGCATCGGCATCCGACGGTGTGAGCTTCCACAACTACGACCCGCAGGGCGATGGCTCCCGGTACGCCTTCCTCGAGAGCGTCATGAAGGAGCACGGGCACTGGCCCGCGATGGTGTGGCTGAGCGAGTTCGGCACCACCACCGTCCCCGGCGCGAAGGGAAATGGTTCATGGGGTGCAGGACGGGTGGCACAGAGCGAGGCGGGACAGGCCGTGCGCATCACCGGCGTGCTCGAGTATCTGCGCGACGAGTACCCCTGGATCACGCACGCGTTCGTGTACGCCGATGAGGACATCCCACCGCGCAAGTCCTCCGACCGTTTCGAGGCCTACTTCGGCATCTTCGCCAACGATTCGAAGGGCACGATCACGCGGGAGAAACCCGCCGTCCAGGCCATTCGCGACCTCTACGCGGCAGAGGCCGCAGCGGGCGTGGGGCCCACGGCATCCTCCGTCGCCTCGGCGGATCAGCGGGCGACGGCAGCCCCCGCGGCCCTCGCCCCCGCACCTGTCACGGGCGATTCCCAGACCCTCGCGAGCTTCGCTTTGAGCGGCTCCGCGCCGTCGTCGTCCGGCCAGGGGGTCAGAGTGACTCCGATCACCGGCAGCGGATTCGGCACCGCACCCAAATACGGCGACTACACCCCCGCCTACGGTCGAAAGCTGCTGCAGACCAACCCGACCACCACGACGCCGAAGACGAATGCCGCCTACGTCGAGACGGTGCTCACCCCGGCCGTGGCCGGATCGACGGTGACCGTCGAGTCGATCCAGCTGAAGGCCGCCCGAGGCGGGGATGCGCAGCCTCGAGGTCTGGTCATCGTCGCCGTCGTCGACGGCCGACCGACCACCCTGCTCTCACAGCCGATCGCGACGCAACGACCCAAGCTCAGCGCCTTCAGCGTCACGGGGCTCGCCCTGACGGGCAAGGAGGTGCGCATCCGCATCTATCCGTATTCGCCGGTGCAGACGGCGACCGTCGAGATGTCCGATCTCTCGATCACGGGACGCATCAGCGGCTGAGGTCAGTGCACGACGGCCTTGAGCACGACCATGACGAGGCCGAACGCCGCGGTGCTCAACGTCCTGACGAGCGCTCGCGGTGCTCGTAGAGACCGTGGTGGGCGACCGTCCCGGCATAGACATGAGCGATCCAGAAGACCAGGACCGTCACGACGACGGTCAGGAGCACCTGCAGCGAGGTGGCCCGGTGCATGCCTGCGACGACGATCATCCCCGAGACGAGGATGACCCCGTAGACGGCCTGCTCGGTGGCGAAGCTCGCGCGGATGACCTTGGACGGCAGATCCGCGGGCTCCGGTTCACGGGACGACGCACTCATGGCCCTCATCGTGCCAGATGCGGCGCCATCAGTCGCCTGGCGTTCTTCGCCACCGCACGATGTCAACCGGTCGCGAGCGGCGCGATGACCGTCGCGTCGCGCGCGTCCTCCCGCGCGGCGTAGTGGGCGAGGGCCCCCTCGACGGTCAAGGCACCCGTCGTCTCGGCGAGTGCGGCATCGTAACGCTCCAGGACGCCGCGCACGTAACGATTCGCGAGCGGGACGCAGGCGTCGTACACCGCGACGAACAGCCGGCGGGCCTCGCGCCGCGGCCAGTCGCTGGGGAGGTAGGGCGCAGGCAGATCCGGGTCGATAGTGGGAAACCCCCGCCAGCGGCCGAGCGCGACGAGGGCGATCTTGAGCGCCTCGGCAGGCGCCACCTCGCCGGCACGGAGCCGATAGACGAACGGGCGCAGATCCGCGATGAAGTCCAGGTAGACCTGGCGGATCTCCGCGAGCGGCCAGAGCTCGTGCGGATCGAGGTCGCCCACCATGTGCGACGAACGGAAGATCAGGCCGTCGCTGGGAAGATGCTCGCCCAGCGACTTCTCGATCAGGGCGACATCGGCGTGCGGCGATATCCACACACCGTCGCGTGCCGGCCCGAATCCGAGCCAGCGAAGCCATTCGCGAAGACGCTGCCGGCGGTCACGCTCCTGCTCGCTGAGTGAGAAGACGACCACCGTCCACTCCCCGTCCCAGGTCCGCTCTTCGCGGCCGAAGGACATCGTGAGTCGTTCGCTGACGGGCACAGTGGCCGCGACGTCGGGACTGAGGGCATAGGCCGTGTTGCGTCCGGACCGTGAGACCTCGAGTGTGCCCCGACGCGCGAGACGGCTGAGGGCTGCGCGCGCGGCTTCGGGCGACACCCCCAGGGGCGCGACGAGCTCGACCAGCGCGGCCGACGGGATGGGAAGCTTCGGGCTGTAGCGCCAGAACTCCCCGATCAGCAGAAGGACGAGGCTGGGCGCCGATTCATGCTCGAGATCTCGGGGCAGATGCGGAGAGTCGACGACCGAGTGGTAGTAGTACGTCACTCGCGACCTCCCATCAGCGTGCGGTCAGCCTATTGCGTCATGACGCGATCAGGATGCTGCCTCATTCTAGACAATGCGTTTGACGCGCGTCCATTGCCGTGTCATAGTTCCTCTCAATGCAACCCGGTCGCCTCGCGATCCGTCTCGGAGTTCAATGATGAAATCACCCGCCACGCACTCTCCCGGTCCCGCGGTCGAGACTCGACTCTCGACAGGGCACGTCGCGCCCGGGTTCGAATCGGTCAGGAACGCGCTCGATGCGATGCTGCTCTCCGATCCCCGATTCAGCGCCCAGATCACCGCGGTCTGGCGCGGAGAGACCGTGGTCGATCTGACCGGCGGCCCGGACCTCGCGGCAGACTCCGTCACCGGCGTGTTCTCCGCGACGAAGGGCGTCGCCGCCACCGTCATCGGTCTGCTGCTGGAGCGGGGTCTGTTCGATCTCGACGAGCCGATGGCGACGTACTGGCCGGAGTTCGCCGCCGAGGGCAAGGGCGAGATCACCGTTCGCCAGGTCTTCTCTCACCGCGCCGGCCTCGTCGGCGTCGACGACGGCTTCGCGGTCGAAGAGTTCATCGACTCCGCGCGGGCCGCCGCGAGGCTGGCCGCGACGGCTCCGCAGTGGCAGCCCGGCTCCACGCACGGGTATCACGCGCTGACCATCGGCATCCTCATGGAGGAGTTCGTCCGGCGGCTGACGGGACGATCGCTGCAGGAGGTGTACGAGACCGAAATCCGTGCACCGCGCGAGATCGACTTTTATCTCGGCTTCCCCGAGTCCGAGGAGCCCCGATTCCGCGAGGTTCTGCCGCCCGCGCCCACCCCAGCCGAGGCCGCCGAGCTGAGCGCACGGGCCTCGTCCACCGACGGTATCCAGGCCCTCGCGTTCAACGTGCTGCACGGTGAACTGCCGCCTGCCGGGGGCGACATGGGCCCCAACAGCCGGCGGATGCGCGCGTCGGGCTTCGCCGCCATCGACGGCATCGGCTCGGCCCGAGGACTCGCCCACCTCTACCAGGCGATCCTCGGCGGCCCCGGGGCCGAGCCCCTCCTGTCGAAGACGACGACGGAGCAGATGAGCCGCGAGCAGTCCGTCGGCCCCGACCGGGTGCTGGTCCTGCCCACGTCGTTCGCCATCGTCTACATGAAGCCCAATCCGCGGCTGGATTTCGCGAGCTACCGCGCCTTCGGCCACGACGGCGCGGGCGGTGTCTTCGGCTACGTGCCGATGCCGATGCAGCTCCCGGGGGGAGCTGACCCGAAGGGCATCGAGCTGTCGCGACTGATTCGCGCCAGCATCCGCAGACTCCAGCAGTAGCTCACCACCCGCCCGAAACACACGAGTCATAGGAGACCGAAATGTTCAGAAGATCAGCAATGGTGGGGGCTGCGGTCATCGCGCTCGCGCTCGGCATCACCGGCTGCACCGGGTCGGCGAACACGCCGTCGGAGGAATCGGACACCCTCACGGTCGGCATGGCCACTCCCCCGGTGAGCCTTGACCCGTCGAAGGCTGCCGCCGGCTTCGGCCTGCTCTACGTCGACCCGGCCTACGCGTCGCTCATCAACACGTCCGAGGATGGCGAACTCATCCCCGGGCTGGCCGAGGAGTGGGGTTACGTCGGCGACGACAACAAGACCTTCACCCTCACCCTGCGCCCCGACCTGAAATTCGCCGACGGAACGGATCTGACCGCGCAGTCGGTCGTCGACTCGGTCGCGTATTTCGTCACCGGCAGCGGCCCGACCAACTCGTTCTTCCGCAACCTCACCCTCACCGCCGTCGACGACGTCACCGTGGAGGTCGTCTCGTCGGAGCCCAACCCGATGCTGCCGTTCCTGTTCTCCAACACGATCCTGGGCGGAGACATCATCAGCGCCGCGGGCCTTGCAGACCCCGAGGGTCTCGCCTCGGCCACTTTCGGAGCCGGACCCTATGTCTACGACCCGGAGCAGTCGGTCGCCGAGGACCACTACGTCTACACGCCCAATGAGAACTTCTGGGATCAGGATGCGATCCACTTCGACAAGATCGAGATCAAGGTCATCCCCCAGATCCAGTCGCAGGTGCAGGCCCTGAAGTCCGGCCAGATCGACATGATGGCCGGGGATCCCTCGGTGGTGAGCACTGTCGAAGACGAGGAGTCGATCGCGATCGCGGCCGCGCCGATCGTCTGGAACGGCGTCTACCTGCTGGATCGCGAGGGCGTCGTCGCGCCCGCCCTCGCGGATGTGCGCGTGCGCCAGGCGCTGAACTACGCCGTCGACCGGGAGGCCGTGGCCAGGGCGGCCTACGGCGAGGCCGGAACCCCGATCGATCAGGCCGCCGTCCAGGGGTTCGACGGATACGACCCCGACCTCGAGGGCACGTACCCGTACGACCCCGAGAAGGCGAGGGAGCTGCTCGAGGAGGCGGGGTACGGCGACGGATTCACAATGGCCGTGAACTATCAGTCCTTCGATCCCGGATCGACGAAGATGATCCAGGCCGTGGCGGCGCAGTGGGCCGAGATCGGCGTGACGCTCGAGCTCAAGGGCAACACGAACTTCGGCGAATGGGTCGGTGACCTCGTGTCAAAGAACTTCCCCGCCACGGTCCTCAACGGCACGGGTGGCCAGCCCCAGTACCTCGACGCCGAGTTCGCCTGGCTGCCCACGTCCATCATGAACGTCTTCCAGGTATCGGACCCCGGCATCCCCGAGGCCTTCAACACACTCGCGACGGCATCCGCCGACGACAGCGGCGCGGCAGCGCGGGCATTCCAGAAGGTGATCGTCGACAACGCCCTCGCCGTTCCGATCGTGCAGTTCGACGCCTACGCCTTCCACGACACGGACCTGAAGGGTGTCGTGTTCGCCCCCGGCATCGCCGCCGTCTCATCGATCGTGACCTGGACGAAGTGACGATCAGACGTCCGTGAAGCGGACGCCGGTCGGGGCCGCCCCCGGTCCCGACCGGCGTCGCTCAGGATCAGAGAGACCCATGACTTTCATCATCGTTCGAAGACTCCTGCTGTCCATTCCCCTGCTGTTCATCGCGTCGATCATCACGTTCGTGCTTCAAGCATTCGTGCCCGGGGATCCGGCGCGGACGCTGCTGGGGCTCAACGCCACGACGGCGCAGTACGAAGCGCTGCGCGAGTCGCTGCACCTGAACGAGCCGATCCTCGTCCAGTACTGGCTGTACCTCTCCAGCGCTCTGCGGGGCGACTTCGGCTCGTCGATCTTCACCGGCGAGGCCGTGCTGGACACCATCGGCCAGCGTCTGCCCGTCACCCTCTCGCTGATCGTCGCCGCCACCTTCGTGGCGACGGTCATCGGCGTGCTGTTCGGAGTCTTCAGCGCCACGCGAGGACGAGTCGTCCGCCGCATCGTCGACGTGTCGTCCCTGATCGGCAACGCGCTGCCGAACTTCTGGGTCGCACTCATGCTCGTGGCCATCCTCGCGATCGGCATGGGCATCCTGCCCGCGACGGGGTACACCTCCTTCGCCGACTCGCCCTCGGGCTGGGCGACGAGCCTCATCCTTCCGGTCGCCGCGCTGAGCCTCGGTGGTATCGCGCTGGTCGCCAAGGTCACGCGAGACGGGATGCTCACGACATTGGAGCTGGACTACATCCGCACCCTCCGCGCGTCCGGAGTGAGCCGCGGCTCCCTGATCTGGAAGCACGCGCTGCGCAGTTCCGGGATCGCGGTCGTGACCGTCATCGGACTGACGCTGATCAGCTTCGTGTCGGGATCCATCCTGATCGAGAACGTGTTCGCGCTGCCCGGGCTCGGCACGCTGATCGTGTCGGCCACCAACAAACACGACGTCCCTGTCGTCCAGGGCCTGGCCATCACCTTCACCCTCATCGTCATCTTCACCAACTTGATCGTCGATGTCGTCTACGGTCTGCTGAACCCGAAAGTGAGAATCCGATGACCTCTGCCGCGGCACCGGACGCCGGATCGGATGCCCCCTCGACGGCACGGTTGACGCTCGGCCAGGTGCTGCGTCGTCCGGTGCCGCTCATCGCGCTCATCGTCATCGTCACGATCACCGCAGCGGTGGTGCTCGCTCCGGTCATCGCACCGTACGACCCGCTCGCGCAGGATCTCGACGCCATCCTCGTCGGCCCCTCGGCGGCCCATCTTCTGGGTACCGACCAGCTCGGCCGAGACATCTACAGCCGGCTGCTCTTCGGCGGCCAGCCGGCGCTCCTGGGCGTCCTCGTCGCCGGCATCGTCTTCGCTGTCTTCGGACTGGTGCTCGGCCTCCTCGCCGGGTACCTCGGCGGGTGGACGGACCGCGTCATCGGCGGTGTGCTCGATGTGCTGATGTCCCTTCCCGCCATCGTCGTGATCCTCGCGGTGCTCGCGATCTTCAGCCAGAGCATCGTCGCCGCCATGTTCGTCCTGGGCCTGCTCAGCTCCGCCAACCTCGCCCGCGTTACCCGCAGCACCTGTCTGGCGCTGCGGGAGGAGTTGTTCGTCTCAGCCGCGACGGTTTCCGGGATCGGCCCCGTGCGCATCATGTTCCGCCACGTGCTGCCCGCCCTGATCGGGCTGACC
>NZ_QFPF01000010.1 GCF_003248605.1 Microbacterium sp.
CGGTCCCGGAGCGATGCAGTTCGCAGTGATGCCGGATGCGCCGAGCTCGAGCGCGATCGACTTGGTGAAAGCGATAATTCCGGCCTTCGAGGCGGCGTAGTGACTGTGCTCGAGCCCGCCCTTCTGGGCGATCTGCGACGCCATGTTGATGATGCGGCCGTAGCCCGCCTTGATCATGTGCGGAACGGCGAAGTGACACGTGAGGTACACGCTTCGCAGGTTGACGGCGAGCACCCTATCCCACACCTCGGGAGTGATGTCCTGCACGAGGTGCTGGTCGGTGATGTAGGCATTGTTGAGCAGCACCTCGATCGATCCGAACGTCTCCACAGAACGAGCGATGAACTCCCGTGCGACCTTTTCGGTCGAGATGTCGCCCTGTGTGAAAATCACGCTGACGCCGTGGGCTTCGATCTCGTCGCGGAGGGCGCGCATCCCGTCGTTCATCGGCACGTAATGATTGAGCGAGAGATTCGCGCCCTCGGCAGCGAAGGCCATGGCCAGTGCGCGGCCGAGTCCGAGCTCGGGTCCGACGCCGGTAATGAGCACTGTGCTACCCATCAATCTCATGAATATGCTCCAAGGGAATCGATTTCGTATATCGATTCCCCAAAGGTAGAGACCAACTCTCTCAAAACTCAAGCTGACGGAGGATCGGTTACATGATGGAAACAAGTGCCGGATGCGCCGATGAAGCAGCATCACAAGAATGAGCTCGTCGAGGCGCACCTTCACGGTCGATACCCGCGACGGCCAGCCGCGACTTGCCGAGCGAGGCCGGCTTGACGGGCACGATGACCGTCAAGCCGCGTCGGCGTGCGTCATGTGCCCGTCCGGGCGCGCAGTTCACGTTGCGCAACGTCGGGACCGTGCTTCTCGCCGCGTTCGGCGCGCTTCAGGTGGTGGAGTTCCTCTCGAGCCCGCTCGGGGTAGCACTGGTCGACATCGGCTCCATGGGCTGGGTTGTCGCGCTCGCTGCGGCCTTCGCTCTGGGATTCGGGGTTCTCATTTGGCCCCAGTTCATGATCGCCGTCGCGTCCATTGCCGTCGTTGCGGGGAGCCTCTTCGGAACGACCGCGGGCAACGCGACCTGCAGGAGCGGTGCGGACGTCTCGGCTTTGGGGCCGACGGCGGGCTTCGTCATCCTCTTCCTCCTCGCGCGGGTAGGGATGAAGCGACCTAGGGCCTGATCGGTGCGCGAAGGCCATCGTTGGTTCGATCGAGGACACGAGGAGCCGATGCTCCGCTGGCCAACTGGGCAAGAGCGTATATGGTCATCAACCAGGTCTTTCGACCTCGGAATATCGCAGGTGAGTTGAGAAAGACATCCGCGCTGATCACCCCGGCGCCGCTGAAACACGGGTCTCAACTGCACGAGAAATGCGAGGCGTAGTCACACCTGAAATGAGAACTAACAGAGAGCACCAACCCCGCCGCCGGCATGCGGGCAGAAGTATCCTTCTTGCCATGCTGGGCCCACATGATCCGCTGCCGTTCCGTCCGAGGCGCGTTCTCATCGCCGGCGTGTCCGGGACCGGGAAGACAACGCTCGCGGCCCGGGTCGCCGACGTCCTGGACGCTCCGCATACGGAGATCGACGGGCTCTACCACGGGCCCGATTGGACGCCGCGCGAGGAGTTCCTGCGAGACGTCGACGCGCTCGTGCGTGCCGACAGATGGACGACCGAGTGGCAGTACTCCAGCGCGCGGGCGACGCTTGCGGAGAACGCGGACCTGCTGGTCTGGCTCGACCTCCCCTTCTTCACGGTGACCTTGCCACGGGTGGTGCGTCGAACGGTGCGACGACGCATTCGGCGAGAAGTCCTCTGGAACGGCAATGTCGAGCCTCCGCTGCGGACGTTCCTCACAGAGCGCGAGCACATCGTGCGCTGGGCGTTCATCACGCGACACGCGTATCGCGCGCGGATTCCTCGGCTGCGCGACGATCACCCCCACCTGACGGTCGTCCGTCTGACGTCTGCGCGAGACATAGACACGTGGATGTCGGGGCCGCTCGCCCGGGCCGCCGGCTGACCCCCGGCGGACATCTCGACGACGTCCGCCGCGAGAGCGTTCGGAATGATGCCGTCGCCGCGTCGGTTGGCATAGCGGGGGACTCGGCCTGTGGCGGGCCGTGCGTTTCGCTCCCCGCTTCGGAAAGGACAGCAATGACCCTGATCGGCACATCAGACCTCGAGGTCTTCCCCCTGGCGCTGGGAGGCAACACCTTCGGCTGGACCTCCGACGAGCGCGAGTCCCACGCCGTGCTCGACGCCTTCGTCGAGGGCGGCGGGAACTTCATCGACACAGCGGACATGTACTCCGCATGGGTACCCGGCAACTCGGGCGGTGAGTCGGAGACGATCATCGGGTCGTGGATCGCCCGCCGCGGCGCCCACGATGACCTCGTCATCGGCACCAAGGTGAGCGCCCATCCCCAGTTCATGGGACTCTCGGCCGCCAATGTCGTGGCCGCCGCCGACGCATCACTCGCTCGGCTGGGCGTCGACGCGATCGATCTGTACTGGGCTCACTACGACGACGAGAGCACGTCCCTCGAAGAGACGGTCGCGGCGTTCGAGGGCCTGCGCACGGCGGGCAAGATCCGACACATCGCACTGTCGAACTACTCGGCCACCCGCGTCGCCGAATGGATCGGGATCGCGCAGGCGCACGGCTTCGCTCTGCCGGTAGCCCTCCAGCCGCACTACAACCTCGTCGCCCGCGAGCCCTACGAGAGCGAGTTCGCGGCTCTCGTCGAGGCGAACGGCCTGGGCGTCGTACCGTACTTCTCCCTCGCCGCCGGGTTCCTCACCGGCAAGTACCGCACCCGCGAGGACATCGCAGGCAAGGCTCGCGAGGGCCAGGTCGGCGGCTACTTCACGGACGAGGGACTCGCGGTCGTCAGCACCCTCGACGACATCTCGACCGCCCGCGGCGTTGAACTCGCGACCACCGCCCTCGCCTGGCTGCAGGCGCAGCCGAACGTCGTCGCGCCGATCGCGAGCGCACGCACCGTCGAGCAGCTGCCGGCACTGCTGGCCGCTGCGTCGCTGTCGCTGACGCCGGACGAGCTCGCACAGCTCGACGCCGTGTCGGCCCGCGTACCCGCCGCAGTCTGAGTCGCGCCGGCGCCTGGGCCATCGCTCAGGCGCCGGCATCGATGAGAGCTCGAGCACCCGAAGATCTCTCAACGCGTCAGGGGGCGTAGCTCTGCAGCGCGCGCAGCGGCGGCTGCGCGCCGAGATGCGTGACAGCGTCGGCGCCCACCGCGCAGGCGGCCCGCAGCGCGTCCTCCGCGCCCCAACCCGCGCAGAGCGCGAGGGTCAGCGCCGCGCAGAACGCATCACCCGCACCGACCGCGCTGATCGCGTGCACCCGCGGGGCGGGCACCCGCAGAACCTCGACCCCGTGCTCGCGCAGCGCGGCTCCTGCCGAACCATAGGTGACGGCGACCCGCCGCGCCTGCGCGAGTTCGGGCAGCAGCTCGTACTCCGTCTCGTTCACGATGAACAGGTCGACCCGCTCGACGAGCGCAGCCGGAAGCCGCGCCGCCGGGGCCGCGTTGACGGCGAGGAATCCCGGCACGGCCGACGCGAGCCGGGCCACGACATCCATCGGGATCTCGAGCTGCGCGAGCACCGCCTCGTCGTCGGCGAAGGCGACGCCATCGAGCGCCACATCGGCGTTGGCGCCCTGACACACCGCGATCTGATTCTCGCCGCCGGGGTCGACGGTGATCAGGGCGGTGCCGGTCGCCGCATCGCCGAGCCAGACATCACCCGCACCGACGCCCGCGTCGCGCAGGTTCTGCAGCATCCACTGCCCGTCTCCGTCGTCGCCGACCGCGCCGATCATGCGCACCGGCGCACCCAGCCGCGCGGCGGCGATCGCCTGGTTCGCGCCCTTGCCGCCCGGTTGACGCGTGAGGGTTCCGCCGAGCACCGTCTCGCCCGCCGCGGGCAGGCGCGGCACCGCGGCGGTGAGGTCGACATTGATGCTGCCGACGACGGCGAGGGGAGGCAGGGCGGGGGAAGGCATGAGCACATTCCACCACGCCTCCCCGCTTTGCCCCGGCCGCGCACCGCGGGGTATAACCCATAGAGCACCCGGTACGCCCGGGCGCCCGACAGCGTGGTCGCCGCTCCCCCACCCGAAGGATCCGCATGACGACGCCCGCCCCCATTCCCGTCTTCCTCGACTGCGACACCGGCGTCGACGACTCCGTCGCCATCGCCTACCTGCTGGCCTCCCGCGCCGTCGACCTCGTCGGCATCGGCACGGTCAGCGGCAACATCGACTCGGCCACGGCCGCGCGCAACACTCTCGACCTGCTCGCGCTGTACGGCCGCGACGACATCCCCGTCGCGATCGGCGCTCACGACCACCTCAGCCACCCCTACGGCGGCGGCGCCCCGTGGGTGCACGGCGACAACGGTATCGGCGGGGTCGATCTGCCCCGCAGCGCCCGCGAGCCCGTCGCCGCGTCGGCCCACGAGCTGCTGATCGAACTGTCACACACGCACGCCGGCCGCCTGCATCTGCTGACCATCGGCCCGGTCACCAACATCGCCCACGCCCTCGAGGCCGATCCGACGCTGCCGACCCGCATCGCCGGCGTCACGACCATGGGTGGGGCGGCTCTTGCCGCCGGCAACATCAGCCCCGTCGCCGAGGCCAACATCCACAACGACCCCGAGGCCGCCGCGGCGCTGCTCGGAGCGGACTGGGACATCACCCTCGTTCCGCTCGACATCACCGTCGAGCACTCCCTCGACGAGGACGACCGCGCCGCGCTGCTCGCCGCCGACACGCCGGGCCCACGCGCCGTCGGCGCGATCCTCGACCACTACTTCGATTTCTACATGCCGCTGTACGGCCGCCGCGGCTGCGCCCTGCACGACCCGCTCGCCGCAGCGATCGCCGCGGGCGGAATCACCCTCACCCGCGCCCCGCGGGTTCCCGTCATGGTCGACACGAGCCAGGGCCCCGGGCGCGGCCAGACCATCGCCGATCTCCGGGGGCAGCGCCTCGGCGACCGCCACCACGAGGGCGCGCGCACCCGCGTGGTGCTCGAGGCCGAGGGCGAGCTCGCGCCGCACCTGATCGAGACGATCCTGCGCGGCTGAGGCGCGGCATCCCGTCCGTGCGGATCAGCCGACCGGCTGAGCGGCGGTTCGGGCGGCCCGTGCCGACGCGCGGACGGCGCCGATGCTCGCCAGCACCACAAGACCGATGCCCGCGAGCTCGAGCGGCGTGAGCACCTGCCCGAGCAGCACCCAGCCCGCGAGGGTCGCGGTCGCGGGCGCAAGGCTCATCAGCACGGCGAAGGCGGATGCCGGAAGCCGGCGCAGAGCCGTCAGCTCGAGCGCGTACGGCACGGCCGACGACAGCACCGCGACCGCGGCGCCCAGGGCGAGCAGCGTCGGCTGCAGCAGCGCGGGACCGGCATCGAGGACGCCGAACGGCAGCGAGAGGAGGGCTCCGATCGCCATCGCGATCGCGAGTCCGTCGAGCTGCGAGAACGCGCGCCCGACCCGCGCCGACGCGAGGATGTACCCCGCCCAGCTCGCCGCGGCGCCCAGCGCGTAGAGCACCCCGATCAGATCGAGATCGTCCCATCCGCCGCCCGCGAGGAGGGCGACACCTGCCAATGCGAGCAGCGCCCACAGCCAGGCCGACGCTCGGCGGGCGACGATGACCGAGAGAGCGAGGGGGCCCAGCACCTCGATCGTGACGGTCACCCCCAGCGGCAGCCGCTCGAGCGCGAGGTAGAAGAGGCCGTTCATGACGGCCAGCACCACCCCGAACTCGATCACCGCGCGCCAGCCGGCGCGCCCGTGACCGCGCAGCGTGGGTCGGGCGATCGCGAGCAGGAGCATCGCCGAGAAGACCAGGCGCAGCATGACCATGCCGAGCGGCCCCACCTGCGGGAACAGCAGCACCGCGAGAGACGCCCCGACCTCCTGGCACGCGAGTCCGAGCACGACGAGGGTGACCGCCCCGGGCGCACCGCGTGCGGCCTGGCCGAAGCGGGGCGGACTCACCGGCAGATGTTGGTCTGCGAGACCGACTCGCGGTACTGCTCGGCGGTCCACGGCAGACCGAACTCGGGGGCCGTGAAGCCGGAGGTTGCGGGAGCCCTCGACGCGATCGCGGCAAGCTCCCACGAGAGGTCGCGGACGACGTCGGCCGAAGCCGTCGAGTTGTTCAGCACGACCACGACAGTCGTGCCGGTGGCGGGATCGGCGAACGCCGCAGTCATGTAGCCCGGCACCGAACCGTACTGACCGATGAGCGACCCGGCCTGCAGCGCGCCCCCCGTGGTGGTGTACCAGGCGGGCGCACCGGCGAAGACGGGAAGAGGGTCGGACCACCGGTCGACGTCCGTCGCCGTAGCGCCGACAGCGACGGCCTGCACGTACCGACCGAGATCCTCGACCGTGGAGACGACGCCCGAATCGGCGTAGCCGAGGGATGCGGAGATCACCGTCATGTCGCGCGGCTCTGCACAGTTCAGGGAGCCGTCGGGGTTGTTGACGATGCGGTAACCGGGGAGTGGGTTCGCTCCCGGGGCTGCCGCGCGGTCGCGTGGAAGCTGGGTGTCTTCGAGCTCGAGAGGCTCGAAGATGTAGCGCTCGAGAAGCGTTGCCATGCGCGTCGCCGTCGCGCGCTCGAGGGCCATCCCGAGCAACGCATAGCCGGCGTCCGAGTTGCGGTACTCCGTTCCCACCGCCGATCGGGGCTGGCCGAGGCCGAAGGAGGCGATTTCGAGCGGATCCCACACACGCTCCGGATTGGTGATCCAGGAGCCGCCGATGACGGCTTCGTAGTTGCCGATCCCGGCCGTGCCGTCGCAGAGATCCTGCAGCGTGACGTCGGTGAGGTTCGGGTAACCCGCAACCCAGTCCACGACCGGGTCATCGAGCGCGACAGTTCCCTCAGCGGCCACGGCGTAGAGCACGTCGCACGTCATCATGCGCGTGACATCGGCCACGCGGAACGACATGTCCGCGTCGACGGGCGTGCCGGCAGCATCCGCCCCGATGCCCGCGACCCAGCTGCCGCTCCATGGCGCCCAAACCCCGACGATCGCGCCCGTCGATGCCGTGGCAGCCATGGCGTTCTGCACCGCGGCGTCGAGCTGTGCGCGCGTCTCCTCGGGCAGTTCGACGGCGGCCTGCTCGGGCGCATCGACCTCGATCCGCGTGTCGGGTGCGCAGGCCACGAGCAGCGCTGCGGCGGCCAGCACGGCCCCCGCAGCGGTCAGCGCACGGCGACGTGTGCTTCGTGCCGCCATACTCACCCCCCGGTGCCGTCACCCGAGTTTAGTCAGGCGATTGTCACGGATCGATCACGCACGCCGCGCCTAGGCTGTGGGAATGCCGCATGCTTTCGACGACTCCGTGGTGGCGGCCGTGCTGAGCCACATGAACAGCGACCACATCGATGACAACCTGCTCATCGTGCGCGCCTTCGGCCGTCCCGACGCGGTCGGAGCGGTGATGACGGGCTTCGACGGCGACGGCGGCGAGTGGGATGTCACGGGCCCGGACGGCGCGGTCCACGCCCACCGCGTTCCCTGGCCGCACGGGCCCATCAGCGAGAGGGGAGAGGTGCGCCGCGAGGTTGTCACGCTCTACGACGCCGCCTGCACGACCCTGGGCTTGACACCCCGCCCGCACTAATCCTCTGGGAATTGGGGGTTAGGTCATCCTAAGTCCGCCGCTACACTGTCCCCATGTCGAACGTCGTGCCGTTCTCCGCCCTGCTCCGCGAGCGCTCGAGCGGTGCCCACTCCGACAGCGAGGGCCAGGGCTTCATGTCGGGTCTGCTGAAGGGCGAGGGCACGCGCGAGGACTACGTCTCGCTCGTCGCCCAGCACTACTTCATCTATGAGGCACTCGAATCCGCGGCCGAACGGATGAAGGCGGATCCGGTTGCGGCGGCCTTCATCACTGACAAGCTCACGCGCCTACCCGCGCTCGAGGCCGATCTCGAGTTCCTCGTCGGCGCCGACTGGCGGGAGCGGATCGCGCCGCTGCCCACCACGGTGCGCTACGTGGCCCGCATCCGCGAGGTCGGCGCGACGTGGGCGGGCGGCTTCGTCGCCCACCACTACACCCGCTATCTCGGCGACCTCTCGGGCGGACTGTTCATCGGTCGCATCATGCAGCGGCGGTTCGGCTTCGACACCAACGGCGTCGGGTTCTATCTGTTCGACGACATCGCCGACCCCAAGGCGTTCAAAGACGTCTACCGCGAGCAGCTCGACGCCGTGCCGTGGGACGACGACGAGCGCGAGCGGGTCGTCGACGAGGTGCTGCGCGCGTACCGCTTCAACACCGACCTGTTCCGCGATCTCGAGGCGCAGAAGGCGTCCGCGGCGGTGGCGTGAGGCCCTTCGGGCTCACAGCTCGCTCTGGCTGCGCATGAACCTCTGCACGTCGGCATCCACCCGGATGTCGCTCGGGCGCAGGGGGCGGGTGAGGTAGAGACCCTCGAGCGAGGTCAGGCGACTGAGCGCGACGTACGTCTGCCCGGGCGCGAACGCCCCCGAGCCGAGGTCGATGACCGCGCGGTCGTAGGTCTTGCCCTGCGACTTGTGGATCGTCACCGCCCACGCCAGGCGCAGCGGGAACTGATGGAACTCCGCGACGATCTCGCGCGAGATGCGCTTGGTGAGCGGCGAATAGCTGTAGCGGAACTTCTCCCACACCGCCGGCTCGACATCGTGCTCGTCGCCGTCGACATCGACGCGCACGGTACCGCCGGTGATGCGGGTGACGGTGCCGATGGTGCCGTTGACCCAGCGGGCCGGCTCCCCGAACGATGCCGTGTCGTTGCGCAGGAACATCACCTGCGCGCCGACCTTGAGTTTGAGATCCGCCTCGGCCGGGTAGGCGCCCTCGCCGCGTCCGAAGTCACCCGTGATCTCGGCGCTGGCCGTCTGCGCGCGCCCCGGCAGTGCCTCGAGATGCCGATGGTTGATCGCGTTGACCCGGTCGTTGCGGGTGGCGAGGGTGATGATGGGGATCTCGGAGTCCTCGGGCACGGGAGGGGTGCGCGCGCCCGTGGCGTTGAGGACGCCCGCGATATCGGCCGTCACGTGGCCGTGCCGGACGGCGTTGAGCATCGCCTTGAAGGCGTCGTCGGCCTGGCGATGGATCGTGGCGAGTTCGTGGATGCCGAGCTGCGCGCCATACCGACCGAGGTCGGCGAAGCCGTCGAGCGCGCCGCCCGCCGACCCGGGCAGCTCGGCGGCCCCCGCCCACACATGGGCGTCGAAGAACCAGAACGACCGGTAGTGATCGCGGATGTAGGCCAGCTCGTCGCCCCGCGGGGGGACCGGCGCGAGCTGGTAGGGGTCGCCGAACATGACGATCTGCACGCCGCCGAACGGCTCGCCGCGACGGCCGCGCGCCTGGCGCAGCGACCGGTCGATGCCGTCCATGACGTCGGCGTTGACCATCGAGATCTCGTCGATCACGAGCGTGTCGATCGCGTTGAGGATCTTGCGCGTGGCGTCGGACTGCTCGAGCTCCTGATCGGCGATGAGACCGATCGGCAGTCGCAGCAGCGAGTGGATCGTCTGGCCCTCGACGTTGAGCGCCGCGACCCCGGTCGGAGCGCAGACGGCGATCTGCTTGGAGGTGTTCCAGGCCAGGTGCTGCAGGAGAGTCGACTTGCCCGTACCCGCCCGACCCGTCACGAAGATGTGGTCGCGCGTGTCCTCGATGCGACGGAAGAGCGCCTCCTGCTCGGCGGAGAGAGGCGGCGTGGTCACCGGTACATGCTAGACGCTGGCCTTGCGGCGCTCCGCGCTCAGCGCGATGTCTGAGGATGCCGCGCCTAGAATCGCTCTGTGCAGCAGGGGGCGATCAACACGGCGGATCAGCGCGCCGACGAACCGCACGATGCCCCTGCCCCCCGCCGCCGGCCGGCCCGCGCACCCCGCTCTCCCCGCACGGATCTCACCGTGCTGGCACTCGTGGGCGTGCTCCTTGCCGCGGCCCTCGCCGCCGGGGGCACGATGCTGTACCGCGAGTTCTACAGCCCCACGGCCTTCGTCGAGCGCTACCTCGATCTGCTCGCGGCGGGGCGCGCGGCCGACGCGCTCGCCGTCCCCGGTGTGCGCGTGGCCGGGGCCGACCTCACCGCGGCGGGGTTGCCCGAGACGGCATCCGACGCGCTCCTGCGCAGCACGGCGCTGACGAGTATCGACAGCATCCAGCCGCGGGGAGAGACCACCGACGGCGAGATCACCCGGGTCACCGTGGAGTACCGCGCGGGGGCGCACCGAGGGTCGACGACGTTCGACGTCGAACCCGCCGGCTGGGTCGGCGTCGTGCCGACCTGGCGCTTCGCGGAGAGCCCGCTCGCCGTGATCGACCTCACGGTGCGGGGGTCCATGTCGTTCGATGTCAACGGGTTCACGATCGACAAACGGCAGGTCTCGCCCCTCGGTGCCGACGCACCGCCCCTCGAGCCGGTGCCGCTGCTCGTCTTCTCGCCCGGGCTCTACCGCGTCTCGGTCGACACGGCGATCGCAGCGACGCCCGGAGTCGACGTGCTCGCCGACGCGCCGATGGCGGGCGTTCCCGTCGACCTGCAGGCCGAGCCCACGGAGGAGTTCACGACCGTCGTGCAGGAGCGGGTCGACACGTTCCTCGACGAGTGCGCGACCCAGCAGGTGCTGCAGCCGACCGGCTGCCCGTTCGGCTTCGTCGTGCAGAACCGCATCGCGAGCCTGCCGACGTGGACGATCGAGCGCTACCCCGAGATCACCCTCGAGCCCTCCGGCGCCGACTGGGTCGTGCCCGCGACCGAGGCATCGGCCCGCATCCAGGTCGACGTGCGGTCGCTGTTCGATGGCAGCATCCGCGAGGTGGACGAGGAGATCGTCTTCGGCCTGGACGCGACGATCACCGTGCTGCCCGACGGTTCCGCGTCGATCCGGGTGGGCTCGCCCGAGAGCTGACCCCGATTCGGGATGCTGTCAGCGGGCGCCCGTGCGCGCGTCGCGCTCCGCGAGCTTGGCGAGGCGCTCGTTGTAGGCGTCGAGTTCGGCGTCGCCCGCGCGGTCGGTGTGCCGGTCACGGCGCTTCTGCGCGCGCTCGTCGCTGCGGCTCCACTGGATCGCGACGGCGATCGCGAGGATCAGCGTGGGGATCTCGCCGATCGACCAGGCGATGCCGCCGCCGATGTACTGATCCTCGAGCGGCGTGGCGCCCCACGTGCGCCCCATCGAGCCGAACCACTCCGCGACCATCAGACCGGACTGCATCATGATCGAGATGCCGAAGAAGGCGTGCATCGCCATGACGCCGATCAGCAGCACGAGCCGGAACGGGTAGGGCAGGCGATAGGGCACGGGATCGATGCCGACGAGGGAGAGCACGAACAGGTATCCGGTGATCAGGAAGTGCAGGATCATCCACAGATGTCCCAGGTGGTCGTACAGCGACCACCGGAACAGGTCGGTGTAGTAGAACGCCCACAGCGAGCCGATGAAGAGGGCGGCCGCGACGAAGGGGTTGGTCAGAACCTTGGCGACGGGCGAATGCACGGCCCACAGGACCCACTCGCGCCCACCCCGCGTGCCGTCGTCGCGCTTGCGCGCGGCGCGGGCGACGAGGGTGACGGGCGCGCCGGGAACGAGCAGCAGCGGGATGGCCATCGTCAGCAGCATGTGGCCCACCATGTGCACGCTGAAGAGGTAGTCCTCGTAGACCGCCACCGCGCCGCTGGTCACCCAGAACAGCAGCAGGATGCCGGCGCTCCAGCAGATCGTGCGATACAGCGGCCATGCGTCCCCGCGCCGACGAAGACGCACGACCCCCGCGTAATAGAAGAACAGCGCGAAACCGCAGAGCAGCATCCAGAGCAGATCGACATCCCACGCGGTGAACCAGGATGCCGGGAGCAGCTCGGCCGGCAGCGGGGCGCCGGTGAGGCGCTCCGCGGGGGTGGGGTCGGTGATCGCGATGTCGCCGAGCGGCGGCGCCGTGCGCGCGAGCGCGGCGGCGACGCCGCTGGCGACACCCATGAAACCGAGCTCGAGGGCCACCAGACCCCAGAACGCGCCCGCAGCCGCGCGTTCGCCGATCCGCGCGATGAGCCGGCGACGGTAGAGCGCACCGAGCGCGCCGAGGGCGAGGAGCGCCAGCACCTTGACGACGACGAGCACCCCGTACGGCGATGCCAGCTGCGCCCATCCGCCGACGCTCAGCGCGGCCCGCGCATACCCCGAGAGGGCGACGACGACAAAAACGACGAGCGCGATGCTCGAGTACCGGGGCAGGATGTACGCGAGGCGCGCGGGCGTGGTCGAGGCGCGCAGGACCACCAGCAGCACCAGGCCGCCGAGCCAGACGGCCGCGCCCACGATGTGCAGCGCGAGTGTGGTGACCGCCGCCGTGTGGTTGGCCGCGGCGCCGTCGTGGCTCGTCGTGGCCATCGGGACCAGCGCCGCGAGCGCGAGCAGGGTGACCAGAAGGGTCGGCGTCCAGCTGCGCACCGCGAACGCGAGCACCGTGATCACGGCGCCCGCGAGCGTCGTGATCAGCCAGGCGCGGCCCACCTCGAGGTCGAGCAGAAAGCGGCCGAGCTGCTGCCCGAAGACCGCGTCGGCGCTCGGTGACGCGTTGAAGGCGTTGAGGAAGGTCAGGTACCCGGTCGCGCCGGCGGCGACGGTGAAGACCGCGGCCCCGATCGAGGCCACATCCAGCGCGGTGTCGAACTCCCCCTCCCCGGCCCTGAGCGCGAACAGGGCGAGCACGAGGGCACCCGCCATGGTCGCGGCACCGAGGTTGACGGCGAGGTCGGCCAGGGGCAGACCCCAGCGCACGACCGGACCCGGATCGCCGATGTCGAGCGGGGTCGCGCCACCGCCGAAGGCGAGGCCCGCGACGAGGGCCGCCACGGCGGCGGCGACGAGGATCGCGGGCCCGGCGACGCGCAGGGTTCGGGGGCTCACCCATCCAGCCTAGGCGCGGGTGCGGGCTGTGCGGACGCGGGAGCATGCGCGGGAGCGTACGCGCCGGAAACGCGAACGGGGGGCACCGCGCGATGCGGCACCCCCCGTTCGGCGAAAGTCGCCGGTGACTACTTCGCGGCAGCCTTGAGCTTCGAGCCCGCGGTGACCTTGACGCGCTTGCCCGCGGCGATCTTGATCTCTTCGCCGGTCTGGGGGTTGCGGCCCGTGCGAGCGGCCGTCTCGACCTGCTCGAACGCGATCCAGCCCGGGATCGAGACCTTGGTGCCCTTGGCGACGGCCTCAGACACCGTCGAGAACAGACCGTCGACGACGCGCGAGACCGTGGCCTGGCTCTCGCCCGTGGCGCTGGCGATGCTCGCGACGAGCTCGGTCTTGGTGATGGACTTGTCGGCCATTGGGGATTACCTCCAGCGGCGGCGCACCGCCGCCTCATCTTCACTGACCGGGCCGGAACCGGCACCGGGTGGTCGATCGACCGCGTCGAATCTACCCCGATCGGGCACACTTCCGCGTATTTCCGCGGTTCTTCGCGCAATTCGGGCGTGTTTCGTGTGGCGGATGCTGCTGATGTGGCCCGTGCGACCGTCAGAGCGACAGCATCCCGGCCTTTCGGCCGCCTCCACGCGCACTCTCCCCGCGAGATCCGCGCGATCCCGCGGATCAGACAGGCGGTCGTGCGGCGTCGACCACGGCCTGTGCGGTGCGGAAGAAGGCGGGCGCCGCGCGCTCTTCGCCGTCGAGGTAGCCGCCGACGAGCGCCGCGTCTCGGAGCAGCACGAGGGATGCCGCCAAACCCCCCATCGTCCTCATCCACGGACTGTGGATGACACCCAAGAGCTGGAACACCTGGGCGGAGCGCTTCCGCTCCCTCGGCCACGACGTGATCGTGCCGGGCTGGCCGGGTATCGACGACCGCACGACGGCGGAGATCCGCCGCGACCCCTCGGCGTTGAAGGGCATCGGTCTTTCGGAGATCGCCGACCACTATGAGCGCATCATCCGGTCGCTGCCCGAGAAACCGATCATCATGGGCCACTCGTTCGGCGGGGTGATCACTCAGATGCTCGCCGATCGCGGACTGGGCATCGCGTACGTCGGCGTGACGCCGGGGCAGACCGCGGGCGTGACCACGCTGCCCCCGTCGACGGCGCGCACCGGCTTTCCGATCCTGCGCAATCCGTTCGCCAAGAACGGCGCGTCGCCGATCTCGAAGCCGCACTTCCACTTCACCTTCGGCAACGACCTCTCGCGTGCCGAGTCCGATGCGATCTGGACGGAGCAGGCGGTCAACTCCTACAACCGGGTGTTCTTCGAGGGGGTCGCATCGGCCTTCAACGAGAAGGGAGGCGTCACCCACGTCGACTACGACCGGACCGATCGGGCGCCGCTGCTGATCATCACCGGCGAGATCGATCACGTCGTCCCGCCCGCGATCGGCCGCGCGATCGTGAAGAAGTACCGGCGCTCCGGTGGCCCCGCGATCGTGGACTACAGGGAGTATCCCGGCCGCACCCACCGCATCGTCAGCCAGGCGGGCTGGGAGCAGGTCGCCGATGACACACTCGCCTGGGCCCTCGAACATGCACGGGTCGCGGCATCCTGAGCGGGCATGTCGAAGGGGCGGGAGTTCCGGAGAACTCCCGCCCCTTCGACGTGGATGCTGTGGCTTACCAGCTCGACTTGGTCACGCCGGGCAGCTCGCCACGGTGAGCCATGTCGCGGAAGCGGACACGCGAGATGCCGAACTTCGTGAGGACACCGCGGGGGCGGCCGTCGATGACGTCGCGCGAACGCAGACGCACCGGCGAGGCGTTGCGGGGCAGCTTCTGCAGGCCCACGCGCGCGGCCTCGCGCTGCTCGTCGGTCGAGGTCGGGTCGACCAGGGCCTTCTTCAGTTCTGCACGCTTGGTCGCGTAGCGGTCGACGACCACCTGGCGCTGCTGGTTACGCGCGATCTTGCTCTTCTTGGCCATGCTTTAGCGCTCCTCTCGGAAGTCGACGTGCTTGCGGACCACGGGGTCGTACTTCTTGAGCACGATGCGGTCGGGGTTGTTGCGGCGGTTCTTGCGCGTCACGTAGGTGTACCCCGTGCCGGCGGTCGAACGCAGCTTGATGATCGGACGTACGTCCTGGGCCTTCTTCGCCATCAGAGCTTCACACCCTTCGCGAGCAGGTCCTTGACGACCGACTCGATGCCACGGGCGTCGATGACCTTGATGCCCTTAGCCGACACGTTGAGCTTGATGTTGCGACCCAGCGACGGCACGTAGTACGTCTTCTTCTGCACGTTCGGGTCGAAGCGACGCTTCGTCCGGCGGTGCGAGTGGCTGATGTTGTGACCGAAGCCGGGAACTGCTCCGGTCACCTGGCACACTGCTGCCATGGTGATTACTCCCTCTGTACCGTGAGGCCGGACGGCCCCACCCAAGATCCCTTGTCTGCGCACGCCGACCCGCCTGCGCCGAGGCGTGAGAGGGAGGGAGTGCACGAACTGCGCGCTGGAGTGCGCACAGACAATCGCCAATACTAGCACGCCGGGCGTGTCGGCCCTCACGCCCTCACGCCCTCACGCGGTGAGCGTGTATCGCGATCTGCCGGCGAGCCTCGGAGTTCTCCGCGCATCGACCCACGGCGGCGGCACGAGCCACACGGTCGCCTCGACACCCGGCCCGTCGATGCGGATCTCCCATCCGTCGGCGTGCAGCCGATGATGGCACCCGGTGCACAGAAGCACTCCGTTGCCGAGATCGGTGCGTCCGCCGTCGCGCTCCCACCACGCGAGATGGTGCACATGACACCAGGCGGGTGGCGCCCCGCAGGAGACGCACCCGCCGTCGCGCTCGGTGACGGCGAGCTTCTGCGCCGGCGTGAAGAGCCGCCGCGCCCGCCCCCAGTCGAGGATCTCGCTCTCGCCGCCGAGCACACACGGGATGACCTGCGCATCCGCCGCCATGCGGCGGACAGTCGATGCGGGCACGGGCTGCGCGAAGCCGTCGATCGTCGCGCTGCCGACGCCGGCCTGCAGGTCGGCGAGGTCTACCCGCACGACGACCGTCGCGGTAGGCGCCATCGGCACCGCCGCGCACCCGACCGCGTGCCGACAGAGGTCGGCGAGGGCATCCGCCTGCATCTGCCTCACAGAGCGCTGGTCGCGATCTTCCGCACGGCCGTGTTCGTTACGACGCAACCCCTCGCCGACGAGCGTGTCGATCGCCGCCTTGACAGGGGCACCGGTCTCGGGGTCGAGTCTGCCGGTGATCACCAGCATCCCGTCGCGCTCCTGGAGGACCAGCGACCGATCGGAGCGCAACTGTTCGTGTCGTGGCTCAATGCCGTCGGGGTCGAGATGCGCCTCAGCGCGGGCCAGGAGCTTGCTCAGCTCGTCGGGACGCATACCGGGCGCGAGCGCCACCAGCTGACATTCGGCCTCGTCGAGGCGGCCCGCGTCGATACGGAGGGAGAGCCGATCGAGCAGGCTCACGATCGCCGCTGCCGCCGTCACGCCGAGACGCCCCGAAGACACCGCGCCGGCGACGTGAGGATGCTTGGCGGGCAGCGCCTCGCCGGCGAGCGACATCCGCGGTGCGGTCGCCTCGCCCACCTGCACGATACGCACGGCTTCGCCGACGCTGGTGCCCGTGGCGGTCGAGATGAGCACGGCTGGCGAGGCGAACCCCTGTCGCTTGGCGAGCGAATCCTTGCCCAGCTCGCGCCGCGACTGTCTCGAGATCTCGGCCGCTACCAGCGCGAACGCGGCATCGACATGACGCTTGAGGGCGCCGAAAGCCTGCCCCACCGCCATCAGCTCGGCCGGGGACAGCGCCGATGCGGGACGATCACCACCCGCGGCCACGAGCGCGCGCAACGCCTCGGTGATGCCGTCGACCGAGCTGGTGTCCATGACACGATTATAGTACACATGTTCTATTTTGATCAAGGTGAGAATGCGATCTATGTTCTAGAGGTCGCACGAGTCTCACGCGGAAGGAGGTGCCGCACCCCTGCCCCACCGAAACGAAGACACGGTCGGGTCGCCGGCGATCCAGAATCGCCAGGGAAACTCGTGCGTGCCGGCGACCCCCGCCACGCCCACACGCGGGCCCGCCGAAATGGATGCGGCGGCCGCGCGCGGCAGGTCCAACCGCGCCCGGGCGCCCGCGCGCTCGGGTCCGAGCGCCATGACCCCTCCCTCCGCGGCGACCCCGCCCTCAGCTGCGACCCCGGCCTCAGCTGCGACCCCTCCGCGTCCGACAATCGCGTCGATCCCATCGTGGGCGGGGTGCCGCAGGCCCAGAGCCTGGCCGAGCCGGCCGGGTCCGCGGGCGAGGTCGCGCGCGGTCTGCGCCCGCGGACGGCGTCGCACGGCGACATCCTGCCCCTCGACGATCTCGCCGGCGCGCAGCAGCACTCCGCCGGCCACGCCGTCGGGGCCGCACACGACGTTGACGCACGAATGGATTCCGTGGCTCAGGTAGACGTACAGATGGCCGGGCTCACCCCACATCGTGGCGTTGCGCGCGGTCTGTCCGCCGCGCGCGTGCGAACCGGGATCGGGCACGGCCCCGGTGCCGAGCCCGTGGTACGCCTCGACCTCGGTCAGGCGCACGACGACGAGCTCGCCCTCGACCTGGGTCGTGAGAAGCGCGCCGAGCAGACGCGGAGCGATCTCGAGCGGAAGCGCCTCGAGATCGTCGCGGGTCGCCGGTCGATGCCCGCGACTGAATGTAGACCGGCGCCCCTCGGTCACGGCATCGCCACGGCGCACCAGGAGATGTCGGTGCCCTGGAGGGTCGTGACCACCTCCGCGTCCGCCGTGTCGACGATCGTCGTCTCGAGCCGCTCCGGAAGGGGACGGGTGTAGAGGTCGTAGGGGTTCTCTGCCAGATCGGGGGCGACGATCACGGCCGCGTAGCGACCGCTCGGCGACGCGCACGTCTGCATGACGGCATCCCCTCGATCGGTGAGCTCGAGCAGAGGGGTCACGGCGCCGTCCGCAGCGACGGAGGCGATGAGCTGCGATTGCGGAAACCCGTCGGCCCCCATCTGCGTGAAGGTGCGCAGGGTCGCTCCCTCGACGGTCGGGGTGACGGGCCCCGGGATGCCGAGCGCCTCCGCGCCTTCGGCGGCGACGAGGGGCTCTTCCGAAAGGTCGGTGAGATCCAGCACGACGGTGCCCTCGGTGCGTTCGACGATCACTCGTCCCGTGCCGCGCTCGACGCCCGAGAGCGCCAGCGCGCCGCCCAGCAGCACCGGCTCGGCATCGAGGTCGCGGGTCTCGACCAGGCGCAACTGCCCGTCGAAGGTCAGCACGACAAGCGCGGAGGTCTGCGGCACGAACGCCCACTGCACGACGCGCGCGTCTTCGCCCACCTCGATCCGTGTCGGCTCGGCCGCGGGATCGTCCATGCGAGCGAGGTACAGCGCCGCCTCGATCCCGCCGCCCGCGCCGATGTCGAGGTCGGTGTAGGTGTAGCCGACGAGACCGCCGTGGTCGGCCGCCTGGAGCGTCGTGATCGTGCCCTCCCCGGGCATCGTGAACTCGGCGGGATCCCCCTCGCCCGTCACGACCGAGAGCGCGGCGGCCCCGTCCGCATCGGTCGTGTGCACGACGATGCCGTCGCGGGAGGCACGGAAATCCTCGATCTGCGCCGCCGTGTGCACCGGAACCGCCTCGTCGCCCGCGAGATTGCTGGAGAAGATGACATCGTCCTCGTCGGCCCGCCGCTGCAGCACGTAGAGGGGCGGGATGCCGGTGGTGAACGCGTGCGCGAGAGTCGCGGTCGGCCCGCCCGAGGAGCCCTCGACCCCCGTGATCTCGACGCGGTACTCGGTGTCGGGGTCGAGCGGATACGTGAACTCGACGGCGATGTTGCGCCCGGCCGCCTCGAGGGTGAAAGCGGCAGCGGGCTCTACACTCACCTGCGCGGGGTCGATCTCGGCGAGCGGCTGGTTGGTGGTGAAGACGATGCGCTGACCCGCGGCCTCCGCGGCGGCCTGGGCATCGACCGCGACGGCGCTGACCCGCGGGCCCTGAGCCAGGCTGACCGCGGCGCCCACGGCGCCGGCGACGACGAGGCCGGCGATCACGATGGCGAGCATCCGCGTGAAGCCCCCACCGGCACGGCGGCGACGCGCGGCGCGGGTTGCGGGCTCAGTACTCATACGGGTCCCCCGGCTCGGCGACCGCCTGCACGCTGGCCGGCTGCAGCACGAGGCCGCCGCCCTGCCTCGCGAATTCGCCCGAGACCTCCACCCATTGCCCCGGTTCGAGGTCGCCGTCCACGTCCCTCACCGTGACGGGGACGCTGGCGGCCTGGGCGTCGATGACGCAGTGCACGATGACGAGGCGCGTCAGGTCGAAGGTGCCGTCCTCGCCGGGCGCGACGAAGCCGACGAGAGTCGCGGGCTCGCCCACGAACCGCGCGGGATCCGTCGTGGTCGCCAGCACCGACGCCCACTCCCCCACGCCGAAAGAGGAGGTGTCGTCCGAAGACGCCAGCGCCAGCGTCGCCGAGGTCGAGAGCACGGGTGGCGCGCCGGTCGAGCGGGCGAGCGCGAGCTCCGCCGAGAGGGATGCCGGGGGCAGCGCGACCGCGAGCGTGACGAACACCGTCGAGATCACGGCCCCGATCGCGGTGGCCGCGGCGGCGAACGGCGCCCGACGGGGGGCGTCGGTGCGGTCGTCGTGCTGCTCGCCTGTCGCGAACTGCGGGTGGGATGCGCCCGGACCCGCACGATGCGACAGGCGAGCAGCATCCCGTGCCCGGGCGCGCGTGGGTGGGGCGGCGGCGGCGGCCGCGGCATCGGGCGCGGCGGACGCGGCATCGGGCGCGGCGGACGCGGGGGGCGCGGAGGCGGCATCGGGCGCGTGCCCACCGGCGTGATCGTGCTCGTCGCGAGAGATCGGCACCGCGCACGAGGCGACGCCCACGACGAGCAGCAGGATCGACATCGACACCGCCCACCAGGCCGCGTCGGGGTTGATGTACAGGCCGATGCGTCCGGTCGCCCACAGCCCCAGGGTCACGACGGCGAGGGCGCTCGCGAGCCCCACGCCGAGCCAGCGCAGGCCCAGCGCGCGCCCTCCGGTCCACCGGTCACGCAAAGAGGTTCACCCCCACGGCGATGACGAAGGCCGCGCTGATCACGACCGCCACCATGCCCGCGAGCGTGCGCGTCGTGAAGGTCGTGCGCATGAGCGCGAGCATCTTGACATCGACGAGCGGACCCACGAGCAGGAAGGCGACGATCGAGCCCGGCGTGAACGTCGAGGCGAACGACAGCGCGAAGAACGCGTCGACATTGGAGCAGATCGCGACCGTCAGCCCGAGCAGGATCATCGCGAAGATCGACAGCACGGGGTTCGAGCCGATCGCGATCAGCACGTCGCGGGGCACGAGCACCTGCACGGCGCCGGCGATCGCCGAGCCGATGATCAGCGCGGGCATGACGGCGCGCAGCTCGCGCACGAACAGTTCGAGGCTGCGCTGTACGCGCGTTCCGTGCAGGTGCTCGTCGAACGCGCACTCGGCACGGAACCGATCGGTGAGCAGGGCGTCGGGATTCGGATGCCGCGAGTACAGCCATCCGATCAGGTTCGCGATCGCGTAGCCGCCGAGCAGGCGTGCCACGAGGATGCCGCCGTCCCAGCCGAACGCCTGATGCGTCGTGAGGATCACGATCGGGTTGACGATGGGCGCGGCGATGAGGAAGGTCAGCGTCTCGGGCACCGTGAATCCGCGGATCAGCAACCCGCGTGCGAGCGGGACGTTGCCGCACTCGCACACCGGCAGGAACATGCCGAGCAGCGACAGCACCATGCGGCGCGCCCACGCCCGGCGCGGCATCCACACCTCGAGCAGTCCTGCCGGCACCCACACCTGCACGACGATCGAGAGCACAAGACCCAGGGCGATGAAGGGCAGGGACTCGATCAGCACGCTCAGGCCGAGCGTGAACCCGTCCTGCGCCCGCGTGGGCAGCGACGCCGAGAAGAGTGTCGGAGCCCACACGTCGATCGCGACGAGCACCCCGACGACGGCCAGGCCGATCGCGGCACCGATGAGCGGAACGGTCCCGCGGGCGTGCAGGCGCGCGGTACGCACGGGCGACGACCCGGTGGGCGCGGGATCCGGCGCGGTCGTCGTGCGCCCGCCGCTAGAGGCTGCCACGCTCGTCGGTCCGTGCCGTGGCGCAGGCCGTGCACAGCCCGAAGATGTCGACGACGTGCTCCGCCTCCGTGAATCCGTTCGCGGCCGCGGTGCGCTGCGCCCACTGCTCGACGTCGGTCGCCTCGATCTCGACGGTGAGGCCGCACGAGCGGCAGATCAGATGGTGGTGGTGTCCGGCGCTCACACACGCCCGATACAGGCTCTCGCCGTCGGGACTCTGTAGATTGTCGGCCTCGCCGCCCGCCGCGAGGTCGGCGAGTGCCCGGTACACGGTCGCCAGACCGATGCCGGTGCCCTCGTCGCGCAGGGTCGCGTGCAGCGACTGCGCGCTGACGAACCCCCGGGCCCCGCCGAGGGCATCGCGGACGCGGTCGCGTTGCCACGTGTTGCGCTTGGCCATGGGGAGAAGTCTAAGCCTCGGGGTGCTTGGAGGCCGGTGTGCGCCGCCTGTGCGCGCCCGAAGAGCGGCGCCATGCGATCACCCGGCACACGACGTAGATCAGGAACGAGATCGTCGTGATGTAGGGGCTCACGGGCAGCGTGCCCGCGATCGCGAGCAGGATGCCGCCCACGGCCGAGACGAAACCGAAGCCCGCCGCGAGCAGCGGCACCGACACGGGCCCCGACGCCACCCGCATCGCCGCGGCCGCGGGGGTGACCAGCAGCGCCATGACGAGCAGCGCGCCGATGATGTGCACGCTCACGGCGACGATCAGACCGAGCAGCAGCATGAAGGCCATCGACACGAGCGTCGTCGGAACGCCGCGCGCGGCGGCGGACTGCGGGTCGAGCGAGTCGAAGCGCAGCGGTCGCCAGATGAGCACCAACCCGGCGAGCACGACGACGCTGATGCCGATGAGCCAGCCCAGCTGCCCGCTCTGAACCGAGACGATCTGCCCCGTCAGCAGGCTGAAGCGGTTAGCACTGCGGCCGCTGTACAACGACAGGAAGAGGATGCCCAGGCCCAGTCCGAAGGGCATGAGAACGCCGATGATCGAGTTGCGGTCGCGCGCGCGGGCACCCAACCACCCGATGAGCATCGCGGCGACGATCGATCCGACGATGGATCCGGCGACGACATCCACCCCGATCAGCAGTGCGGCGGCGGCTCCGGCGAACGACAGCTCGCTGATGCCGTGCACGGCGAAGGCCATGTCGCGCTGCATGACGAAGACGCCGATGAGACCACCCACGAGACCGAGCACCGCGCCGGCGAGGACCGAGTTGGACACCAGGGCGAGGATGTCGCCGTAGTCGGCGAGACCGCCGAACATCGCCTCCCACACGTCGGCCCAGCTCACGGGTGCTCCTCATCGTGGTGATGGTGGGACTCTTCAGCGTCGGGGGCCCCGACCACCACGAGCCGGCCACCGGCGCGCAGCACGAAGACGGGCGCGCCGTACAGGTCGGAGAGCACCCGGGAGTCCAGCACCTCGTCGGGACGGCCGAGGGTGAACCGGCCGCCCGCCAGGTAGAGGATGCGATCGACCTTGTCGAGCACCGGGTTGATGTCGTGCGTGACGAAGAGTACAGCGGCACCCGTGGTGCGGCGATGACGGTCGATCAGGCCGATGACCGCCTGCTGGTTGGCGAGGTCGAGGCTCGTCAGCGGCTCGTCGCACAGCAGCAGCCGCGGGTCGTCGGCCAGTGCCTGCCCCGCGCGCAGCCGCTGCTGTTCGCCGCCCGAGAGCTGCCCGACCGGACGATCGGCGAAATCGCGCGCGCCGACCGCATCGAGCAGTGCATCGACGCGCTCCCGATCGGCGCGGCGGGGGATGGGGAGGCCGAAGCGATGGCCGTTGACGCCGAGCGCGACGAGGTCGCGTCCGCGCAGGGCGGCATCGCGGGGCAGGGGTCGCGACTGCGGGATGTACCCGATCCGGCGGTTTCCCGCGGCGCGCACCGGCTCGCCCAGAGCGGTGATCGCCCCTTCCGAGAGCGGCTCGAGACCGAGGATCGCGCGCAGCAGCGTCGTCTTTCCCGACCCGCTCGGTCCGAGCACCGCGAGGAACTCGCCGGGCTCGACCTCGAGATCCAGGCCGCGCCAGAGCTCCCGCTCGCCGCGGCGCAGCGCGGCGCCGCGGATCTCGAGGGGTCGTGCGGGACTCACCCGGCCAGCGCGGCCGAGATCGCCTCGACGTTCTCCAGCATCCACGAGATGTAAGTCTGGCCCTCCGGCAGCGTTTCGGAGAATTCGATCACCGGGATGCCGTCCGTCTCGGTTGCATCGAGCACCTGCGTCGTCTCGGCGCCGCCGGTCTGGGTGTTCGCGATCACGAGGGCGACCTCACCGGAGGAGAGCAGGTCGAGGGCCTCGAGCAGGGTCGCGGGGGGCACGTCCTGTCCCTCCTCGACGGCCTCGCTGAAGGCCTCGGGTGTGACGTTGTCGAGGCCCGCGGCGGCCGCGAGGTAGACCGAGACCGGTTCGGTGACGAAGATCCGGGCACCGCCGTGCGCAGCATCCACCTCGGCGAGCGCTTCTTCGATCGTCTCGATCTCGGCGGCGAACGCCTCGGCGTTGGCCTCGAAGGTCGCAGCCTCGTCGGGAAGCAGTTCGGCGAGCTCCTCGGCGATCGCCTCGGCGACGTGCGCCATGGTGTGGGGGTCGTACCAGACGTGCTCGTTGAAACCCTCGATGTGGTCGTGGCCGGCGTGCTCGTCTTCTGCGTGTTCGTCTTCTGCGTGTTCGTCGCTGTGCTCGCCTTCCGTCTCTTCGTCGGAGTGCTCCTCGGCGCCCGGGTAGTCGTGCGAGAACTCGGAGGCGGTGATCACGTGCGCGCCGGCGCCGCTGGAATCGATGAGCGCGTCGATGAAGGAGTCGTAGCCTCCCCCGTTCTCGATGATGAGGTCGGCGCGCGACACCGTGAGCTGGTCCTGCGCGCTCGGCTCGAAGTCGTGGGGGTCCTGTGCCGATGAGGTGATGATCGCGCTGACCTCGACGGCGTCGCCGGCGACCTGCTGCGCGATGTCGGCGTAGACGTCGGTCGAGGCGACGACGGTGATCGCGTCGGTGTCGGCGCCGCTCGCGTCGGCATCGGCGCCGGAGGCGCAGCCGGCGAGAGCCAGGGCCGACACGGCCGGAAGGGCGAACAGAGGCAGGAGACGTCGAGTGCGGGTCACATGACGAGTCTAAAGCTAGTGATAATCATTCTCAAATTGAGGGATGCCGGGCTGGGCCCTTCGACGAGCTCACGGCGCGCGAGGCCTGCGCACCGGCCGAGGGCGCGCGAAGTCAGTCGAGGAGGAGGGCGGGCTCCTCGAGCACCGACGCGACGTCCGCCACGAAGCGGGAGACACCGTCGCCGTCGACCACGCGGTGATCGAAGGAGCCCGACACGGTCGTGACCCAGCGCGGACGCACCTCGCCGTCGACGACCCACGGCTTCTGCCGGATCGCGCCGAGCGCGATGATGCCGACCTCGCCGGGGTTGATGATCGGCGTGCCCGCGTCGACGCCGAAGACGCCGATGTTGGTGATCGTGATCGTGCCCCCGCGCTGATCGTCGGGCGTCGTCTTGCCCTCGCGTGCGGTGAGCGTGAGCTTCTCGAGTGCGCGCGCCAGCTCACGGGTGTTCAGCTCCTGCGCGTCCTTGATGTTCGGCACCAGCAGCCCCCGAGGGGTCGCGGCCGCGATGCCGAGGTTGACGTAGTGGCGCACGCGGATCTGCGCGCCCTCGTCGGTGTCGATCCAGGCGGCATTGACCATCGGCGTGCGGCGCACGGCCCAGATCACGGCGCGCGCCATGATCAGAAGAGGCGAGACCTTGACGTCGGCGAAGTCCGGCGAGGCCTTGAGTCGCTTGACCAGTTCCATCGTGCGCGAGGCGTCGACGTCGACCCACACCGACACGTGTGGGGCGGTGTAGGCGCTGCTGGTCATCGCACTGGCGGTGGCCTTTCGAACACCCCGCACCGGGATGGACTCCTCGCGAGAGGCGTCCATCGAGACCGCCGCCGCGGAAGCGGCCGGCGCATCGGCCGCGGTCGCAGCGGGGGCCGGAACGGGGATCGTCTCTTCCCGCACATCGCCCCACTCCGGAGTCTCGATGTTGCGGAACACGCTCGCCTGCGAGGCGTGCCGCATCACGTCGTCGCGGGTCACCTCGCCCGCGGTTCCGGAGGGCTGAACCGCCGTCAGATCGACGCCGAGATCCTTCGCGAGCTTCCGGATCGGCGGCTTCGCGACCGCGCCGACCGCCGCGGCGACGGGAGCCGCAGCGCGCGGGCGCCGGCGGGACTGCACATGGCCGCCCGTGCCGTACCCGACCAGCACCGACCCGCCGGCCTCGTCCGCGGCCGCGGCGGCCGGCGCCGGCGGCGCGGCGGGCGCGGAGGCTGCGGCGTCCGCGATCGTGATGATCGCCGCTCCGACCTCGACCGTGGCACCCTCGTCGGCGAGCAGTTCGCCGACGGTGCCCGCAAAGGGCGAGGGCAGCTCGACGAGTGACTTGGCCGTCTCGATCTCGACGAGCACGTCATTGACCGCGACCTGGTCGCCCGGAGCCACCCGCCACGCGACGATCTCGGCCTCGGTCAGGCCCTCCCCGACGTCGGGGAGAAGGAATGTCTGGGTGCTCATCGAGTGATCCTCTCGGGTCTACGGGCACAACACTCCGGAGAACCGGAGTCGAGCGGGCGGTGTGAGCGCCGCAGCGCGACCCGCAGCAGCGTTGCTCCGGAGTGTTGTGCCGCCTGCGGGGTCATCGGTTGGTCTCTCAGTACGCCAGGGCCCGGTCGACGGCCTCAAGGACGCGGTCGGCGTCGGGCAGGTACACACCCTCGAGCTTCGCCGGCGGGAACGGGGTGTCGAAGCCCGACACCCGCAGCACCGGCGCCTCGAGGGAGTAGAAGGCGCGCTCCATCACGGTCGCCGAGATCTCGCTGCCCACGCTGACGAACCCGGGGGCCTCCTGCGCGTAGACCATGCGGCCCGTGGAGCGCACCGACTCGAGGATCGGGTCGTAGTCCACCGGAGACAGCGAACGCACATCGACGACCTCGCAGCTGACCCCCTCGCCCTCGGCGAGGGCGGCGGCCTGCAGCAGCGTCGTCACCATCGCGCCGTGCCCCACGAGGGTGACATCGGTGCCGCGGCGGACGATCCGGCTCGCGTGCAGAGGCAGCGCACGCGCCGACGTGTCGACCTCGCCCTTCTGCCAGTAGCGGCTCTTGGGCTCGAGGAAGATGACGGGATCATCCGAGGCGATCGCGTCCTGGATCATCCAGTAGGCGTCGTTCGCCGTCGACGGGCTGACGACCCGCAGACCCGGAGTGTGTGCGAAGTACGCCTCGGGGCTCTCCTGGTGGTGCTCGACGGCGCCGATGTGCCCGCCGTAGGGAATGCGGATGACGATCGGCATGCGGAGGGCGCCCTCGTGCCGATTGGTGATCTTCGCCAGCTGCGTCGTGATCTGGTCGAAGGCGGGGAAGACGAATCCGTCGAACTGGATCTCGAGGACGGGACGGAACCCGGCCATCGCGAGGCCGATCGCGGTGCCGACGATGCCCGACTCGGCGAGCGGGGTGTCGATCACGCGGCGCGAGCCGAAGTCGGCCTGCAGACCCTCCGTCACGCGGAACACCCCGCCCAGCGGACCGATGTCCTCGCCCATCAGCAGCACACGATCACTGTCTTCGAGCGCCTTGCGCAGCCCCGCGTTCAGGGCGCGGCTGAGCGGCATCGTGGTCGCGGCGCTCATGCCTGGCCCCCCTCGAAGGATGCCTCGTAGTCGCGCAACCAGGCGCGTTGAGCCTCCATCAGCGGGTGCGGCTCGGAGTAGACGTGCTCGAACATGTCGTCGGCGCGCAGGCCCTCGAGGGCCATCGTGCGCGCGCGGACGTCGGCCGCGACATCCCGTCCCTGCTCGTCGATGCCGTCGAAGAAGCCCTGCGCCGCCCCGCGCCCCTCGAGGAACGCGCGCATGCGCGCGATCGGGTCGCGCTGCGCCCACGCACGCTCTTCGTCGCTCGTGCGGTACTTCGTGGGGTCGTCGCTCGTGGTGTGCGCGCCCATGCGGTAGGTCACGGCCTCGATCGCGCGCGGTCCGCCACCGGCGCGCGCCTCGTCGAGGGCGGTGCGGCTCACGGCGTAGCTGGCGAGCACATCGTTGCCATCGACCTGCACGCTCGGGATGCCGTAGCCCGCCGCACGGTCGACGAGAGGCGCCTTGGACTGCGTGGCGACGGGAACCGAGATCGCCCACTGATTGTTCTGCAGGAAGAAGACCTGCGGCGCATCGAAGCTCGCCGCGAAGACCATCGCCTCGTGCACGTCGCCCTGACTCGAGGCGCCGTCGCCGTAGTAGACGATGACGGCCTCGTCGCGTTCGGGGTCACCCGTGCCGCACCGGCCGTCGAATGCCAGACCCATGCCGAAGCCCGCCGCGTGCAGCGTCTGCGAGCCGAGCACGAGCGTGTAGATGTGCGTGTTGCCGTTGGCGGGATCCGTCGGATCCCACCCGCCGTGGGTGAGCCCCTTCATGAGCCGGACGATGTCGACGGGGTCGACACCGCGGATCATGCAGACCACATGCTCGCGGTAGGAGGGAAAGAGGTGATCCTGCGGACGGGCGGCGTGGGCTGACCCCACCTGTGCCGCCTCCTGCCCGAAACTCGGCGGCCAGAGGGCGAGCTGACCCTGCCGCTGCAGGTTGGTCGCCTCACGATCGAAGGCCCGCACGACGACCATGTCGCGATAGAACCGCTCGAGGTCGGCGTCGCCGAGGGCGTCGATGATCGGTCGGTACTTCTCGGCGGCGGGGGTGGGCGCGAGTGTTCCGTCGGCCGTGAGCAGACGCACGACGTCCGGGGATTCGAGCGGGGTCACCTGCCCTAACCTAACGTTCCGGGAGAGGGGTGCCGGGGTAGGTTCTCGACAACGGATGCCGCAACCCGTAGGACCTTGTCGACAGATTCTTCCTCTCCGACGCTGATGCGGATGCCGTCGCCCGCGAACGGCCGGACGATCAATCCGGCACGCTCGAACTGCTCCGCAACCTCGAGGGTGCGCTCGCGGGTGGCGAGCCAGACGAAGTTGCCGTGCGGCTCGGGCACCGCCCAGCCGATCTCGCGCAGGGCGGCGGCGAGCCGGTCGCGGCGCTCCACGATCGTCGCGACGCGCTCGACCAGCGCCTCCTCGACGGCGAGACTCGCCAGCGCGGCCTCCTCCGCGTGCGCCGTCACCGACAGTGGCACCGCCGTGCTTCGAGCCGCGTCGAGGATGCGCGGGTGGCCGATCGCGTAGCCGATGCGCAGGCCCGCCAGGCCGTACGCCTTCGAGAAGGTGCGCAGAATCACCACATTCGCGTGCCCCGTGAATCCTTCGGCGCCCAGCCCGTCGACGGCATCCGGGTCGGTGACGAACTCCGCGTAGGCCTCGTCGAGGATGATCAGCACGTCGGCGGGCACCCGCGCCACGAATCGCGCGAACTCGTCGCGATGCACGGCCGGGCCGGTCGGGTTGTTGGGGCTGCAGACGATGACGGCCCGCGTGCGCGGGGTGATCGCGTCGGCCATCGCGTCGAGGTCGTGCCGCGCGTCGGCGTCGAGGGGCACGGTGACGCTCGTCGCCCCCGTCACGGTGACCAGCATGGGATAGGCCTCGAACGAACGCCACGCGTAGACGATCTCGTCGCCGGGCCCCGCGACCGCGGAGATCAGCTGCGCGAGGATCGAGACGCTGCCGGCGGCGGCGTGGACAGCATCCACCGGCACGTCGTACCGGTCGGCGAGCGCGTCGCGAAGGCGCCCGGCTGTGGCGTCGGGGTAGCGGTTGATCGCGGCTGCCGCGTTCAGCGCCTCGAGCACACCGGGCAGCGGATCGAAGGGATTCTCGTTGCTCGAGAGCTTGTGCGCGCTCGCGTCGGCCTGCTTGCCCTGCTTGTAGGCCGGCAGCGCGGCGATCTCGGGGCGGATGCGCACCGGAGCGTCGTCGTGCGGGGGCGTGGGTGCGGCGTCGGTCACGCCGTCGAGTCTACGAGCGGGGGATGCTGTCGCCCCGCGTCCGCGCCCGGTCGGCGAGGATCCGAGGTGGTACCGATCCGGTATTGGTACCATTTCGGTATGGCCATGACGGTGCGACTTCCCGCTGACCTCGACCGCGCGCTGAATCGCATCGCCGAGGAAGAACATGTCTCCAAGCACTCGCTGCTCCTGCGCGGCGCGGAACTGATCATCGCGCGACGATCCCGCATCGATCAGGTGGATGCGGCCGTCGACTTCGTCCTGGCTCATGATGCCGAACTGATGAGCAGACTCGAAGACGCGTGACCGAGTTTCTCAGCCTCGACGACGCCATGCACGTCGCACGACGGATGGGGTTCCACGTGAGGGATGCGGGACTACTCGCCTCCGCTCTCGCTCGCCCTGCGACGACTCTCTTCGGCGAGGACGCCTACGCGAGTATCGAGCTGAAGGCCGCGGCATTGCTCGAAAGTGTCGTGCGAAATCGTGCCTTCGTCGACGGAAACAAGCGCAGCGGTTGGACGCTGACTGTCGCGTTCCTGTGGGTGAACGGGTACCGGCACGACTTCACCGCCGATGCCGCGTTCGATCTGGTGGTCGGTGTCGCCGAGGGCGCGCTCGAGCTCGACGAGATCGCCGAGACGGTGCGCACTCACCTCGTGCCGCTCGGCGGCTGATCCGACGCCCCGAGCCCTCGCGAGCGCGAAGCGGCCCGTGCCAGACTGGGCCATCATGCGCTTCATCGTCCGCGTCGTCGTCAACGCCTTCGCCATCTGGGTCGTGACCCTGATGCCCGCCCTGCAGGTGTCCGTCACGCCCTTCGCACCCGGCGAGACCCTGCAGCTCGTGCTCACCCTCCTGTTGGTGGCCGCGATCTTCGCGATCGTCAACACCGTGATCGGCACCGTCATCAAGGTGCTCGCCTTTCCTCTTTACATCCTCACGCTCGGCCTCATCTCGCTCGTGATCAACGGTTTTCTGCTGTGGTTCACGGCGTGGATCACGTCGTTCTTCGGCTTCGGCCTGGACGTCGGCGACTTCTGGTGGGGAGTGCTGGCCGCCCTGATCATCTCGATCATCAACTGGATCTTCGGCATCATCCTGCGGCCCCGGCGCGAGGACTGAGCGCCCCCTGCCGCCGCGCGGAGTACTCGGTCGACGTCACCCGCTCGGCGGTGCCGAGCTCGGTCCACAGCTCGGACAGCCGCGCGGCGCGCGGATCGGGTGACGCATCGATCAGCCCGGCGGTCTCGATGTAGGCCTGCATGTGGTGCGCCGGGATGCCGAGATCGTGCGGCCCCGGGAGCGGGTCGGCCAGACGCTGCACCACCATGCTGCCCGGTGCCCCGATCGGCTCGGCGCGCGGGGGCCCTGCGAGGGCGGCGACGACGTCGTCGGTGTGGCGGACATCGACCGACAGCACGTCGGATGCGACGGTCGACGGCGTCGGGGATCCGAACGCGACGACGGTGCGCACGTCGAACTCCCCCGCCGTCGCTAGCGCCTGCCCGATCAGCGCCCCCTGCGAGTGCGCGAGGGCGTGCACCGGCTCACCCGGCGCGACTCCCGACTGGCGCATCGCCTCGACCACGGCGTCGTACGACGCAGACCCCTGCCCCGCATACAGCTGCAGATTCGAGGCCATGTCGAAGGGATCACCCGCCGAGCGCGGCACGATCGCACCGAACTCCTGCGTGCCCGTGATGTACACCGCCCACTCCCGCGAACCGTCGGGCATGTCGTAGCGCTCGACCCTCACCCGCGAGTCCGCCCCGCCGGGGATCCGGGCGGCCGCGCCCGCGAGACCCGCCGGCGCACGCACCTCCGCTCTCGTGCGGACCGGCGAGACGTCAGGCGGCGGAGCCGTCGGCGCGGCCGGCGCCCCCGCGAACGGAGGCGGCGGGCCCAGCGCCGGGCTGCGGCCGAGGATCGGCGGCGGTCCCGCGGGGGCGGGGCCGCCGGGCGACGACGCCGAGGGGATCCGCGGCGTGCCCGGCCGCGCGGATCGATGACCGGCATTGAGCAGCCAGGCCGCGCCCGAGAGCAGCGCGACGCTCGCGCCGGCCGACGCCGCTCCCATCGGGCCGCCGGGCAGCCAGCCGCCGAGATGCGCCTGCGCGGCGAGACCGCCGACGGATTCGGGCTCGCGCGCGGCGCGCGCCAGCCCGAAGGTGACCAGCGGCGAGATGCCACCTGCCCAGCCCCATCGTTCTCGACCCAGCGCGAGCACACGCTCCTCGATCGCCGCCCGCTCGATCACCTCCCCGGCCGCGGTCGCGAGCATGAGTCGCGCCTCCAGCTCGACGATCTCGTAGAGGTCGGCCGCCGCGCCGAGATCGTGGGCCAACTCCTCGAGCCGGCCCGCGAGATGCTCGGCGGCCAGCGCCTCGCGCGCCAGCGTGGCATCCGCGCCCCACAGCGCCGATCGCCCCTCCGCGCTCGTCAGGCCGGCGACGCATCGAGCCGCGTACTGCAGGCCCCTCCGCGCCTCCCGCACACGCTCGGCGAGCGCCGAGGCCGTGTCCCGCGCCGCGCGGAGGCTCGCCGTGTCGACGTGCACCGCGCCACCGGAGCGGATGTCGAGCTCGTCGCTCACGACACCGGCGCCACGGATCGAGCAAGGACCCGCAGTTCGTCGCGTGCGGTGTCGACCTCGCCCACGAGCGTGCGCACGGCGCCACGGCACGCCGATGCGAGATCGCGGAACGCCTCGGCCGCGGGGCTCTGCCAGGCGACGCGCGCGGCGAGGACACCGAGCTCGACCTCGATGGCCTCCAGATCCGCCAACGCCGTCGACGCGGCGAGCTGCGCCTGGGCCACCAGCCCGGCACTCCACAGCGAGAGCACATCGGATCCCGACGCGGGGGCAGGAGGCGGGGGCGGCGGGGGCGGCATCCGCCCAGAATCGCCCGCGGACCGGGGGCGCAGCATCCACCCCGACGGTCTCGGGGAGAGCGCAGCGACGCGAGCCACTGGGGAGGACGTGCGGCCGTGCGCAGGGCGGGGGTGTCGGCGGCGGTGCATCCCGGCAGAATGGGGGACATGACGACGCCACCGGCTGCCGCGCCGTTCCGGGTGGTGTTCGTCTGCACCGGAAACATCTGCCGCTCCCCCATGGCCGAGGTCGTGCTGCGCACCCTCGCCGAGCGGGCAGGACTCGCTTCGCGCGTGCACTCGACCAGCGCCGGCACCGGCGACTGGCACGTCGGTGAGCGCGCCGACCATCGCACGCTCGCCGCGCTCGAGCGGCGGGGCTACGACGGCGGCCTGCATCGCGCCCGGCAGTTCACGACCGACTCGTTCGACACGAACGACCTCGTGATCGCGCTGGATCGCAGTCACGAGCGGATCCTGCGCGGGTGGGCGCGCCGCGACGACGACGCCGACAAGGTTGCGCTGCTGCTGGGCTTCGAGCCGCAGGCCACGGCCCTCGACGTCCCCGACCCCTACTACGCGGGCCCCGCGAAGTTCGATGAGGTGCTGGGTATGATCGAGAGCGCGACCCGCTCGCTGTTCCACCAGCTGGAGCCCGCCATCCGGCCGGGGTCGCGTCCCACCTCACTGCCGTACGGAGCCGGATCGTGACCACGCTTCCCCCTCAGCCGCTGAGCCCCCTCGACGGGCGCTACCGACCGGTTGTCACCGCGCTCGCCGACCACCTCTCGGAGGCGGGCCTGAACCGCGCCCGCGTCGAGGTCGAGGTCGAGTGGCTGATCACGCTGACGGATCGTTCCCTGTTCGGCACGCACCCCCTGCCCGACGACAAGAAGACCGCGCTGCGGGCGCTGTACCTGACATTCGGGCAGGCGGAGATCGACTGGCTCGCCGAGCGCGAGGCCGTGACCCGGCACGACGTCAAGGCCGTCGAGTACCTCGTGCGCGATCGCCTCGCCGCGCTCGATCTCGACGCGATCGCCGAGCTCACACACTTCGCGTGCACGAGCGAGGACATCAACTCCCTCTCGTACGCGCTCACCGTGCAGCGCGCCGTCACGCAGGTGTGGCTGCCCGCGCTGCGTGCCGTGATCGAGCGTCTGAGGCAGCTCTCCGCCGAGCACCGCGACGCACCCATGCTCTCCCGCACGCACGGCCAGCCGGCGACCCCGACCACGATGGGCAAGGAGCTCGCCGTCTTCGCCGCGCGCCTGCAGCGCGTCGCGGCGCGCATCGAGGCCTCCGAGTACCTCGGCAAGTTCTCGGGCGCGACCGGCACCTGGTCGGCGCATCTCGCCGCCGCGCCCGAGGTGAACTGGCCGCTCGTCGCCCGCGAGTTCGTCGAATCCCTCGGGCTCGACTTCAACCCGCTGACCACCCAGATCGAATCGCACGACTGGCAGGTCGAGCTGTACGACCTCGCGCGTCACGCGGGCGGGATCCTGCACAACCTCGCGACGGATGTCTGGACCTACATCTCGCTCGGCTACTTCACGCAGATCCCGGTCGCCGGCGCGACGGGCTCGTCGACGATGCCGCACAAGATCAACCCCATCCGGTTCGAGAACGCCGAGGCCAACCTCGAGATCGCAGGAGCGCTGTTCGGCTCGCTGTCGCAGACGCTCGTCACCTCGCGCCTCCAGCGCGACCTCACCGACTCGTCGACCCAGCGCAACATCGGCGTCGCCTTCGGGCACTCGCTGCTCGCGCTCGACAACCTGCGGCGCGGGCTCGGCGAGATCTCGCTCGCCGCCGACCTGCTGCTGGCCGACCTCGACGCAAACTGGGAGGTGCTCGGCGAGGCGATCCAGACCGTCGTGCGCGCCGAGGTCGTCGCGGGCCGGTCATCGATCAGCGACCCCTACGCGTTGCTGAAGGAGCTCACCCGGGGCCGTCGTGTGGGCGCCGCCGACCTCGCCGTGTTCATCGGCGGGCTCGAGATCGGCGATGCGGCCCGCGAGCGCCTGCTCGCACTCACCCCCGCCACATATACGGGACTCGCGGCACAGCTCGTCGACGAGGCCTGAGCGACAGCATCCGTCGCGGCGCGTCGCGCGCCCGCGCGCCTCACACGCGGCGAACCCACATTTTTGCAGCGAGCCACCAATCGACGTGTGGTGGGTCGCTGCAAAAGTGTGGGTTCGCCGGCCGCGGGCGCCCGAGGCCGGGTCGGGCACGGCCGCGCGGGCCCCGACCGGCGAGGCGCGCGTCAGGCCGTGGGGCCGGATGCCGGGGGCCGGTCGTCCTCGTCGGGCAGCAGCACCGGGCGGTCGATCGGGCGCTCGACCTCGGCGGGGTCGACCGCGAGAAGCAGCAACGACAGGCCGAGCAGCACCACGATGAAGGTGATGCCGGCGACGATCCCGGTGAGCGGCAGCGCGGACGCCGCACCGACAGCGGGCTGGAACCCACCGGCGGTCATGAAGGTCACGCCGCCCGCGAAAACGGCGCACGCGAAGGCGATGCCCAGCAGCTGCACGGGGCGCAACAGGTCTCGGCGGGTGGGTCGGTCGCTCATGCGTGGTCCTCGGAACGTGCGGGTTCGGGGGTGGATGCTGCCACCGGCTGCCGCGGGGAGAAGCCCGCGATCGCGAGGTACACCGCGACGATCGCCGCGTAGGCCCCGAAGACACCGACGGCGATGACCGTTCCCGTCAGGGTGTAGGTCGCGTCGGCTTCGGCGATCGTGTACTCCAGCGCGTACCCGGCGGGGACGAGGGACGTTCCCGCGGCGAGCGCGAGCGTGATGACCCCGACCGTGAGGGTGTCGCGCGCCTCGGGCCGCGGCACCTCTGCACGGCGGCGATCGCGCAGTCCCGCGACGAGCTCGATCACGCCCGTGGTGAGGGCCCACACGATGATGATGCCGAAGAAGAGGGCGCTCGAGCGCCACGGACCGACGCCCGCGAGCATGCCCGCCACGAGCGAGAAGGCTCCGATCGAGACCGGCGCTGCGCGGCGGCCCGCGGGATAGGTGAGCCACCCGGCCGCGAAGAGCACGAGCGCGGTGGCGATGCCGAAGCCGCTGAAGACGGCGAGCCCCACAGCGGCGGAATGATCGCCCGAGAAGGTGATCATGATCGCCGCGATCGCCGCGATCGCGGCGCGCGAGAGCTGCACGTGGCGCAACGCGAAGCGCTGCGCGGGTGCGGCGGGGCTGGCGGCGGGTGCGGACGGGCTGGACACGGCGGAACCTTGTGTAGACGTGGGGATGCCTCCAGTCTAGGTCGTGGCGCAGCGACGACCGCCGGGTAGCCGACGATCGGACGGACCGAGAGGACATCATGGCCGCGAATACGGACACCGAGACCGACGGCTTCACCGAAGCCGAGCGTGCGGCGATGAAGGAGCGCGCCGCCGAGTTGCGCGCGCAGAAGGGCGGCGCGAAGAAAGCCGATCAAGCTCAGGCCGTTCTCGAGAAGATCGCCGAGATGCCCACCGACGAACGCGCCCTCGCAGAGCGCGTGCACGCGATCGTCGTGACCACCGCACCCCAGCTCGATCCGAAGCTCTGGTACGGGATGCCCGCCTACGCCAAGGACGGCAAGGTGCTGTGCTTCTTCCAGGCGGCGACGAAGTTCGAGAGCCGGTACTGCACGTTCGGCTTCAACGACGGGGCGAGCCTCGACGACGGCGAGATGTGGCCGACGTCCTTCGCCCTCGTGTCGATGAGTGCCGCGACCGAGAAGCGGATCGCCGACCTCGTGCGGCGCGCACTCGACTGATCCGGCACCGGTCGCCTCCCCCGCCGGCGCCGCACCGGCCGCGACGGGGGCGGCGGCCCCTAGGCTCGATCGGGTGGAGACGCACGACGTCATCGTGATCGGAGCGGGCCTGGCCGGCCTGCGCGCCGCCGAACGTCTCGCGCGAGCAGGGCTCGACGTCGTCGTGCTCGAGGCGGCGGGCGCCGTCGGCGGGCGCCAGCGCACCGATCGCGTCGACGGGTTCCTGCTCGATCGCGGTTTCCAGGTGCTCAACCCGCCTATCCCGCTGTGCGGCGCTGGGTCGACGCGCAGTCCCTGCGGATGCGCGCCTTTCCGGTCGGCGTGCGGGTGCGGCGTGCGTCCGGCTTCGCCGAGCTCGCACACCCCCTCCGACATCCACGTCGGCTGCCGGCCACGCTGCGCAGCGGGCTGATCGGGCCTCGGGATGCTGTCGCCCTCGCCCGCTGGACCGCGCCGGTGCTGGCGCGGCCCGCGGCCGTCATCGGCGGTGCCGACCGCGCCCTGCGGGATGGCTGGGATCGTGTGGGCCTGCGCGGGCCCCTCCGCACGGAGGTCCTCGAGCCGTTCCTCTCCGGCGTGCTCGCGGAGGATGCCGGAGGGACATCGGACGCCTTCGCCCGCCTTCTGGTGCGGATGTTCATCCTCGGGCGTCCGGGTGTGCCCGATCGGGGGATCGCCGCGCTGCCCGCGCAGTTGGCCGCCTACGCGCGCGCGGCGGGTGCCGGCATCCGCGTGTCTCGGCGCGTGGTCGGCCTGTCCGCGCGGCGAGATCGCACGGAGGTCTCCGTCGACGATGCCGAGACGATGTCCGCGCGCGCCGTCCTCGTCGCGGTCGATCCGCGCGCACTGCCCGCGCTGACCTCGCTACCGGCACCGGCGATGAAGGGTCTGCAGACGTGGTGGTTCGCCGCGGAGGCCGTACCGGCGGCATCCCCCCTGCTCACCGTCGACGGGCGGCGCGACGGACCGATCGTGAACACCGCCGTGATGAGCGCGACGGCACCGTCATATGCACCCCACGGCATGCACCTCGTGCAGGCGACCTGCCTGCTCGGGGCCGGGCGACCCGCAGCCACGGAAGCTGTGGTGCGGCGGCAGCTCGTCGAGCTCTGGGGCTCTGAGGCCTCGACGTGGCGCCTGCTGCGGCGAGACGACATCGCCGACGCATTGCCGGCGCAGCCGGCTCCGCTGCGCACACGCCGGTCGGTCAGGGCCCAGCCGGGCGTCTACGTCGCCGGAGATCACCGCGACACGGCCTCGATCCAGGGTGCGCTGGTCTCGGGCGAGCGAGGCGCGCGGGCGATCATCGCCGACCTCGCACGCACGCCCTGAGCCCGGACCCGCGCCCCGAGCCCGGACCCGCGCCCTGAGCCTGTCGAAGGGCACCGCCCGCGCGGAACCCGCCCTCAGCCCGCCAGGAACTCGACTGCCGCGGCGCGGAAGTCGCGCGAGCCGGGGGTGTTGAAGTGATGGCGCCCGGGGATCTCGACGAACGAACCGTGCGGCGTGGCCTCGGCGAGGGCACGAGAGCGTTCGAGGATCGCGTCTTCGCTGCCCGTCGCGAACAGGATCGGCTGCCGAGGCGGATCGGCGGGATCCGGGTCGGCGTCGCCGAGGCGCATGCCCTCCGCGAGCGCCACGAGCGAGCGCAGGTCGTTGCCCGCCACGCGCTCGGAGAGCGTGACATAGTTGCGCGTGGTCTTGTCGGTGATCTCGGTGCCGTGCTCGACGAACGCGCGGGCCTCATCGAGCTTGAGGCGGCCGAGCGGCGTGCCATCCGGAATGCCGCCCAGAACCGCGCGCGAGACGCGCAGCGACTCCTCGACCGCCAGTTGCCACCCCACCCGTGCGCCGAGGGAGTACCCGACGTAGCGGGCCTCGTCGACCAGGTAGGTGTCGAGCACGATCTCGAGGTCTGCGATCAGGGCGTCCATCGTGTAGGCCCGGGGGTCGTGCGGTTTGTCACTCGCCCCGTGACCGCGCTGATCGACACCGACCACCCGATACCCCGCGCGCGTCAAATCTCGCACCCACCCGGTGTTGACCCAGTTGTCGCGGCAGCTCGATGAGAACCCGTGCACGCACAGCACGGGGTCTGCCTGCGGGTCGCCCCACGTGTAGGTCGCGATCCGGTGACCCTCGTTCGACATCACGAACTGGGGATCGGGCATCTCGGTCAGCAGGGAGGGGGCGGTCATGGCTCCCAGCATCCCACCTACGCACCCGGGCAGACCTCACCAGGAGCCGGGCGCGTAATCCTTGAGGAAGACGCCGAACACGTCCTCCCCGGCCTCGCCGCGGACGATCGGGTCATAGACCCGCGCGGCGCCGTCCACGAGGTCGAGGGGTGCGTGGAAGCCCTCCTCCGCCAGGCGGACCTTCGTCGGGTGGGGCCGTTCGTCGGTGATCCAGCCCGTGTCGACGCTCGTCATCAGGATGCCGTCGCTCTCGAGCATCTCGCGGGCGCTCGTGCGCGTGAGCATGTTCAGCGCCGCCTTGGCCATGTTGGTGTGGGGGTGGCCGGGGCCCTTGTATCCGCGACCGAACACACCCTCCATCGCGCTGACGTTGACGATGTAGGTGCGCCGCGCGGGGCTCGCCGCCAGGGAGACGCGGAGTTTGGAGACGAGCAGGAACGGGGCCGTCGTGTTCGCCAGCTGCACCTCGAGCATCTCGAGCGGATCGACCTGGTCCACCGACTGCGTCCACGAGTTGACGTCGTGCAGGTCGGGCACAAGACCTCCGGCGTCGATCGCGGTGCCCGCCGCGAGCCGGTCGAGCGAGCTGGATCCCGCCGCCATCGCCTGCTCGGTGAGCGCGTCGGCCCGCGCCGCCGCGGCCGCGAGCACGGGGTGCGCCGCGACCGAGCGCTCGAGCGCCTGCGGGTGCTGGTCATTCGTGTGCCCGAAGGTGACCAGCTCGGGCAGCGGCCCCTCGGGCAGGGGCGCGAGCTCGGCATCCACCAGCGGTTGATAGGCCCCCGGCGAGCGCCGCACCGTCTGCGCGGCGTTGTTGATCAGGATGTCGAGCGGCCCTGCCGCCGCGACGTCGTCGGCGAGGCCGATCACCTGCGCCGGGTCGCGCAGGTCGATTCCGACGATCTTCAGGCGATGGATCCAGTCGGCGGCGTCGGGCAGGCCGGAGAAGCGCCGCACGGCGTCGCGCGGAAACCTCGTGGTGATCGTCGTGTGGGCGCCGTCGCGCAGCAGCCGGAGCGCGATGTACATGCCGATCTTGGCGCGTCCGCCCGTGAGCAGCGCCCGCCTGCCGGTCAGGTCGGTGCGGGCGTCGCGTTTGGCGTGGCTCATCGCCGCGCAGTCGGGGCAAAGCTGGTGATAGAAGGCGTCGACCAGGGTGTACGGCTGCTTGCAGATGTAGCATCCGCGCGCCTTGAGGAGCGTGCCCGCCGTCGGCGTCGTCGTGCGGGTGCTGATCGGGATGCCGCGCGTCTCGTCGTCGATACGGTCGGGCGCTCCGGTGGCCGTGGCTGCGACGACGCTGCGGTCGGCGCGCTGGATCGCCTCGCGGATCTCGCGACGGCGTTCCTTCTTGACGGCCTTGAACATCGCCGCCGTCGCGCGGCGGACGGCGACGTAGTCAGGGTGCGTCTCGTCGACCGCGGCCATGCCCGCCAGCACGCGCAGGGTCGTGGCGAGGTCGGCGGGGTCGATGCCGCTCGGGGCGGCGGGGGGCTGGGAGGGCACACGCGATTCTACGCCGGGGTCCGTTGCGTGCGGAGCCGCCGAAGCAGGCGCCCGAAAGCCATCTCGTTTGCGCCCGCGCCCGGCGCGCGCGAAGCTCGACCCTGTGCATGACGACAGCGACGAGGATCCCGTCACCCACTGGGAGAGCAGGTATGCCTCTCGCAGCGCCGTATGGTCGGGTGCCGCCAACGCCTCGCTCGTCGAGGCGGTCGCGGACCTCGAGGTCGGATCCGCACTCGATCTCGGCTGCGGCGAAGGGGGCGACGTCATCTGGCTCGCCCGCCGGGGATGGGCCGCGACCGGAGTCGACCTCTCGCCGACGGCCGTGCGGCGCGCGACCGAGGCGGCCCGAGCGGCGGGGCTCGACATCCATCGAGCGTCGTTCGTCGCCGCTGACCTCGCGACGTGGGAGAGCGAAGAGACGTACGACCTGGTCACCGCCAGCTTTCTGCAGTCGATGGTCGAGCTGCCCCGCACGAAGATCCTCCGCCGCGCGGCCGAGCGTGTCGCTCAGGGCGGCCACCTGCTGATCGTTTCGCACGCGGCGCCACCGCCGTGGGCCGCGGCGACCTTCGCGGAGAAGCACGCGCACCGATCGCACTTTCCGACCCCGGCAAGCGAGCTCGTCGACCTGGCGCTCGACGAC
>NZ_QFPF01000092.1 GCF_003248605.1 Microbacterium sp.
CACGGCGATCACCAACGGCGTGGCCGGCCTCTCGGCCGCCTTCTTCACGGAGTCGATGCGCAACGTCGTCGGTGAGGGTGGCGGCGCTCTGCACGCGATCATCGGCACCGTACTGGTCACTCTCGCGGCGGCGATCATCTCGATCCCGATCGGCCTCTTCACCGCCATCTACCTCGTCGAGTACGGCGCCGGAAAGCGACTCGCGCAGGGCATCACGTTCCTCGTCGACGTCATGACCGGCATCCCCTCGATCGTCGCCGGCCTGTTCGCCTACGCTCTCTTCGCGCTGTTCCTGGGCCCCGGCATCCGCCTCGGCATCATGGGAGCGATCGCGCTGTCGGTGCTGATGATTCCCGTCGTCGTGCGCTCGAGCGAAGAGATGCTGCGCCTCGTGCCCAACGAACTGCGCGAAGCCGCATACGCCCTCGGTGTGCCGAAGTGGCTGACGATCGTCAAGGTCGTGCTGCCCACCTCGATCGCCGGGATCACGACGGGCATCATGCTCTCGATCGCCCGCGTCATCGGTGAGACCGCACCTCTGCTGATCACCGCCGGCTTCACGACGAGCATGAACTACAACCTGTTCGAGGGCCGCATGATGACGCTGCCGGTGTTCACCTACACGCAGTTCATGAACCAGGGCATTCCCGCCGAGGCGTACATCAACCGCGCGTGGGCGGCCGCGCTCGTCCTCATCGCCCTCGTCATGGCGCTCAACATCCTGGCCCGCCTCATCGCCCGGATCTTCGCCCCCAAGTTCGGGCGCTGAGCGCCACACGCCCCGCCCTTCACCTCACCCGAGAACACCCAGAGGAACACGTGTCCAAGAGCATCGAAGTCAACGACCTCAACGTCTACTACGGCGACTTCCTCGCCGTCGAGGGGGTCTCGCTCGACATCGAGCCCCGCAGCGTCACCGCCTTCATCGGCCCGTCGGGCTGCGGCAAGTCGACGTTCCTGCGCACCCTGAACCGTATGCACGAGGTCATCCCGGGCGCGCGCGTCGAGGGCGAGGTGCTGCTCGATGGCAACAACCTCTACGCCGCGGGCGTCGACCCCGTGCTCGTGCGCCGGCAGGTGGGCATGGTCTTCCAGCGCCCCAACCCGTTCCCGACGATGTCGATCCGCGACAACGTGCTCGCGGGCGTGAAGCTCAACAACAAGCGCATCTCCAAGGGCGACGCCGACGCTCTCGTCGAGAAGTCCCTTCAGGGCGCCAACCTCTGGAACGAGGTCAAGGACCGCCTCGACCGCCCCGGCTCGGGTCTCTCGGGTGGCCAGCAGCAGCGACTGTGCATCGCCCGCGCGATCGCGGTCTCGCCCGAGGTGCTGCTGATGGACGAGCCCTGCTCGGCGCTCGACCCGATCTCGACCTACGCGATCGAAGAGCTGATCGGCGAGCTCAAGAGCGAGTACACGATCGTGATCGTCACGCACAACATGCAGCAGGCGTCGCGCGTGTCCGACAAGACCGCGTTCTTCAACATCGCGGGTACGGGCAAGCCCGGCAAGCTCATCGAATACGACGACACGACGTCGATCTTCACCACCCCCACGGTGCAGGCCACCGAGGACTACGTCTCGGGCCGTTTCGGGTAAGGCCCTTCGGGACGCGCCCGCCATTCGGGGGCGGACGCGGCCGCACAGACGGGATGCCTCGGGGTGAGGCATCCCGTCTTTCTTTGTGCCACGGGGGCCGGGCGGTCTGTGCCGCGCCTGCGCGGGCTGTGCACAGCTGCGGACCGGATGCCGCGACACGCCGGGTGGGCGGCCCGAGAGACGGCGTGTCGGCCGAGATGTCCGCAGCTGTGCATGCCTCGCGGCGGGTCGGGTGTGGGGGTGGGGGTGAGCCCTCCACAGGAATGGGGTGAGAGGGGACGTCCCCGGGCGGCGCGGCCAGAGCCGGGAGCGGGATGCCGGAGGCTCCACCCTCGAGGGATGTGCACAGGTCCCTCCCCCTTCGTCCGGACGTACGCGGCGCTGAGGAGCGACGGATCGAGTCGTCGCAGCGTCGCCGCTCAGACAGCATCCGGCGATCTGCGGCACGTGCGGCGCGGTATCTACGCGACCGCGGGAACCTGCACCCCCACCCTCGCGGCGGCGGCCCACGGGGGCGCACTCACGTGCGAGAGCGCAGCCCGACACCTGGGGCTCTGGGTGCTCGATGACCCGGATCGGGTGCATGTCCGTCTGCATCGCGGCGGCCACCGCTATGCCCACGACGGATGCCGGTGCATCGAGCACTGGGACCGCGGCGGCGCGACCGATGCCTTCGGCCTGCCGGCGGTGGAGCGGATCCTGGTTCAGATCCTGCAGTGCCGCGGCATCGAGGCGATGTTCGTCGCCCTCGAATCGGCCCTCAGGAAGCGGATGCTGCCGTCTCATCGCCGCGCGGCGCTCCGTACCGCGGTGCCCGCGGCCGTGCAGCCCATCGTCGACTTCGCACGCAACGACGCCGACAGCGGGCTGGAGTCGCTCGTGCGGCTGCGACTGCGGCGCCACGGCCTGAGCGTGCGCACGCAGGTGCGCGTGCCCGGTGTGGGAAGAATCGATCTGATCATCGGGGAGCGACTGCTGATCGAGGTGGACGGCAAGGCCGGGCACGCGGACGCGACCAGCCGACACAAGGATCTCGTGCGCGACGCGCACGCGGCGATGTGGGATTACGACACGCTGCGGTTCGACTACGCGATGGTGGTGCACGACTGGGATCTCGTCGAGCGCGCCATCCTGTCTCGTGTCGCCGCCGGACGCCATCTGCGATGAGGGCCGTGCACAGCTGCGGACGGGGTGCCGCGACACGCCGCTGGCGCGGCCTGCAGCACGGCGTGTCGGCCGTCGCGTCCGCAGCTGTGCCCGCGGGGACGCCGGGGGGCAGAGGGCAGAGGGAGGCAGAGGGGGGCTCAGGACGTGCGGGCCAGAAGTGCGGCGTTGAGCGCCGCGGTGAGGGCAGCATCCACGACCACGGGACGCGCATCGAGCTCACGCACCGGCGCGGCCAGACGCACGCTCGAGAGCAGCCACATCGCGTCGACCCGGTCGAGCTCGGACACGGGCACGTCACGGTACTGCACCGATATCCCCTGCCCGTCGAGCCAGGCGAAAGCGCTCAGCTGCGTCGTGCCGTGCAGGATGCCGGAACTGGCCGGTGGCGTGACGTAGATCCCGTCGATGCGCAGCAGCGCCGTCGCGGTCGGCGCCTCGAGCACGTAGCCGTCGGAGGAGACGAAGAGCGCATCATCGGCTCCCCGGCGGCGGGCCTCGCGCAGCGCCGCCATGTTGACGGCGTACGAGAGCGTCTTGGCGCCGAGCATCAGCCACGGCGCGCGGGCCGCGGCGTCGCGGTCGACCCCGCGGTCGAGGGTGACGAGACGGATGCCGCCGGTCCGCGCCGCGGTGAAATCCGGTGCCTGCGCGACCGAGATCCACGCGGTCGCTGTGCGTCCGTCGTCGAGGCCACGACTGAGGACGAGCTTGATCGTCGCCTCGCCCGGAGGGCAGGCGGAGGCGGCGCGCGCGATCGCCTGCCGCCACTGCCCGAGGTGCGGGGCGGGAAGATCCATGAGGGCGGCCGACCGCGCGAGCCGCTCGAGGTGCGCCTCGACCTGGTGCGGGATTCCATCGAGGGCGCCCAGAGTCTCGAAGACGCCGTCGCCGCGCTGGGCGCTGAGGTCGCCGAGCAGCAGGGCGGGTGCGCCGGGATCGTGTTCGGCGAAGGTCGACCCGAAGTCGCTACGGGCATCATCGGATGCCGCCGGGTCGATCAGAAGCGCGTGACGCCAGCTCATCCCCCGAGCCTACGCGCGCGTCGCCACGCCGCTCGGGACCGCCGATCCGGCAGCTCGGAACAGCCTGCCCACGACCTCGGTTAGACTGTCATAGCCGGGCCGCAGTAACCCCGGGCTCCATCTTCTGCCGCTATGAGCGGCCATGCGCCGAGAGGCGTTCTGCGGCCCGGCACTACTGTGTCCGCATCCGGCACGACCGCGGCAACTCAGGTGAGGGCGTCGCGCCGCCACAGCGCCGCCGCCGCCGTGAGGTCGACGGCGAACGTCGACAGGCGCAGCGCGCGGGTCGTCAGCTCGCTCGAGCGCCCCGGTTCGGTCGGCTCGTAATCGTCCGCGAGATGCGTGGCACCGGATGCCTGCACCCGGCAGAACGCGGCCGCGCGATCGAGCGCGACCCCGAAATCGCCGTCGAAGACCCCGCGCAGGATCGCGTCGGAGAGTTCGATCAGCTCGTCCGGTCCGGCAGGGGCGGGCGCGCCCGCGATCACCGGGTCGACGGAGGGCAGCGCGTCGCGCCCGCGCTCGTACAGCAGCGCCGCCGTGCGCGGGTCGTCGTGGATCATCAACTGCAGCAGATAGATGCGCCACAGCGCGCCGGGCAGCGTCCGCGCCGGCGACCGCGACCACAGCTCGGCGATGTCGTCGATGCCGTGCCGATCGGTGAAGCCGATCAGGCGGTCGATCACGCCCGCATCGGGCTCGTCACGCACCCGCGAGAGCAGTGCCGCGGCGGTGGTGTGCGCGACACGCGAGACCTCGGCCGGATCATCGGCCGCGAAGAGCCGATCGAAGGTCTCGGAGGGACGACGCACGGGCTTGTGGAAGCCGGGATTCTCGTCGCTCATCACTCCAGGCTACCCGCGGCCGCGGCGAGCGCGAGCGCGCCTCACGCGGTGGGGATCGCGACGATCGGCGTCGATGTGGGCTGCCCCGTGGGGGATCCCCCCGCGGGCTCCACCGTCACGGCGATGGTGTCGCCGGGCGCCATCTGCCCCGCCAGCAGCGCGGTCGCGGTGCCCGAATCGTCGGCGGTGAACACCCCGGCGGCGATCGGCTCTTCACCCCGCACGAACCACAGCTCGTAGCTCTGATCGGCCTCGATCGGCGGAAGACCCGCCGAGACGAACACCGTCTCACCGAGAGATTCCGACCAGTGCACCGTCGCCTCTCCCCCATCGGCCAGCGTCGTCGATGCGCTCTGCGCATCCGGCGCCGCTTCGATGCGATCGAGCGCCACCACGGCCGCGGGGCGGTTCAGCTGCTGCGCGACGATCGTCGCACCCGCACCCACACCCAGCAGCAAGGCGATCGAGGCTGCGAGCGCGAACCACGCCCTCGCCCCCCATCCGGCGCGACGTGTCGGCGCCTGCGTGACCGGAACCGAGGCCGCAGCCGCAGCGGCGGGCTCGGCATCCACCCGCTTCTGAGGCGTGGTCAGGATGCTGTCGAGCAATCCCGCGCGCAGCGCCGCGGGCGGCGCGACCTCGGGCACACCGTCGGCGAGGGCCGAGACCGTGACGCGGTCCGCGTCGAGGTGGTGGCGCCATTCGGGATGCTGAGCGAGGGCGGCGACGAAGGCGCGCTCGTCGTCAGGGTCGAGCGCGTGCAGCGCGTGCCCCGCGGCGAGTTCTGCGAAATCGTGCTCCGTCATGACGTCACCCCCATCTCTGCCCTCAGGCGGGTCAGACCGTCCCGCATGCGTGTCTTGATCGTTCCCAGCGGCGCCCCCACGAGCGCCGCGATCTCGCTCTGACTGTAACCCCCGTAGTACGCGAGGGTGATCGCCTCCCGCTGAGCGTCGGGCAGGGTCTTCAGGGCCGTTGCGACCCGTTGTCCCTCGATCCGAAGCTCCACGTGCTCAGCGACCCCGTCATGTGCGACTTCCATGTCCCGGAAGCCCACCCGCACGTCCCGGTCCACGCTCGCCTGCGAAGAACGCACACGATCGACAGCCCGGCGGTGCGCCATCGTGAGCACCCAGGATCTTCCTTGACCCTTGTTCGGAGCGAAGCGGTCGGCGGATTGCCACACTTCGAGGAAGACCTCCTGGAGCACCTCTTCGCTCTGCGAGCGGTCGACGAGCACTCGAAGGATCAAACCGAACACCCGCGACGAGAGCAGGTCGTAGAGCCTTGCGAACGCGTCCCTGTCGCCCTGCGCGATGCGCACGAGGAGTTCGCCGGCGTGATCGACCGGGTCGGCGCCGCCCTCGGGCACGTCGAGTCCGTCGATAACCATGTACCCCAGCATGCCGCACGTTCGCCCGTCGTCCCTGTCGCGCGCGCGGGATCGCGCCCGCGAGAGCCAACCGTTACACTCCCGCGGCCTTGAGGGGCAGCATCCCCCGTTTCGAAGAAACTTCAATCCGATATCGGGGGCGATCCGAACAGCCTGTGAAGCCGCTCAGCGGCAAGGACAACCCCCGCACCGGGGGTGTGCCACAGCAGGGGCCTGCCGCCCCGGACACACAGGAGGAAACCATGTCACGTACGAAGCTGCGCCTCACCACCGGACTGTCGCTCGCCGTGGCGGCGACGTTCGCGCTCAGCGCCTGTTCGATGGGCGCCACGACCGCCACCGAGGACGAGACGACCGAGCCCGAAAGCACCCCCTCGATGTCGGAGGAGATGGAGATGGACCCGGCCGCCAACCTCGTCGGCGCGGGCTGCGCGGACTACGCGGCCGCCGTTCCCGACGGCGCCGGCTCGGTCGAGGGCATGGCCCAGGACCCCGTCGCGGTCGCCGCGTCGAACAACCCGCTGCTGACCACGCTCGTCTCCGCGGTCAGCGGACAGCTCAACCCCGAGGTCGACCTGGTCGACACGCTCAACGGCGACGAGTTCACCGTCTTCGCGCCCGTCGACGACGCGTTCGCGAAGATCGACCCCGCCACGATCGAGACCCTGCAGACCGACTCGGCCCTGCTGACCTCGATCCTCACCTACCACGTGGTGCCCGGCCAGGTCGCCCCTGACGAGATCCCCGGCACGCACACCACCGTGCAGGGTGCCGACCTCGAGGTCACCGGCAGCGGCGACGACCTGGTCGTCAACGGCGAGTCCGCCGTCATCTGCGGTGGCGTCCAGACCGCCAACGCCACGGTGTACCTGATCGACACGGTGCTGATGCCCCCGATGTGATCACCCTAGATCTCTGATCCGATCCGGGGGGCACGGATCAGAGGAACGGCCGCGGCCGTCGGCACCCGTTGCGAGGTGGTGCCGGCGGCCGCGTCGTCGTGCGGGTGCGGCCCGGCGCGGGGCGGGGCGGTCAGCCGAGCAGCGCCACGCCGAAGCCCGCGACGACGGTCCGCAGCTCGGCGAGGTAACGCCGAGCCTGCTCGGTGAGAGGGATCGCGGAGTGGCCGATCCAGCCGATCTCGATGCGCTCATCGACATCGAGCGGGATCGCGACGATCTCCGGGTCGAGGTCGTCGCTGATGATGCCCGTCGAGATCGTGTAGCCGTCGAGGCCGATCATGAGGTTGAAGATGGTCGCACGGTCGGAGACCCGGATCTCCTGCGCACTCGAGAGGGTCGAGAGGATCTCCTCGGCGAAATAGAAAGAGTTGTTCGCCCCCTGATCGAAGGTGAGCCGCGGCAGTCCGGCGAGATCGTCGAGGGTGACGTGATCGCGGGAGGCGAGCGGGTTCTTCCGCGAGATGAAGATGTGCGGTTCGGCGCGGAAGAGCGGATGGAAGGCGAGTCCGGAGTCCCGGAGCAGCTTGTCGATGACGTTCTTGTTGAAGTCGTTGCGATAGAGGATGCCGAGCTCGCTGCGCAGCGTCCGGACGTCCTCGATGATGTCCCAGGTGCGCGTCTCGCGCAGCGAGAACTCGTACTCTGCCGCCTCGCTGCTCTTGACCATCCGCACGAACGCCTCGACGACGAACGAGTAGTGCTGCGCCGACACCCCGAGCAGGCGTCGAGACGGCGGCCGTCCGAGGTAGCGCTGCTCGAGCAGCGCGACCTGCTCGGTGACCTGCCTGGCATAGCCGAGGAACTCCGCGCCGTCCGCGGTCAGCGTCACCCCGCGCGCGGAGCGGAGCAGGAGGGCGCGGCCCACGCGGGCCTCGAGGTCCTTCATCGCCGCCGACATGGTCGGCTGCGAGACGTAGAGCAGATCGGCCGCGGCGCTGATCGAGCCCTCGGCGGCGACCTCGATGAAGTAGTGCAGCTGCTGCAGGGTGATGGATGCTGTCGCCCGAGCCATAGGTGAAGACTATAGGCATCGATAGTCAGGGCGAGTTACCCGATAGGCGTCGGATGCCTGCACGATGTGCGTAGCGACTTCCGCACGGCCGACCCCGGCCGATCACCGACCGGATTGGCCGACCATGGACAGCGAGTTCACGTTCAGCATCACCACCACCCGCTTCGACGAGGACTACTCCCCGTCGGAGAGTTCCCGGATCACGACGAACTTCGCGAACCTCGCCCGAGGTCAGCACCGCCGACAGAACCTGCGCAATGCCCTCGCGATGATCGATCAGCGCTTCAACGAGCTCGCGGCCGCCGACAACCCGACCCGGGACCGGTACACGGTCGAACTCGAGATCGTCTCCGTGGGAATGCAGTTCACGACGGAGGGCGCGGATCGGGAGTTCCCGCTGCTCGAGGTGCTCGACATCCAGATCGTCGATCGACGCACGGGGCGCCGCAGCCACGGGATCGTGGGCAACAACTTCTCGTCGTATCTGCGCGACTACGACTTCAGCGTGCGGCTGCCGGCGGTCAACGAGGGCGCGGCCGCGTTCACCGTTCCCGAGGACTTCGGCGATCTGCACGGCAAGCTGTTCCGGCACTTCCTCGACTCCGACGCCTACCGGGATCGATTCCCGCTGCCGCCCGTGATCTGCATCAGTGTCTCGACGAGCAGAACGTATCGGAGCACCGACTACCGGCATCCCGTTCTCGGCGTCGAGTATCGGCAGGACGATTACTCGCTGACCGACGAGTACTTCGCTCGGATGGGCCTGCAGGTCCGATACTTCATGCCTCCCGGCGGCGTCGCCCCGCTCGCGTTCTACTTTCGCGGCGACCTGGTGGCGGACTACACCGATCTGCAGCTCATCGGCACGATCAGCACGATGGAGACCTTTCAGAAGATCTATCGACCCGAGATGTACAACGCCCACTCGGCCGCGGGTGCGCTCTACCGCCCGAGCCTGGAGCAGCAGGACTACTCGCCCACGCAGATCGCCTACGACCGCGTCGAGCGCAGTCAACTCGCGGCGAAGCAGGGCACGTACACGGAGGAGCATTTTGTGAAACCGCACGGTCACGTCCTGGAGCGGTGGGCGGCCCGCGAACTCGCTCCCATCGGATGACGACCGGAGAACCGCCGATCGTGCACACACTTCTGCCCACCTCCACCGTCGGCAGCCTCCCGAAGCCGTCGTGGCTAGCGCAGCCTGAGACCCTGTGGTCACCCTGGAAGATGGAGGGCGACGCGCTGGTCGAGGGAAAGCAGGATGCACTGCGCATCGCCGTCCAGGAGCAGCGTCGCCGCGGCATCCACATCATCAGTGACGGCGAACAGACCCGCCAGCACTTCGTCACGACGTTCATCGAGCACCTGAGCGGCGTCGACTTCGAACGGCGCGAGACGGTGCGGATCCGAGATCGGTACGACGCGAGCGTGCCGACCGTCGTCGGCGCCGTGAGCCGCGAGAAGCCGGTGTTCGTCGACGACGCGAGATTCCTCCGCGAGCAGACCGATCAGCCCATCAAGTGGGCACTGCCCGGCCCGATGACGATGATCGACACGCTCGCCGACCGTCACTACCGCAGCCGCGAGAAGCTGGCGTGGGAGTTCGCGACGATCCTCAATCAGGAGGCGAGAGAACTCGAGGCGGCCGGGGTCGACATCATCCAGTTCGACGAGCCCGCCTTCAACGTCTTCTTCGACGAGGTCCGGGACTGGGGTGTGGCGGCGCTGGAGCGGGCGACCGAGGGCCTGCGCGCCCAGACGGCCGTGCACATCTGCTACGGCTACGGGATCGCGGCCAACACGCAGTGGAAGGCGACGCTCGGATCGGAGTGGCGGCAGTACGAGCAGACGTTCCCCCTTCTGCAGCGCTCCGCCATCGACATCGTCTCTCTGGAGTGCCAGCACTCCCACGTGCCGATGGAGCTCATCGAGCTCATCCGCGGCAAGAAGGTCATGCTCGGGGCGATCGACGTCGCGAGCGATGCGGTCGAGACGCCGGAGGAGGTCGCCGACACCCTCCGCCGCGCGCTCGCGTTCGTCGATGCCGCCAACCTGCTCCCCAGCACGAACTGCGGCATGGCGCCGCTTCCTCGGGATGTTGCACTCGGCAAACTGAGCGCGCTCAGCGCGGGCGCGGCCATCGTCCGCGACGAGCTCGCCGCCGCCTGACCGGGCGCGCTTCGCGGGTTTGGAGAAAGACGACGTGGCTATCGGTGACGGCGTGACCACGCCCCAGACAGAACGTGCTTGAGCGGTTCGGGCTTGCCGAC
>NZ_QFPF01000166.1 GCF_003248605.1 Microbacterium sp.
GCGATGAACATCACCTCGATCATCCCCGGGCTCAACATCGCGGGCACGAGTGTCATCGCCGTTCCCCTGCTGCTGGCGATCGTGGCGTACGTCACGTTCATCTATGCCGGCATCCGCAAGAGCCCCGGCAACTTCTTCAAGAACTCGCTGATGCCTCCCGGGCTGCCGTGGTTCCTCTACATCCTGATCATCCCGCTCGAGTTCCTCTCGACCTTCATCATCCGCCCCGTCACGCTGACGCTGCGTCTGCTGATGAACATGATCGTCGGGCACCTCATGCTGGTGCTCTTCTTCTCCGCCACGCAGTTCTTCATCTTCGGCCTCGGCGGACTGTGGTCGCTGCTGGGCGTCGGAACGCTCGCGTTCGGCTTCGCCTTCACCCTGTTCGAACTCCTGGTGGCCTTCCTCCAGGCGTACGTCTTCGCAATCCTCACCGCGGTCTACATCCAGCTCGCGGTCGCGGAAGAGCACTGAGCGGTCCGGCACCCGCCTGACCACCCAACGAAAGGAAACACCTCCGTGGACGCAACTACGGTTCTCGCACAGCTCACCGGATCGATCGCCAGCGTCGGCTACGGCCTCGCCGCCATCGGCCCCGCCATCGGCGTGGGCATCGTCGTCGGCAAGACGATCGAGGGCGTCGCGCGCCAGCCCGAGCTCGCCGGCCGCCTGCAGGTGCTGATGTTCATCGGTATCGCCTTCACCGAGGCGCTCGCGTTCATCGGTATCGCGACCGGCTTCATCTTCGGCTACTGATCCGACCCTCTCGACGTAAGGAGACAGGATGCTGAGCGCTCTTGTCACTCTCGCAGCAGAAGAAGGCGAGTCTCAGAACCCGCTTCTGCCCGCCTACTACGACATCATCTGGTCGGCGGTCTGCTTCGTCATCATCCTCGTGGTGTTCTGGCGTGTCGTCCTGCCGCGCATGACGGCGCTGCTCGACCAGCGCTCCGCGGCGATCGAGGGCAACATCGCCAAGGCCGACGAGGCCCAGCGCAAGGCCGAGGCGGCGCTGGAGGAGTACACCGCCCAGCTCGCCGAGGCGCGCAAAGAGGCGGGTGAGATCCGCGAGGCGGCTCGCGAGGACGGCAAGAAGATCGTCGCCGAAGCCCGTGAGCAGGCGAGCGTCGAGGCCACGCGTCTGACCACCAGCGCGCACGCGCAGATCGAGGCCGAGCGCCGCAGCGCCTTCGTCTCGCTCCGCTCGGAGGTCGGCACCCTCGCCCTCGACCTCGCCGGCGGGGTCATCGGTGAGACGCTCTCCGACGATGCGAAGGCCAAGTCGGTCGTCGACCGCTTCCTGGCCGACCTCGAGGCCTCGGAGCAGAGCACCGCCGGAAAGGCGCAGTAATGGGCAGCGCGACCACTCAGGCGCTCGGCGAGATCGCCGCGGCGCTGTCCGCGACGAGCGGTGTCGATCTCGCCACCGCGGACGAGCTGTTCACCGCGGCACGCGTCGTGGGAGCTTCCTCGCCGCTGAGCGGCGCGCTCGCCGATCCCTCCGCCTCTTCGCCGTCCCGGGCCAAGGTCGTCGCCGACGTGTTCGGTCGCGACTTCTCGCCGGTGACGGTCTCGCTCCTGACGACCGCGGTGCAGCAGCGCTGGTCGCGGGCGGCCGATCTCGTCGAGGGCATCGAGGAGCTCGCGATCCGCGCGGCGGCGAAGGCGGATGCCGCAGCCGACATCGAGGGCGAGCTCTTCGCCTTCACCCGCGCGGTGGCGGCCAACCCCTCACTCGAGCTCGCCCTGGGCAGCCGTCTCGGTGACGCGACGGCCAAGGGGCGCCTGATCGAGACTCTCTTGACGGATCGCACGGCCGCGGGCACGAAGCTGATCGTGGCATCGGTCGTGCAGCAGCCGGGGGAGCGTCGCATCCGCCAACTGCTCAGCCGCGCGATGCGGATCGTCTCGGACGAGCGCGGCCGCGCCGTGGCGACGGTCGTGACCGCCACGCCCCTGACCCGCTCGCAGGCGAACAAGCTCGCCACGCTGCTGTCGACGAAGTACGGGCGGGATGTCTCGCTCAACACCGTGGTCGACCCCGGCGTCGTCGGGGGACTGCGTATCCAGATCGCCGACGACGTGATCGACGCCTCGATCGCCTCGAGGCTCGCCGACCTGCGACAGCGTCTGGCCGGCTGACCGAACAGACGCGCAGCGCGCGCACATCCGGAGCCCCGGCTCCTCATAGACACAACTTCTGAGACAGAGGAAGACAATGGCAGAACTATCGATCAGCCCCGACGTCATCCGTGACGCCCTGCGGGACTTCGTCGCGGCGTACGAGCCGACGGGGGCCGCCTCATCCGAGGTCGGGACCGTCGTCGACGCCGCCGACGGCATCGCCCACGTCGAGGGCCTGCCGGGCGTCATGGCCAACGAACTCGTCACCTTCGGCGACGGCACTCAGGGTCTGGCGCAGAACCTCGATGAGCACGAGATCGGTGTGGTCGTCCTCGGCGAGTTCTCGGGCATCGAGGCCGGACAGCAGGTCACGCGCACCGGTGAGGTGCTCTCGGTGGGTGTCGGCGACGGCTACCTCGGCCGCGTCGTCGACCCGCTCGGAAGCCCGATCGACGGTCTCGGCGCCATCGCGACCGAGGGCCGCCGTGCGCTCGAGCTGCAGGCCCCCGGCGTCATGCAGCGCAAGAGCGTGCACGAGCCGATGCAGACGGGCATCAAGGCCATCGACGCCATGATCCCCGTCGGCCGCGGTCAGCGTCAGCTCATCATCGGCGACCGTCAGACCGGCAAGACCGCGATCGCGATCGACACGATCATCAATCAGAAGGACAACTGGGCCTCGGGCGACCCCGAGAAGCAGGTCCGCTGCATCTACGTCGCCATCGGGCAGAAGGGCTCCACGATCGCCTCCGTCAAGGGTGCGCTCGAGGACGCTGGGGCGATGGAGTACACCACCATCGTCGCGGCCCCCGCGTCCGACCCCGCGGGCTTCAAGTACCTCGCGCCCTATACCGGTTCGGCCATCGGCCAGCACTGGATGTACGGCGGTAAGCACGTCCTGATCATCTTCGACGACCTGTCCAAGCAGGCCGAGGCGTACCGCGCCGTGTCGCTGCTGCTTCGCCGCCCGCCGGGCCGCGAGGCGTACCCCGGAGACGTCTTCTACCTGCACTCCCGCCTGCTCGAGCGCTGCGCGAAGCTCTCGGACGAGCTGGGCGCGGGGTCGATGACCGGTCTGCCGATCATCGAGACGAAGGCGAACGATGTGTCGGCGTACATCCCGACCAACGTGATCTCGATCACCGACGGACAGATCTTCCTGCAGTCCGACCTGTTCAACGCCAACCAGCGCCCCGCGGTCGACGTGGGTATCTCGGTCTCCCGAGTCGGCGGC
>NZ_QFPF01000093.1 GCF_003248605.1 Microbacterium sp.
CCTTATTGAGGAACGCCATCTGCTGGAAGCGCGTTCGCAGCGTGTCGTAGTCGAAGTCGACGGACTCGAAGATCAGGGGATCGGGCCAGAAGGTGATCGTCGTTCCGGTCTCGGCGCTCTCCTCGCCGCGCTCGAGGGGCGCCTGGGGAACACCGCCGTTGCGGTAGGACTGACGCCACACGTATCCCTGGCGCCGAACCTCGACCTCGAGTCGTGTCGACAGGGCGTTCACGACGGACGAGCCGACACCGTGCAGACCGCCCGAGACCGCATATCCGCCGCCGCCGAATTTGCCGCCCGCGTGGAGCACGGTCAGAACGACCTCGACGGTGGACTTGCCCTCTGTGCGGTGCATGTCCACGGGGATGCCGCGTCCGTTGTCGACGACGCGGACGGCACCGTCTTCGAGGATCGCGACGTCGATCGTGTCGCAGTAGCCGGCGAGCGCCTCATCGACGGAGTTGTCGACGATCTCGTACACGAGGTGGTGCAGTCCTCGGGGACCCGTCGAACCGATGTACATGCCCGGGCGCTTGCGGACCGCCTCCAGACCCTCGAGGACCTGGATGGCGTCGGCCCCGTACTCGACGGGCGTCTTCTCGGGCGTGAGGTTCGGATCGGCCGGGGCGCTGTCGAGCGAGTCGGAAGTCATAGAGGTGCGGCGCTCCAGATCGAGGGATGAGGCCCTCTCAGTCTAGTCGAGGCGGCCCGCCCGAAACGGCATATCCGGCCCTCTGCGGCTCGGAAATCGGGCCGGACACCCCAAATGCTCCCTCAACCGTAGGTATCGCGTGGGCCACGCCCTGGAATCGTCCTGGGACCCCATTTCCACGAGGGGACGTCGGGCCCGATGAAGCGCACTCCGGTGATGCCCGCATCGGGATGGTGGCGCACGATGCGAGTGACGATCTCGGCGCGCAGCAGCGAGAGCTGTTTGGCCCACGCCGTCGAGTCGCACTGGACCGTGAGCACACCGCCCTCCAGCGCCACCGGATGGGCGTGCGCAGCGGTCTGTTCGCCCGCGACCTCGCTCCATCGCCGGAGGACGTCCTCCTGCGCGAGGTGCGAGTCCCAACCCGCCTCGCGCGTCACCTCGGCGACGATGTCGCCGAGTCCGCGCGGGTCCCGACCGGGGGCGAAGGGCACATTCTCGCCGTCTTCGTCGCGGATGCGGCGCCGACGTCGTCCGCGCGGCGCTGCGATGCCGCGCAGTCTCAGATACGTCGCCAAGGTGAGCGAGTCAGCAGCGTCGTCGGCCGCCGGCCGCGGCGCCTGGGGCGACGATGGATCCTCGATCTCGTCAGGCATGGACATCGGCGGAGGGTGCGGACGAGCGCTCGTCGTGGATGATACGCCCTGCCTCGATGCGCACGGTCCGGCTGCGGAGCGAATCGGGAACGTCGCCTTCGACGGCTGCTGTGACGATGACCTGCTCGTAGCCGCTGGTGAGATGGGACAGACGATCCCGTCGCTCGGTGTCGAGCTCGGCGAAGACGTCGTCGAGGATCAGGACGGGGTCTCCGGCGCGGGATTCGGCCCGCAGCAGCTCGGCCGATGCGAGCCGAAGCGCCAGGGCGACCGACCAGGACTCACCGTGCGACGCATAGCCCTTGACGGGAAGCCCGCGGATCTGGAGCAGGAGGTCGTCGCGATGCGGACCGACGAGGTTCATGCCGCGCTCGAGCTCAGCGGTGCGCCGTGCCGCGAGAGCCCGGCGGAAGAGCTCAGCGGTCGCGCCCTCGATGGACTCACCGGTGCCATCGATGCCGTCCTCCGGGTCGGCGCCTCGGATGGAGAGGTTCCACAGCGCCGACGGCTGATGATCGTCTCCGGCGATGGCCGCGTACGCCTCGGCCAGGGGTCGGGCGAGCTCTGAAGCGAGGGATTCGCGGGCATCGATGAGCGCGGACCCGAGGGTGACGAGCTTGTCATCCCAGACATCGAGTGTGGAGAGCGCCTCTCCGCGGATGCCGCGGGCGCGGGCCGATTTGAGCAGAGCGCCGCGCTGCTTGAGCACCCTCTCGTAATCGGCGATCACCGCGGCCATACGTGGTGAACGCTGCACCAGGAGCTGGTCGGCGAAGCGGCGTCGGGACGACGGGTCACCGCGGACGATACCCAGATCTTCGGGGGCGAAGATCACCACCTGTGCGTATCGCGGCAGCTCGGAGGGCCGCACGTCGGCGCCGTTGACGCGCGCACGGTTGGCTCCTTGACGGTTGAGCTGAGCCTCGAGCTGGATTCTGCGCTCGCCGTAGGCGACGCGCACCCGCAGGATGGCGGCATCCGCTCCGGCACGCACGAGGGGCTGATCACCCGAGACTCGATGCGAACCGAGTGTGGCGACGTAGGCGATGGCCTCTGCCAGGTTGGTCTTGCCCTGACCGTTTCGTCCCACGAACAGATTGGGGCCCGGCGCGAGCGCGACATCGGCGACCGCATAGTTGCGGAAGTCGATGAGGCTGACATGCTCGACGATCACGGAACAACCCTACGTCGAGGGGCGGACACCCCGAACGGTCGGATCAGCGCAGCAGCAGGTTGGGCTGGAGCAGGTACTTGAAGCTGTCGCCGCCGGCCTTCTCGACCGAGGTCTGGCTCGTGATCAGGACCGGGCTGAGCTTGTTGGCGTTGTCGGAGGACGTGAACGTGATGCGCACGAACTCACTGCGTACCGCCGTCAGTGCTTCGAGAAGGTACTGCGGGTTGAGGCCGAGGACGACGTCTTCGCCCTGCAGGTGCGCGTCGACGGACTCCGATGCCCGCGCCTGGTCTCCGCCCGAGGCGTCCATGGTCACGCCGTCGCCGTTGAAGGTGAACCGCAGGGGGGCCGACCGATCGAGCACGATCTGCATGCGTCGGACGGCTTCGGCGAGTTCGGCCGTGTTGACCACGGCGTGGTGGTCGTTCTGCTCCGGGAACAGGCGCCGCACCGGCGGGAAGTTGCCCTTGATCAGCAGCGACGTGACCGTGCGGTCACCCGCGGAGAACGCGATGATCTCGCGGTCACCCGATCCGGAGAACGCGATGCGGATGTTGCCGCCGTGACCGAAGGTCTTGCCCACTTCCTGCAGCGTGCGCGCGGGGACGAGTGCGGTCGCCTCATCGGCACGGGCGTCGCCGGCGTCCCAGGCGATCTCCCGGAGGGCGACCCGGTAGCGGTCGGTGGCGACGAGGCTCAGTGTCGTGCCCGAGACCTCCAGCTGGACACCCGTGAGGACGGGGGTGACATCGTCGCGCGATGCGGCGAAGGCGACCTGGGCGATGGCCGTCGCGAAATCGTCAGCGGGCACGAGCCCGGGTTCACCCGTGACCTCGGGGATCGCGGGATATTCCTGCACAGGCATCGAAGGCAGAGTGAATCGTGCCGAGCCGCAGGTGAGCACGATTCCGCCGTCGTCGTCGACCACGATCTGGATGGGAGCGTTCGGCAGCCGGTTGGCGATCTCCGACAGCAGACGCCCGTGCACAAGGATCGTGCCGGGACTGTCGACCGTCGCCTCGATGGTGGTTCGGGCGGACGCTTCGTAGTCGAACGCCGAGAGGGAGAGTCCGTCGGATCCTGCCTCGATGAGCACGCCGGCCAGGATCGGCTGGGGGTTGCGCTGCGGCAGCAGCTTCACGACGAACGAGACCGCGTCGCTGAAGACATCGCGGTTGACGTGGAACTTCACGGGCGCTCCCTTGTCGTCCTGGGGGTGGGCTTACCCATGCTAGTGCCGTGGTCGAGCGCTCGTGTGAGCGGGGCCGCCGGTACCGACGTTCGCCCCGGAGGTGATGGGACGGGGTTTCTCATCAAGATTCTCGTTAATGGTGTTAACAGCTGTGGATTCTGTGGATAACTCGGTGGATCGCTGTCGAGAGCGGGGAACTACATGCGTGTGAGTTGTGTACGAGCTGCGGAAACAGGGCCTGACGGATGACGGCGGCGTGCGGCATCCACTCGACGGTTTCCACAGAACGACGTCGCGGGTGCACAGAGTTGTGAGCCTCGAGACGGCTTATCCACAAGTTATCCACACTGTGAAAATCGAAATGATGGCGTGTTGCGCGGGACGCTGTCAAGCGCCGTGTGGGGAATTCATCCCGCGTCGAGTGGATGTATCGGGGCGAACGGAACGACGAGGAGTGGTCGTCAGCGGGATTGGCGACCGATCATCGTGGTGATCTCGGTGACCTGGTTGTAGAGGGAGCGGCGCTCCTTCATGAGGTCGCTGATCTTCTTGTACGCGTACATGACCGTCGTGTGATCGCGGTTGCCGAAGAGCTGACCGATCTTCGGCAGGGAGAGACTCGTGCGCTCCCTGCAGAGGTACATCGCGATCTGACGTGCGGTCGCGACGGCCTGCGACCGGCTGGAGCCGTACAGGTCGTCGACGGTGAGCTTGAAGTACTGCGCGGTGGCGGTGATGATGTCGGTCGGCGAGACGACGTTCGCGTCGTCCTGATCGACGATGTCGCGCAGGACGGTCTGGGCCAGCTGCACATCGAGCGCCGAGCGGTTGAGGTTGGCGAAGGCTGAGACGCGGATGAGCGCACCCTCGAGCTCGCGGATGTTGCTCGAGACCTTGGTGGCGATGTATTCGAGCACATCATCGGGTACGTGCAGGCGTTCGCTCTGCGCCTTCTTGCGCAGGATCGCCTCGCGAGTCTCGAGATCGGGAGCCTGGACGTCGGTGATGAGGCCCCACTCGAAGCGGCTGCGCATGCGGTCCTCGAACCCGGTGAGGTGCTTGGGCGGGACGTCGCTCGTGATGACGACCTGCTTGTCGTGGTCGTGCAGCGTGTTGAACGTGTGGAAGAAGGCCTCCTGGGTCTCGGCGCGGCCCTGGAGGAACTGGATGTCGTCGATCATCAGGATGTCGACTTCTCGATAGCGCGCCTGAAATGCCGAGCCCCGGTTGTTCGCGATCGAGTTGATGAAATCGTTCGTGAATTCCTCGCTCGAGACATAGCGCACGCGGATGCCGGCATAGAGGCTCAGCGCGTAGTCGCCGATCGCATGCAGCAGGTGCGTCTTGCCGAGCCCCGAGTCTCCGTAGATGAACAGGGGGTTGTACGCCTTGGCGGGTGCCTCGGCGACGGCGACGGCCGCGGCGTGGGCGAAGCGGTTCGACTGGCCGATCACGAAGTTGTCGAAGGTGTACTTGGGATTCAGGCGCGTATCGCTGCGCGATGCGACGGGGGCAGGCTCGGGGGCGGGCTCGACGTATGCCCGCAGAGCCGGGCCTGACGCGGCATCGACGGCGGCCGGCCCGGCGGATGCGGGCGATGGCTCGCTCGACCTCTCCGGTTCGGAGCGGCCGCTCGGCGCGTCGGCGAGCTCGGGGTTGACCACGACGCGGAAGGTGACCGCGGCGGAGGGATGGTCGATGCGTGCGAGGGCCTCCATGATGGACGCCCTCATCCGTTTGTTGAACTGCGCCGCGGTGAGGTCGTTCGGGACATCGAGATACAGCGTCCCGCCCATGACCCCCTGAGGCACCGCGAGATTGAGGAACCCGTTCAGCTGAGGCGTGATGCGATCATCCGTGGCCAGGACTTCGAGCACGGCCGACCAGATCGAGACGTCTGGAACATCGTGCTGAGACATGGCCCCCCCGGGTGTGGATCGCCTTGTGGGCGAAATGTGGATTGTTGTGGACGGCTCCCCGGGCGGCCGCGCGAATGCCGTCGCCGAACCTGTGGATAACTGCCGCGGATCACGCTAGCCACGCGCGCTCGCGGAGCAAAATCCACTGTAGGACGCGCCGGCGTGTCATTGCCAGGATCGGAACTCGGACCTCGGGATAATGTCGCGTTCCGCCTCCCGGTTTGTGGGCTCGGGGATGAGGGCGTACCCTTAGGAAGTTGACTTATGCCCTCGCGGCATCCATCTCCCGCCCTGAACGTCTCCGGTCGCCCACGTCCCGGTGACTCGTCTCCCGGAGTGACACTATGAGCAAGCGCACCTTCCAGCCCAACAACCGCCGCCGCGCCAAGAAGCACGGCTTCCGCGCCCGCATGCGCACGCGTGCCGGCCGCGCGATCCTTTCCGCTCGCCGCGGCAAGGGTCGCGTCGAGCTCTCGGCGTAACACCAGAACCGCGGTGCTGGCCCGGGCTCATCGCCTCACCCGCGGCGACGACTACAGACACGTCGTCCGCAGGGGCACTCGTTGTGCCGGAGCCCATACGGTCACCCACGTCGCCGTCCGATCGGGCGAAGACGTGCGTTTCGGTTTCATCGTCGCGAAGAGCGTCGGCAATGCCGTCGTGCGCAACACGGTGCGTCGCCGTCTCAAGGCCGCGTGCGCGCGGCTCGTCGATGACGTTCCCCCGGGTCGTGACATCGTCATCCGTGCCCTGCCGGGAGCGGCGGGCGCGGACTTCTCGACGCTGAACGTCGAGGTCACCCGCTGTGTGAGGAGGAGCCGAGTATGAGCGCTCCGCTGCCCACAGCCATGACGGGGCACGGGTATCTGGATGCCGGACACGCCTGGCGTGCAGCCTGCCTGGTGCCCCGCAACACCGCGATCGCCGCACTCATCGTCTACCGAGCGACGGTGTCGCCCCTCTACGGCGATGTCTGCAAGTACTACCCGACCTGCTCGGCTTATGCGGTGGGAGCGGTGCAGCAGTACGGAGTGCTCCGCGGCAGCCTGATGGCGGCATCCCGCCTCGCGCGGTGCCATCCGTGGGCGCAGGGCGGCATCGATGACGTGCCCGTGCGCGAGAACGTCGGAAACGACCTGACCCCCCGGGGCTTCGTCGTGCCCTCTTCCCTGAGAAAGGACTGATCCGTGCCGGATCTGATCGGAATCATCCTCTGGCCGCTGAAGTGGGCGGTCGAGCTCGTGCTCGTCGCCTGGCACTGGCTGTTCACCGCGATGGGGCTGCCTGCAGCCGAGGGCATCACCTGGGTTCTCTCGATCGTGGGTCTCGTGATCGTCGTGCGCGCGGCGTTGATCCCGCTCTTCGTGCGGCAGATCAAGAGCCAGCGAAAGATGATGGAAATCGCTCCTGAGCTGCGAAAAGTTCAGGAGAAGTACAAGGGGAAGCGCGACCAGCTCTCGCGGGAGGCGATGAGTCGCGAGACGATGGCCCTGTACAAGAAGCACGGCACGACACCCGTGTCGAGCTGCCTGCCTCTGCTCGTGCAGATGCCGATCTTCTTCGCGCTGTTCTCGGTGCTCAACGACGTGCAGCGCATCGGCGACGACCCGACGTTCAGCGGTGTGGGTCTGCTCGACAACGAGCTCACGCAGGAGTTCTACGACGCCCGGCTGTTCGGAGTCGCGTCGCTGCACGAGACACTGATCAACGCGTTCGAGACCGGCAACACCGTCGCGATCATCATCCTGATCGTCCTCGTCGCCCTCATGATCGTGTCGCAGTTCTTCACCCAGCTGCAGATCATCTCGAAGAATCTGTCGCCCGAGGCCAAGACCGGCCAGGCGTACCAGATGCAGAAGATCATGCTCTACATCCTGCCGCTGGCCTTCATCTTCTCGGGTGTGTTCTTCCCGCTGGGTGTTGTCATCTACTGGTTCACCTCCAACATCTGGACGATGGTGCAGCAGTTCGTGGTCATCCGCGAGATGCCCACACCCGGGTCCGATGCGGCGAAGGCCCGAGAGGAACGACTCGCGCGCAAGGGCAAGGCGATCGATTCCTCGGGCAAGGTCGTGCCGATGGAGAAGTACCGTGCCGAGCAGGAGCGCCTGCTCGCCGAGGCCGAGAAGGCGAAGGCGGCGGCGCCCAAGCGCCAGCAGCCCATGAGCAAGCAGCGGGCGAAGAAGCAGTCACAGCACACGCGCCCGACGTCGGCGAGCGGAGCGTCGGCGGATCCGGATGCCGGATCCACTCCCCCGGCTGACAGTCCGCCGTCCGCCGGACCCGCCAAGCCCCGCGCCTGACCCCCGAGAGGATCCACGCCATGACGACCACATCAGACGTGTTCGATGAGACCGTCCCCCCGGGTGAGGAGACGTCCGTCGCCCTCCTCGAGGAAGAAGGCGACGTCGCCGCCGACTACATCGAGGAACTGCTCGACATCGCCGACCTCGACGGTGACATCGAGTTGGACGTGCGCGCCGGACGCGCGTATGTCTCTGTCGAGGCATCCGAGGGTCGAGCCGACGCGCTGAAGCCTCTGGCGGATCCCGAGACCGTTCGTGCGCTTCAGGAGCTCACCCGGCTCGCCGTGCAGAACAAGACGGGTCGTTTCTCGCGGCTGATCCTCGATGTGGGAGGCTCACGCGACACCCGTCAGAGTGAACTCGAGGCTCTTGTCGCCCGCGCGATCGAGAAGATCGACGAGGGAGCGAGCCAGGCATCTCTGCCGCCGATGTCGAGCTACGAACGCAAGCTCGTCCACGACATCGTCGCCGAGCGGGGATTCGTGTCGGAGTCGTATGGCGAGGGCGCGAAACGTCACACCGTGATTCGTCGCGGCTGACGTTTCACGTGGAACATCTGTGACCGACTACGAGCCGGAGCCGGCCGAAGCCGCGGTCCTCTTCGCTGACCGCGTCGACGCTGCCCGGAACTTCACGCGCGCGCTCGCCGATGAGGGTGAACAGCGAGGACTCATCGGACCCCTCGAGCTCCCGCGTCTGTGGACCCGCCACATCCTGAACAGCGCCGTCATCGCGCCGTTGTTCGGCGCCGGGAACACGGTCGGTGATGTCGGCTCGGGTGCCGGACTGCCCGGCATTGTGCTGGCTATCGCGCGCCCTGACGTCGACTGGGTTCTGATCGAGCCCATGGAGAGGCGCGTGATGTGGCTGAATGAGCAGGTCGACCGTCTCGCGCTCTCCAACGTCACCGTCGTGCGTGCTCGGGCCGAGGACCATCACCCCGAGCCGCTTTTCGATCAAGTCACCGCTCGCGCCGTGTCGGCGCTGCGCACACTGATCCCACTCACGGCCCCCCTCCTTCGTCCGGGTGGTGAGATGGTGCTGCTGAAAGGCGCTACCGCCCCGGCGGAGATCGAGACCGCGGCGAAGCAGATTAGACGTTTCGGATTGCGCGATGTCCGTGTGGAGGTTGTGGGCGAAGGTGTCATCACCGAACCCACTCGTGTGGTGCGGGCGTTCGTCGGGCGCTGATCACTTCGTTCGCGAACCCGGTTCGTGCGCGCAGAGCCGGGGCGCCGGTGGGCGTTTCACGTGAAACACCGCGCGCGTCGTCCCGTGCATGCTCGGCTGGCGCAACGCGAGACGGAGTGCGTGAATGCCGGACATGGACCTCTGCCGGTCGATCTCCCTCTACTGGGCAGAGCTTGCCGGGTTGTGCGGCGAGAAGTCTCCCGAGCTGTGGCGGGCCGAGGTTGTCCAGGCAGTGGCGGGCGGACTCGGCGGGGTGAGCCCAGATCGAGCAGACGTCATGGGCGTGGGCCGCGCAACAGAGGCGCGCGATGTGCGGGGCCCGGCTGCCGGCGGGGTGAGGCATCGGCGCAGGGCCGCTCTGCCGAGGAGAGGGAGTCTGCCGAGCGGAGGTTGTGAGCGCCGAAGACAGACCTTTGCTCGGCAATCCCCCTCTGCTGAGCAGGGGGTGCGTGGATCGGTCCGGTAGATAGTGGCGGAGGCGTGTCCTCGTGAGCCGAGACGGATCTCACGTGGAGAGGGATCACACCGGAGTCCGAGTACGAGATTGGAGCCGGCCCGGCGCGGCGAAGCCGGATGAACGGCGCGCTGAGCGCCGACACGAGGGAGCTGGTGAACGGTGTTCCCGACGTCGTGTGTGTGAGCGCCGACGACGATCCCCCAGTCGGGGGAACATACGGAAAATGTCCGCGGTACGCGGAACTTTTGACGCAAAGTGTCAGGCGTGCGCGATCCAGACGAATCTTGGTCAGCGATGCAACCGTTTCACGTGAAACTCGACAGGCATGTGGGTCCAGGTGACGCTCTCGTGGGCAGTGTGGTGAGTTTCACGTGAAACGACCGACGCTCGGCTGGTCGTGCATGACGCTGTCGTTTCACGTGAAACAGGACAACGGGGACCAGCGCCTTGGTCCAGGCGCAAGTTGTCGGGGGTAGCAGAAACGTGCCCGTCATCTCCTCGCTGTGATACAGGGGAGATGGTCCCACGCGCGGGCCTGACCTATGGGCACCGGGCGGTCCCTTTACGCGCCGTTTCACGTG
>NZ_QFPF01000094.1 GCF_003248605.1 Microbacterium sp.
AGCCGCACGCCCTCGGTGGCAGCATCCTGCCCCCTCTCCTGCTCTCCGTGCGCCTCATTCATCGCGTCCTCCTCCTGCTCGCTCGCTGATCGCCGCCCGCACTACGGGATGGTGTCCCACTTTCTGTCGCACAACGGCGGCTGGAGCGACAGAAATGGGGACATCCCACACCCTGCGGCCCGGCGCTGGGGAACGGTGTCCCATTTTCTGTCGCCCAGAGTGCGACAGAGCGACAGAAAGTGGGACACCGGCGCTCACCACGGCATCGGCCGCCGCCACACCATCCACCGCGGCACCGCTCACCGCGGCACCGTCTCATCGAAGCCGTCCGCGCCGTCATCGAGCAGCGGCGAGATCGGCGGCAGCTCATCCAGCGAATTGATGCCGAGGTTCACCAGCAACGCGTCGGTCGTGCCGTAGTGGATCGCGCCCGTATCGGCGTCGGTGAACACCTCGGTGATGAGGCCCCGCGCAAGCAGCGTGCGCACCACCGAATCGACGTTCACGGCACGGATCGACGCCACCTGCCCGCGGGTGACGGGCTGCTTGTAGGCGATCACGGCGAGGGTCTCGAGCGCGGCCTGCGACAGCCGCGACGGCGCCTGCGTGTTGACGAACTCACTCACCAGATCATCGTGCTCATCGCGCACGTACAGCCGCCACCCACCGCCGACCTCGCGCAGTTCGAACCCGCGCCGCGGTCCCCCGGCGCGACCGTCGTAGTCTTCCACGAGACCCTCGATCGCCTGGCGCACGGCCGCGACGGGCGCCGCCACCGCGGTCGCAAGGCTCACGAGGCTCTGCGGCTCCTCGACGATCAGCAGGATCGCCTCGAGACGACGGGCGACGGATGCTGTCGCCGCAGCCGCATCGGCGGATCCGGTGCCGGCGGTCCCGGCATCCCGTACACGGTCATCGGTCATAGTCTGCCCCCAGGCTCGCAAGGGTTTCGTCGGACCAGTGCTCGGCGGTCCAGCGCAGGGTGAGCTCACCGAGTGGCTCGAGCTGCTCGAAGGACAGCGCGGCGTGGCGGTAGAGCTCGAGAACGGAGAGGAAGCGCGCGACGACGACGCCGGGCTGACCGGCGCCGGCGACGAGCTCGCGGAAGGTCAGCGTCTCGGCGCCGCGCAGCAGCGTCACGACGACGGCGGCCTGCTCGCGGATGCTGACCAGCGGCGCGTGCAGATGGTCGAGCCCGACGTGCGGGATCTCGCGCGGCGCGAAGGCGAGCAGTGCGCCGGGCGAAGAGCAGATCCCGCGCCTCGAGCAGCGCGACCGATTCGGCGTCGACGAGCTCGCCCTGAGGCAGCAGGCCCGCCACCTTCATATCGAGCAGCGTCGCGGCGACCACGAGGAACTCGCTGGCCTGCTCGAGCTCTTCGTCGGGGTCGAGCCCGCGCAGGTAGGCGATGAACTCATCGGTGACGGTGCTGAGCGAGACCTCGGTGATGTCGAGCTCGTGCTGGGAGATGAGGTTCAGCAGCAGGTCGAACGGACCGTCGAAACCCTCGAGCGAGACCCGGAATCCGGCGTCGCCGGGGTCTTCGGCATCCGGCGCGTCGTGCGCGGGATCAGGCGACGTCGCCACGGGCGACCAGCTCGCGCGCGAGACGGAGGTACGCCTGGGCGGCGGAGTGCTCCGGAGCGAACTCGATGATCGGCACACCCGACACGGACGCGTCGGGGAACTTCACGGTGCGACCGATGACGGTCTCGAGCACGTCGTCGCCGAAGGCCTCGACCACCCGCTCGAGCACCTCGCGCGAGTGCAGCGTGCGCGGGTCGTACATCGTCGCCAGCACGCCGTCGAGCTCGATCGCCGGGTTGAGGCGGTCGCGCACCTTGTCGATCGTCTCGATCAGCAGCGCGACACCGCGCAGCGCGAAGAACTCGCACTCGAGCGGGATCAGCACCCCGTGGCTCGCGGTGAGCGCGTTGACGGTGAGCAGGCCGAGCGAGGGCTGGCAGTCGATGAGGATGACGTCGTAGTCGCCGGCGACCTTGCGCAGCACGCGCGAGAGGATCGTCTCGCGCGCGACCTCGTTGACCAGGTGCACCTCGGCGGCCGACAGGTCGATGTTGGCCGGCAGCACGTCGAGGTTCTCGACGTGCGAGTGCACGATGGCATCTGCGGGGTCGCGCTTGGTGTCGAGCAGCAGGTCGTACACGGTGGGCACGTCGTGGGTCTGGATGCCGAGCCCGGCCGACAGGGCCCCCTGAGGATCGAAGTCCACGGCCAGCACCCGCCGCCCGTAGCTGGCCAGGGCCGCCGCGAGGTTGATCGTCGTCGTGGTCTTGCCGACCCCGCCCTTCTGGTTGCAGAGGGCGATGATGCGGGCCGGACCGTGCGCGTCGAGCGGCGGCGGGGTGGGAAATCCCCGGTAGGGGCGGCCGGTGGCGCCGACGGGTGCGTCGTCGCCGGAGGAGGCCCTCTTCGTGCCTCGCGCGCTGCCCGCCACCGATACTCCTGACTTGTCCATGACCTCGGTCGATTCTAGTCACGTGGGCCCGCCGGGGCCGGGGCGGCATGCCGCCCGCGCGCGTCCCGACCTCGGCGCACCCCACCGAGCCGCCCGGCGCCGACGTCAGCGCGCGCGGGGATGCGCGCCGGCGTACACGTCGCGCAGCGCGTCGACCGTGACGTGCGTGTAGATCTGGGTCGTCGCCACGGAGGCGTGCCCGAGCAGCTCTTGCACGACGCGCACGTCCGCACCGCCCTGCAGCAGATGCGTCGCGAAGGAGTGCCGCAGCGTGTGCGGCGACACGTGCGCGGACAGCCCCGCCCGCTCGGCCGCCGCCTGCAGCACCAGCCAGGCGCTCTGCCGCGACAGCGGCGCCCCGCGCGCACCGAGGAAGAGCCGCGGTGTCGCCCGGCCCCGCGCGGCGAGCGCCGGCCGCACACGGGTGAGGTAGGCATCCACCGCGTCACGCGCGTACGATCCGATCGGCACGATGCGCTCCTTACCGCCCTTGCCGCGCAGCCGCAGCGCCTCGCCGTGCGCGAGGTCGTCGACATCCAGCCCCACGGCCTCGGAGACCCGCGCGCCCGTCGCGTACAGCAGTTCGAGCAGGGCCCGGTCGCGCACCCCGATCGGGTCTTCGGCCGGCGGGGCCTGCACGAGCGCCGCGACCTGATCGATCGTCAGGGCCTTCGGCAGGCGCTGCGCGGCCTTGGGCGGGCGCAGCCGCGCCGACGGGTCGTCGGTCTCGATACCCTCTCGCGCGAGAAAGCGGTGCAGACCCCGGACCGAGGACTGTCTGCGCGCGAGGCTCGACGCGGCAGGTCTCGGCTCGGTCGATGCCGCCGCGGCCGCGTACCGAGAGACCACCTCGGGAGTGATCTGCGCGGTGTCGTCGATGCCGTCGGCGGCGAGCCACGCGGAGTACTCGGCCAGGTCGCGCCGGTAGGCGGCGAGGGTGTGCTCCGACAGCCCCCGCTCGACCGATACGTGGCGCAGGTACGCCGCGATCGCCCGGTCGACGCGCACGCGGCGCCTACTGCCCCGCGGGTCCGCCCGCGCGACGCAGGCGCTCGGCCGCGGTGAGCACGCCGACCGCGAGGATCGCATTGTGCATGCGGCCCGCGAGCACCGCCGACACGGCGACATCGAGGTCGACCCACTCGAGGCGGATGTCGGCCTCCTCCGCTTCGCGCGCGTGCACCTCGGGGGCGGCGGCGAGCTCACGGGCGAGGAAGATGTGCACCGTCTCGTCGCTGCCGCCGGGGGTGGTGCGGATGCTGATCAGCGGCTCCCACGACGCCGCGACCAGGTCGGCCTCCTCGGCCAGCTCGCGGCGGGCGGTGTCGACGTGCGCCTCGCCCTGCACATCGAGCAGCCCGGCCGGGATCTCCCAGTCGCGCGAGCGGATCGGATGCCGATACTGCTGCAGCAGGAGGACGCGGCCCTCGTCGTCGATTGCGACGACCGCGACGGCGCCCGTGTGGTCGACGTAGTCCCGCACCGTGGACTCGCCGTTGTAGACGAACTCGTCGCGCCGGACATCCCACACTCGGCCGTCGAACACGACCTCGCTGGCGGTGATCGGCACCTCGAGCGGCTCGTCGCGCAGCTCACGCAGGTCGCGAGCCGATGACGCGGGGACAGTGTGCTCCGGCACGGCGGTGGGCTCAGGCATCCGCGCCCTGCTCCACGTCGAAGAGCTCGCTCGAGCGATGGCGCTCGAGCGCCGCCCCGACCAGGCCGCGGAACAGCGGGTGCGGAGCCGTGGGACGCGAGCGCAGCTCCGGGTGGGCCTGCGTGGCGACGTAGAAGGGATGCACGTCGCGAGGCAGCTCGACGTACTCGACCAGGTTGCGATCCGGCGAGAGCCCCGAGAAGATCAGGCCGGTCTCCGCCAGACGGTCGCGGTAGGCGTTGTTGACCTCGTACCGGTGACGGTGACGCTCCGACGCCTGCGGCGCACCGTACAGCTCGGCCGCCAGCGACCCCTCGCGCAGATCGGCCGTGTAGAGACCGAGCCGCATCGTGCCGCCGAGATCGCCGCCGGCGATGATGTCGACCTGCTCGGCCATCGTCGCGATGACCGGAAACTCGGTGTCGGGGTCGAATTCGCTCGAGGACGCGCCCGCGAGCCCCGCCTTGTTGCGCGCGTACTCGATGACCATGCACTGCAGGCCCAGGCACAGCCCGAGCGTCGGGATCCCTTGCTCGCGGGCGAAGCGCAGGGCGCCGAGCTTGCCCTCGATGCCCCGGATGCCGAAGCCGCCCGGCACGCAGATGCCGTCGACGTCGGCGAGCGCCTTCGCGGCCCCCTCGGGCGTCTCGCAGAGGTCGGAGGGGATCCAGCGCAGCGACACGTGGGTCTCGTGCGCGAACCCGCCCGCCTTGATCGCCTCGGTGACCGAGAGATAGGCGTCGGGCAGGTCGATGTACTTGCCGACGAGGCCGATCGTGACCTCGTGCTTGGGGTTGTGCACGGCGCTCAGCACCCGCTGCCAACGCGACCAGTCCACGTCGCCCGCGTGGCCGAGTCCGAGGGCGTGGACGAGGTAGGCGTCCAGTCCCTGCTCGTGCAGCATCGTCGGGATGTCGTAGATGCTCGGCACGTCGACCGCGTTGACGACCGCATCCTCGTCGACGTCGCACATGAGCGCGATCTTGCGCTTGTTGGACTCGGTGACGGGGCGGTCGCTGCGCAGCACGAGCGCGTCGGGCTGGATGCCGATCGAGCGCAGCGTCGCGACGGAATGCTGCGTCGGCTTGGTCTTCTGCTCGCCGGACGCGCCCATGAACGGCACGAGCGAGACGTGCACGAAGAAGACGTTGCCGCGGCCCAGCTCGTGGCGGATCTGGCGCGCGGATTCGATGAAGGGCTGGGATTCGATGTCGCCGACCGTGCCGCCGATCTCGGTGATGATGACGTCCGGCTGGGGATCCTCGTCGGCCTGCAGGCGCATGCGGCGCTTGATCTCATCCGTGATGTGCGGGATCACCTGCACCGTGTCGCCCAGATACTCCCCGCGCCGCTCGCGCGCGATCACCTGCGAGTAGATCTGCCCCGTCGTCACGTTCGCCGACTGGCCGAGGTCGATGTCGAGGAACCGCTCGTAGTGCCCGATGTCGAGGTCGGTCTCGGCGCCGTCGTCGGTCACGAAGACCTCGCCGTGCTGGAACGGGTTCATCGTGCCCGGATCGACGTTCAGATACGGGTCGAGCTTCTGCATGACCACGCGCAGACCGCGGGCGGTGAGAAGGTTTCCGAGGCTGGCGGCGGTCAGACCTTTGCCCAGAGAGGAGACGACACCACCCGTCACGAAGATGTGCTTGGTGATGCCGTTCGATGTTCCCGATGCTGTGTCCGCCACGGGCTTCGATCCTATCAGGCGCCCGCGGGCGCCAGCTCGAGCAGCTCCCGCGCATGCTCGAGCGCCGCGGCCGAGTCGGGCAGTCCCGACAGCAGACGCGCCATCTCGGCCTCGCGATCCGCGCCGTCGAGGCGGCGCACGCTGGATGCCGTCACCGAGCCGTCGTTCTCCTTCACGACGGACAGGTGATTGGTGGCGAACGCGGCCACCTGCGCGAGGTGCGTGACGACGATGACCTGGGATGCTGCGGACAGGCGCGCGAGCCGACGCCCGACCTCGATCGCCGCCGCTCCCCCGATCCCCGCATCGATCTCGTCGAACACGAACGTGGGAACGGGGTCCACCGACGCGATGACGACCTCGATCGCCAGCATGACGCGACTGAGCTCCCCGCCCGATGCGCTCTTGGCGACGGGGCGGGGCTCGGACCCGGGATGCGGGGCGAGCAGAAGCGAGACCTCGTCGCGGCCGTCCTGCCCGGGCGTCCCCGGCGCGATCGTGACCTGCATCCGGGCGTCGGGCATGGCGAGCGCGCGCAGCTCTTCGGTCACCGCGTCGCCGAGGGCGGCGGCGGCCGCGGCACGGCGCCGGGTCAGCAGGTCGGCGGCGTCGTCGAGGGCAGCAGCGGCAGCATCCCGCTGCTCGCGCAGGACGGCGACACGCTCGTCGTCGCCATCGAGCTCGAGCAGGCGTTCGCCACCGGTGCGCGCGAGCTCGATCACCTCGTCGAGCGACGCCCCGTGATGGCGGATGAGCGTCGACAGCGCGGCGCGGCGGTCTTCGATCGCGGCGAGCTCGGCCGGGCCGGTCTCATCGAGATCGGCGAGGTAGCCGGAGAGGTCGCCGGCCACTTCGGCGATCCGGAATCCGATCTCCGCGACCTGCTCCGCCAGCCCCGCGAGCGTCTCGTCGTGGTCCCCGGCCCGCTCGAGCGCGCGCCGGGCCTCACCGGCCAGTGCGGAGACGTCGATCGCATCGGCCTCGGACGACAGCGCCTCCCGCGCCGTCAGTGCCGCGGCGCGCAGCTCCTCGACGTGCGCGAGTCGCTCCGCACGCTGCGACAGCTCGGCGTCTTCGCCGTGTTGCGGCGCGACGGCCTCGATCTCCTCGAGCGCCTCGCGCAGGGCCTGCGCCTCGGCGAGGCGCGCGTCGCGGTCGGCTTCGAGAGCACTCACCTCGGCATCCAGTCCGCGCCAGCGGTGCCACACCTCGCGGTAGGAGGCGAGGGCCGCACGCACCTCGTCTCCGCCGAAACGATCGAGGGCCTCGCGTTGAGCCGCCTGTGAGCGCAGCCGCAGCTGGTCCGTCTGGCCGTGCACGACCACGAGGTCGTCGGCGAGATCGGCGAGCACCCCGGCGGGGGCGGCGCGCCCGCCCACGCTCGCCCGGCTGCGGCCCTCGGCCGTGACGGTGCGCCCGATGTAGAGCTCTGCCCGGTCGGCGCCCGCGGGTTCGAGGTCTCCCCCCGCCTCGCGCACCCGATCGGCGACGTTGCCCTCGGCGGCCACCAGCCACACCCCGGTCACCTCGGCCTGAGCGGCGCCCGAGCGGACGACCCCGGAATCGGCGCGCTGACCGAGCAGCAGGCCGAGGCCGCTGACGACCATCGTCTTGCCGGCGCCGGTCTCGCCCGTGATCGCCGTGAAGCCCGGTCCGAGCGGCAGGGTCGCCTCGGCGATCACCCCGAACCCCCGCAGCCGCATCTCCTCGATCACGCCGCTCCCCCCGCGGGGTCGATGTGATCGGCCGGGCCGCGCCACCCCGTCACGGGCAGACGGAACTTGCGGACGAGGCGATCGGTGAACGCGGCCGGGTGCAGGCGGGCCAGGCGCACGGGCTCTTCCGAGCGGTGCACGACCACGCGCGCCCCCGGCGGCAGATCATGCGAGCGACGGCCGTCGCACCACAGGATGCCGGTGCCGTTGGTGCGCTCGAGGACCTCGATCGCGACCGAGGCCTCGGGTCCGACGACGAGGGGCTTGGCGAACAGGGCGTGCGCCGAGAGCGGGACGACGGCGATCGCCTCGACGCTCGGCCAGATCACGGGGCCGCCCGCGGAGAAGTTGTAGGCGGTCGAGCCGGTCGGCGTCGAGACGACCATCCCGTCGCATCCGAAGGTGGACAGCGGTCGACCGTCGATCGCGACGACGACCTCCAGCATCCGCTCTCTGCTCGCCTTCTCGACGGTCGCCTCGTTCAGTGCCCAGGTCTCGTAGATCGTCGTGTCGGACGCGTCCTCGACCCGCACGGCGAGGGCCATGCGCTCCTCGACGCCGTAGTCGCGCGAGATCGCGCGCCGCACCGCGTCGTCCATGTCGTCGCGTTCGATCTCGGCGAGGAACCCGACGTGACCCATGTTGATGCCGAGCACGGGTGCGGTGCCGCCGCGCACGAGCTCGGCGGCGCGCAGGATCGTGCCGTCACCGCCCAGCACGATGGCCAGCTCGAGCTCGCCGACCGAGACGTCCACACCCAGCGTCGCCGTCGTCGGCACCCGCGCGATGACCGCATCGAGCTCGGCGCGGTCGCTCGCCGCCAGCACCGGGCGGGCACCTGCGGCGGCGAGGGCCTCGGCGACCCGGAGGGCGGCGGCGACGGTGTCATCGCGCAGCGCATGGGCGACGACCAGGATGTTGCGCGCGCCCGTCATCCCACTCCCGCCAGTCGATTCACCGTGCTGATCCATTCTGTCGGATTGCCCGTCTCCCGGTCGCCGCGCGCGCGCATCCAGGCGACGTATTCGGCGTTGCCGTGGGTGCCGACGATGGGCGAGGCGATCACCCCGTGGGTGCCCAGCCCCGCATCCCACGCGCTCCAGAGCACGCCGCAGACGGCGTCGGCGCGCAAGCCCGGGTCGGTGACGAGACCGCCCTTGACGGAGGTACGGCCCACTTCGAACTGGGGTTTGATCAGCAGCAGGATGTCGGCGTCCGGGGCGGCCGTACGCTCGACCGCGGGCAGCACGTGCCGCAACGAGATGAAGGAGAGGTCGCCGGTCACCAGCTCGGGAGCGTCGGACCGGCCGCTCGCCTGAGCGAGCGAAACGCGGTCCATGTCACGCACGTTGTAGCCCTCGACGGCGATCACGCCGGGGTCCTCCCGGATCGAGGGGGCGAGCTGACCGTGCCCCACATCGACCGCGATGACGGGATCTGCGCCGCGCTCCCGCAGCACCTGGGTGAAGCCACCCGTGGACGCGCCCATGTCCAGCGCGAGCCGGCCGGAGGGATCGAGCGAGAAGGCGTCGAGCGCCGCCAGAAGCTTGTGCGCGGCGCGGCTGACGTAGTGGTCCGCGCCGGCGACCGCGATCTCGGCGGACTCCTCGACCCGGGTGGATGCTTTGACCACAGCAGATCCGTCGACACTGACGAGTCCCTCGGAGATGAGTGTGGCGGCGTGGGTGCGGGATCGAGCAAGGCCGCGAGCGGCGAGGGCGGCGTCCAGCCGCTGCGTCACGGCGCCCCGCCGGCGCGGGGGTCGGCCAACGTTCCCGAGCCCTCGAGCGCGCGGCTGAGCTCCTCGTGCAGAACCGCGAAGGCTGCCGCACGGTCGCCGAGCGGCTGCTGCTCGACGACCCGGAGACGTGAGACCAGGCTGTCGTCGGGGCCGTTGCCGGCGGAGGTGTCGGTCACGCCCCCCAGGATACGGCGAGGGTGCGACGCCGAGGCCGCATCAGGGCCGATGGAACGGATCGGCGTAGAGCTGCTCGGGCACGCGGAGACCGAAGATCGCGCGACCGGACGACCAGATCGCGTGCGCTCCCGCGCGAAGCAGATCGATCGGACGCGTGCCCTCGGTCACGATCTCGACGTCGGCGCCGGAGATGCGTACCGTCGCATCGCCGACAGACACCGCCCCGTCGCGATCCCGCGTGCGCACCCGCGGATAGGGCATGTGCAGCTCTCGAAGGTCGCCGACGATGTAGTCGGGACGCGACGTCGACGGCGCCGCCAGCAGGTGCTTCGGCCGATCGATCCCGGTGAGCACGAGCACGGACGGGATGCCGGCGCTCTGGGCGCCCTGAATGTCGGTGTCGAGGCGGTCGCCGATGAACAGCGGGCTACCAGCGCCGAAGCGACTGATCGCCTCGGCGAAGATGGGCGTTTCCGGCTTGCCCGCCACGGTGGCGAGACGTCCGACCGCGGTGTGCACAGCGGAGACGAGTGTGCCGTTTCCCGGCGCGATGCCGCGCGCCTGCGGAATGGTCCAGTCGGTGTTCGTGGCGATCCAGGGGATGCCGCCTTCGTCCTCGGGCACGGCCAGAGCGTATGCCGCCTCGGCCAGCTGAGCCCACCCGACCTCGGGCGCGAAGCCCTGCACGACCGCGGCAGGATCGTCGTCCGCGCTGCGCGTCACGACGTATCCCGCCTTTTCGACCTCGACCACGAGACCCTCGCCTCCGACGACGAGGATCCGGGCCCCGGGTGCCACGCGTTCCCGCAGCAGCCGCATCGCAGCCTGGGGGCTCGTGATGACGTCTGCAGGCTCGGCGGGCAGGCCGAGTTCGCGCAGCTGCGCGGCGACGGTCGCATCGGTGCGCGAGGCGTTGTTCGTGATGTATCCGAGGCGACGGGTGCGCGCGGCTTCGGTGAGCGCGTCGACCGCGTAGGGCAACGCCTTGTGGCCGGCGTAGACCACCCCATCAAGATCGGCGAGCACGGCGTCGACGCCGTCGAGCGGAGTGCGCTCAGACTGCGCGCGGGAGAACAGCGCCATCAGCGCTCGCCTTCGGAGTCCGTCACGTCATCGTCGGCCTCGTCGCCATCGGTGCCCTCTTCTTCGACCTCCATGACCTCGATCACCTCGCCGGGCGTCGACGCGTCCAGCGCCTCCGCCGCAACGACCGCGCGACGCGACCAGAGCGCCGCCTCATCCAGCCGCCCGAGCTCTTCCAGCACGGCGGCTCGCGCGGCGAACAGACCCGGGCTCCACTCGAAAGCGCGATCAGGATCGAGCTCAGGGATGTCGAGTTCGAGCAGCGCCCGCTCGGTCTCGCCAAGGTCAAGCCGCGCGCCCGACATCGCGATCGCCAACTCCACGCGCGCGTCCACGGGCAGAGCGGCACGGTCCACGCTGCGGCCGACCTCGAGGGCACGATCGGCACGGCCCACACCGCGTTCGCTGTCGACCATCAGAGCGATCTGATCGTCACTGCCGGAGATCCGGCGATACGTGCGGAGTTCGCGCAAGGCGAGCGCGAAGTCGCCCGTCGCGTAGGCCGTGATCGCGAGAGACTCCCGCACAACAGCGACCCGACCGGCCCGCCGGGAAGCGGCGAGGGCGTGCTCGTGTGCCAGGGCGGGGTCGTCGTCGATCAGCTGTGA
>NZ_QFPF01000095.1 GCF_003248605.1 Microbacterium sp.
CCGCGTGCGCATCCCGGGCTACGTGCTCGTGCGCATGGAGCTCAACGAGGACTCGTGGTCGGTCGTGCGGCACACGCCGGGCGTCACGGGCTTCGTCGGCAACTCGCACAACCCGACGCCGCTGCGCTTCGAGGAGGCCTTCAACATGCTGAAGAGCCTCGTCGAGGTCAAGGAGGTCGCCGGCGCCAAGGGCGGTGCGGCCAAGAAGGGCGCCGCTGCCGCGGCCCGCGTCATCCCCGCCGAGGTCGACTTCGAGGTCGGCGAGACCATCACGATCAAGGAAGGCTCGTTCGCGGGCCTGCCCGGCACGATCAGCGAGATCAAGCCCGAGAGCGGCAAGCTCACGGTCCTCGTCTCGCTCTTCGAGCGCGAGACCCCGGTCGAGCTGTCGTTCGACCAGGTCAACAAGCAGTAAATACAGACCACCGCCCCGGAGAGACCGGACGCGGGAGAAGGATTCGGCCCCTGAGCTTGTCGAAGGGTCCGAATCGTTCGATGAGAGGAAAACAAGAATGGCACCCAAGAAGAAGGTGACCGGCCTGATCAAGCTCCAGATCAAGGCCGGAGCCGCCAACCCGGCGCCGCCGATCGGGCCCGCGCTCGGTCAGCACGGCGTCAACATCATGGAGTTCTGCAAGGCATACAACGCGGCCACCGAGGCGCAGCGCGGCAACGTCATCCCCGTCGAGATCACCGTCTACGAGGACCGCAGCTTCACGTTCATCCTGAAGACGCCCCCGGCAGCCGAGCTGATCAAGAAGGCGGCCGGCGTCGCGAAGGGCTCATCGACCCCGCACACGACCAAGGTGGCCAAGCTCACCAAGGAGCAGGTGCGCGAGATCGCCGAGGCCAAGCAGCCCGACCTGAACGCGAACGACATCGAGGCCGCCTCGAAGATCATCGCCGGCACCGCCCGTTCCATGGGCATCACGGTCGAGGACTGAGGGGGATAGGGATCATGGCTACCAAGTCCAAGGCCTACAAGGCCGCCGCCGCGAAGATCGCGGCTGACACGTTCTACACGCCCACCGAGGCCGTTGCCCTGGCCAAGGAGACCGGCTCCGCGACCTTCGACTCGACCGTCGAGGTCGCGCTCAAGCTCGCCGTCGACCCCCGCAAGGCAGACCAGATGGTGCGCGGCACGGTCATCCTGCCCCACGGCACGGGCAAGACGGCCCGCGTCATCGTCTTCGCCACGGGCCCCGCCGCTGAGGCCGCCATCGCGGCCGGCGCCGATGAGGTCGGTGGAGCCGAGCTCATCGAGAAGGTCGCGGGCGGCTACACGTCGTTCGACGCGGCTGTGGCCACGCCCGAGCTGATGGGCCAGGTCGGTCGTCTCGGAAAGGTGCTGGGCCCCCGTGGCCTCATGCCCAACCCGAAGACCGGCACGGTCACGCCCAACCCGGCCAAGGCCGTCGAGGAGATCAAGGGCGGAAAGATCGAGTTCCGCGTCGACAAGCACGCCAACGTGCACTTCGTCGTCGGCAAGGCCTCGTTCACGCCCGAGCAGCTCGATGAGAACCTCAAGGCCGCTCTCGACGAGATCGTGCGCCTGAAGCCCTCGAGCTCGAAGGGTCGTTACATCCAGAAGGGTGCCGTGTCGACCACGTTCGGCCCCGGCATCCCGCTGGATGTCAACGCGATCTGATCGCATACGCCAGACGAGAAGGGCTCCCGCATCGCGCGGGGGCCCTTCTCGCATGTGCGGGCGGTGTCAGTGCGGTACGACGAGGCTGATGCCGAGAGCGATCATGACGACGGCGATGACGGCGTCGAGCAGTCGCCACGCACGCGGTGAGGCGAGCGGGCGGCTGAGCAGCCGGGCGCCGAAGGCGAGCGAGCCGAACCAGAGGATGCTGCCGGCCACTGCCCCCGCGGCGAACCACCATCGGGCGTCGCCGTGGGTGTTCGCCACGGAGCCCAGCAGAAAGACGGTGTCGAGGTAGACGTGGGGGTTCAGCCACGTCAGCGCCAGCGTCGTCGCGAACACCGCAGTCCGGCCGGGTCCCGCGGCGGCCGAGTCGACCCGCAGGGCGCCGGTGGAGGGGCGCCAGGCGCGCCGCGCCGCGAGGGCCCCGTAGCCGACGAGGAAAGCGGCGCCGGCCCACCTCACGACCTCGACCGCCCAAGGCGCCTGGGCGAGGATCAGGCCGATGCCCGCGACCCCGGCGATGATCAGCAGGGCGTCGCTGATCATGCAGATCAGGGCCACGCCGAGCACGTTCTCGCGGCGGATGCCCTGTCGCAGGACGAACAGGTTCTGCGCGCCGATCGCGATGATGAGCGAGAGGCCGAGGCCGAGACCGGCGAGAAGCGAGGAGGGCACCGTTCGAGCGTACGATCGGGTGCCGAATCAGACCAGTTGATGTTCTGAATGCTGCATTAGCCTGGCTTCATGAAGCTGCCCCTCGATCTCGTGTCGACCCTGCTCGCCGTGATCGACGAGGGGTCGTTCGAGGGCGCCGCACGCCGGCTGCACGTCACGCCCTCGGCGGTGAGCCAGCGCGTGCGCACCCTCGAGGATCAGCTGGGTGGCGTGCTCGTGGTGCGAAGTCGTCCTGTCCGGCCCACCGCCGCCGGCGGGGTGGTCCTGCGCCTGGCGCGACAGATGGCGCTCCTCGAACACGATGCGCTCGCCGAACTCGGGCGCGACGACGCCGCAACGGCGCGCATCTCGCTCGCGGTGAACGCGGATTCACTCGCCACGTGGCTGCTCGAGCCGCTTGCGCGCCTGAGTCGGCAGCATCCCGTCGTGTTCGATCTGCACCGAGACGATCAGGACTTCACCGCCGCGCTGTTGGCCGACGGCACGGCCCTCGCGGGCGTCACATCGCAGGCCGATCCGATCGCCGGGTGCGTCGCGACTGCGCTCGGGACGATGGTGTACGAGGCCGTGGCCACACCCTCCTTCGTGGCCCGCTGGCTCGGGCGGGGCGCGACCGCCGACGAGCTCGAGGCGGCGCCCCTGGTGGATTTCGACCGGCGCGACGATCTGCAGACGCGTTGGCTGGTCGCCGTCGGCGCCGACCCGGGCGCCCCGCCACGCCACTTCGTGCCCGCCTCGCACGACTTCGCCGCCGCCGTGCGCGCGGGGCTCGGGTGGGGGATGCTGCCGCTGCTGCAATCCGCGGATGCGCTGGCCGACGGCGAACTGGTGCACATCGGCGGGCCGGGCATCCCCGTCGCCCTGTACTGGCAGCAGTGGAATCTGCATTCACCGCTGCTGGGCGCGGTCGCGGCGGAGGTGATCGCCGCCGCCGGGACGGCGCTCAGTCGTCGCTGACGCGCAGGACGAGCTTGCCCCGGGTGTGCCCCTCTTCGAGGACCGTGTGGGCGGCGGCGGCGTCGGCGAGGTCGAAGACCCGCTCGATGTAGACCTGGATGGAGCCGGAGGAGAGCAGCCTGCCGATCGTGGCCAGCGCGCCGCCGTCGGGCACGACCTTGTACGTCGTCGCCCGCGCCCCGGCGGCCGCGGCGTCGGCGGCGAAGTCCGGCCAGCTGCCGGTGGGGACGTTGATGATGAGTCCGCCGGGTCGCAGCACCCGAAGCGAGCGCGATCCCGTCGAATCGGCGGCGTTGCCGACGAGGTCGATCACGACATCCACGTCGGCGATGACCTCTTCGAATCGCGTCGTGGTGTAGTCGATCACCACGGCGGCCCCGAGCTCACGCAGCCAGGCGGAGTTGCGGCCCGAGGCGGTCACCGTGACATGGGCGCCGAAGTAGGCCGCGAGCTGCACGGCGAAGTGGCCGACGCCGCCGCTGCCGGCGTGGATGAGGATCCGCTGGCCCTCATGCGCGTGCGCGGTCTCGACGACGAGTCCCCAGGCGGTGAGTGCCGCCAGCGGAACCCCGGCCGCCTCGACGTGCGACAGCGCCGCGGGCATCTTCGCGACCGAGAGACTCTGCGCCACGACGTATTCGGCGTATGCGCCCTGTGTGCGCGGGAACGACGCCATGCCGAACACGGCGGTGCCCGGCTGCAGCGGGTGCGTCTCGTAGGGAGCCTTGACGACGACGCCGCTGAAGTCGAACCCCAGCACGGCGGGGTAGGCGGAGATCGCGGGCGAGACGCCACGACCCGCGCGAGTCTTGGCATCGATGGGGTTGACGCCCGCGGCGACCACGCGCACGAGCACTTCGCTGAGTACCGGCTGCGGCACGTCGACCTCGGCCGAGCGGAAGGCCTCGGGGCCGCCCGGCGCGTCGATCACCATCGCGCGCATGGACTCGGGCACGCGCGGCGCGCCGGCCAGGGGAGTGGTTCCGGGGTGCGGGGGACGAGGGGTCATCGACTGCTCCGTTCTGCGCGACCTTGCGCATACCGCACAGGTGTCTGATGCGTCCCAGTAAAGCCCCGGTATATCTCGCCGGTGTTACACCGGTGCTACCGCGCGGCTAAACCGTGTCGGGACGTTCGCCGGCCGTGAGCGCGTGCAGCAGCCGCGTGAGGGAGCGGATGTCGTCGACCGACCACTCTCCCAGCGCCGAGAGCAGCGACTGCTCCTGCGGTGCGCGCGCCGCAGCGAGTCGCTCCACGCCGTGCTCGGTGGCGAAGAGCAGGCTCGAGCGCCCGTCCTCCGGGTCGGGAGTGCGCGTGATCAGGCCGAGCTGCTCGAGCTCCCGCACGGTGCGACTGATCTGCCCCTTGTCGGCCGCGAGCGACTCGGCGAGGGCCGACAGGCTCATGCCCTCGCGTCGCACGATCGTCGTGAACACCTTGTACGCGGCGGGCAGCATCCCGGGGCTCACCCGCTGCGCATTCTCGGCGATGACCCGCCGCAGCTGATGGATGAGCGCGCCGAACTCGGCCTCGAGGGCACGCACGGCGTCCGTCCGCTCGGTGAGGTCGTCGGGTTCGGGCATGGTCCGACCCTACGGGCGCGGCGTGGCGCCGGTCGCGGGGATCGCCGACATCCCCTCGCTGGTCGACACGGTCGCCAGATCCGCCTCGCCCGCCGCGATGCGCTCGGTCGTCGTCATCCGCGTGAGCGGTTTGTTGGGCAGGAAGGCGATCGCGATCAGGCTGATCACCGCGAGCGGCACGGCGATGAGGAAGGAGTCGGCGATCGCCTGGGCGTAGACGTCCTCGACGATCACCCGCACGGCCTCGGGCAGCGCGCTGACCGCGGGAAGCGTGCCCGACTGCAGCTGCGCCGCAACCGACGCGCCCTGCTCCCCGAGCGTCTCGATCGCGGCGGCGAGAGCGCCACGGTTGACCGCGAAGAGGTCGGTCGCGCTCGCCGCGAGGACCGCTCCCATCGCCGAGACGCCGACGGTGCCGCCGAGGCTGCGGAAGAAGGTCACCCCCGAGCTCGCGGCGCCCATCTCTTCGGGGCGGGCGGTGTTCTGCACGATGAGCACGAGGTTCTGCATGCTCATCCCGACGCCGGCGCCCAGCAGGAACATGTAGAGCGACACCAGGACGAACGGGGTGTCGTAGTGCAGTGTCGACAGCAGGGAGGATCCGGCGATCAGCGAGAGCGCTCCGGCGATGAGGTACGGCTTCCAGTGCCCGTACCGGCTGATGAGCTGGCCGACGAGGATCGAGGTCAGCAGCAGCCCGCCGATCATCGGCAGGGTCATCAGACCCGCCTCGGTGGGCGTCGCGCCCCGGGCCATCTGCATGTACTGGCTGAGGAACACCGACGTGCCGAACATCGCCACGCCCGTGGCGATCGAGGCGATCACGGCGAGCGTGAAGGTGCGGCTGCGGAACATCGACAGCGGGATGAGCGGCTCACGCGACCGCAGCTCGACGACGATGAACAGCACCGCCGCGAGGAGCGCGCCGCCCGCCATCAGGGCGGTCTCGAGGCTCCACCAGGCGTAGGTGTCGCCGGCGTTCGTGATCCACACCAGCAGAAGCGAGACGGATGTCGCCAGCAGGACGATGCCGAGGTAGTCGATGCGCACGCGCTCCCGCCTCGTGCGGGTGATGTGCAGCGTGCGCTGCAGGATCACGAGCGCGGCGATCGCGAAGGGGATCGCGACGAAGAAGTTCCAGCGCCATCCGATGCCGTCGGTGATGACACCGCCCAGGAGCGGACCGCCGACCGTGGCGAGGGCCATCACGGCACCGAACAGTCCCATGTACCGACCGCGTTCGCGGGGGCTGATGATGTCGGCCATGATGACCTGGCTGAGTGCGGCGAGGCCACCGGCTCCGAGGCCCTGGACGGCGCGGAAGGCGATGAGTGTGCCGGTGTCCTGCGAGAAGCCGGCGGCCGCGGTGGCGAGCACGAACAGCACGAGCGCGATCTGGATCAGCAGCTTGCGATCGAACAGGTCGGCGAGCTTGCCCCAGATGGGTGTCGAGATCGCGGTGGTCAACAGGGTCGCAGTGACCACCCATGTGAAGGCGGCCTGGTCGCCGCCGAGATCGTGCACGATGACCGGCAGCGACGTGGAGACGACGGTGGCGGCGAGCATCGAGACGAACATTCCGAGCAGCAGTCCTGAGAGCGCCTCGAGGACGGCGCGACGCGACATCGGCGCGGGGGTGAGTGTGCGGGTGTCTTCCGGTGCGGCGGCGGGGCGGGTGGCCATGCGGGGCCTTTCGTGGGGCGGGCGGGCGCGGCCACGCTGCCGCAAAGTTGATCTATGTCAACTATATGCGCATGGTTGACGCACGTCAACTACTTCGTCGGAGCCGGGTGGGATGCTGTCGCCCGGCGCCGCGGGTCAGTCGGCGAGGGCGAGCGCGCGATACGGCTGTGGGCACGCGGGAGTGGAGGACAGCATCCGCTCGTCATCGCGCACGAGGGGCTTGCCCGTCGTACGCCGGTACAGCTCGTCGATCAGCGCGGAGGCCAGAGTCACGAGTCGGTCGATCTCGGCATCGTCGCGATCGACCCATGCGCAGCGGGGCTCGTCGCCCACGGGGACGAAATCGTCATGCTGCTCCCACGCGACCAGGGTGCGTTCGGCGCCGAGCACGTGCTGCTGCCACCACACCTGCCGCAGGTAGGAGCGGGGGATCGAGCGCCATGCCTTGTTGGTCGTCTTGATCTCGGCGAGGATCACGGTGCCGTCGGGAGTGAGTCCGATGCCGTCGGGGGTGGCGAGATGGCGCTTCTCGACGACGGCGTGGAACAGAGCCGAAGAGGGGCGGATGCCGTGCGTCGCGGCGACCCAAGCCGCGATCTCGGGCTCGCGGCGGCGGCCGTGATCGGTGTAGGCGTTGCCCGAGAAGCGCGAGCCCATCAGCTTCTGATCCGCAGCCTTGCGGATCGCGTTCACGCTCGTGAGGGCCGCGACATCCGTGGCCGTGATCCCGCGCGAGCGCGCACGCACCCAGGCCACCCGATCGCGGCTGTCGGCCACGATGCGTGCGGCGAGTTCGGGGGTCACGCCCTCGACCCTAACCCGCCCTCCGCGCGATCCCCGCCGAGCGCACGGCTTGTCGCCGAGTGCACGACGTGTCACGCGCGGGCAGGTCGTGCGTTGGGCGACACGTCGTGCGCTCGGCGATGGGGGGCGGCTCCTCCACAGGCGGGCGCGAGCGAGGAGCGGGTGTCGCGAAGGCCGCGCAGACGGGTATTGAGCTTCGGTGTGCTGCATCGTTGCGGGATGCCGCGCCACGCCACCGTCGACGAACTTTCGCAGATCCTCGTCTCTTTCGCCGCCCTGCGGGCGCTCGGGATGAGCGAGCGCGCCATTGCCGCCCGGGTCCGCTCGCGGGAGCTGACCGTGGTTCGTCGCGGGTGGTACGTCGAGTCGGCGGTCTGGACGAACCTGTGGCCGGAATCGCGGCATCTCCTGCACGTCCTCGCCGTCGTGCGCGACGGCCACGGGTCGGGCGTGATCTCGCACGAGTCCGCCGCCGTCGTGCACGGGCTGCCTCTCTACCGGCGAAACCCGGCTCGTGTGCACCTCACGACGGATGCGCCGCGGCGCATCGCGAGCGGCCCCGATGTTTTCCGTCATGTCTGCCCGCTGCCGCCCGAGGATGTCACCGTTGTCCGAGGGATCACGTGCACGTCGCTTGCGCGCACCGTGTTCGATACGGCGCGGTCGCTGCCGCTCGAGGCGGCGGTGTCGATCGCGGACGCGGCCGAGCGGTCTGTCGCCGAGCGGCAGCGGGAATGGAACGAGGATGCGCTCGCACGCTGGCGGCGACTGATGACGGAGCGGATCGCGGATGCCGGCGGCGCACGCGGCATCCGGTCTGCGCGATTCGTGACGGGATTCGCGCAGGCGCGCGCGCAGCTGCCGTTGGAATCGGTGAGTCGGCTGCAGCTGCACCGGCTGGGGTTCCGCGTCCTTCGAGTCCAGGTGCCGGTCGCGGCGCCCAACGGGCGCTGGTACTACCTCGATCTCGGGCTCGACGAGATCGACGCATTCGGCGAGTGCGATGGCGAGACGAAGTATCGCGATGAGGCCCTGCGTTCGGGGCGATCGCTCGAGGACGTGCTCCTCGACGAGAAGTGTCGCGAGGATTGGATCCGCGGCACGACCAACCGGCGGATGCTGCGCTGGGGCGATGCGCAGGCGCGAACTTCTGCCCGCCTCGGGCATCACCTGCGCTCCCTCGGCGTGACCCCTCCCTCCTGACTGCGCCGCGATCCCCGCCGAGCGCACGGCTTGTCGCCGAGTGCACGACGTTTCACGCGCGGGCAGGTCGTGCGTTGGGCGACACGTCGTGCGCTCGCGGGCAGGGGAGGGGATTTTGTGGATGAACCGGGGCCGGGGTATGGTGTACGAAGCCAAAGACCGCCGGTCATCGATGCGCGCGCAAGCGCACAGCGATCGAAGCTCTGCACAGCAGGGGCCCGCGCAGGTGTACGAACGAACTTCTTCGGAAGAACTCCCGCTCCGTGCCCTGCGCCGGAGCTTTTTTCATGTGCGGGGTCCGGTGTCTGAGGCCGGCGCCCCGCCACCGCGGGCCGCCTCGTACACACAAGGAGTGGCCATGGCGCAGAAGGATGCATCGGTCGCCGAGCTCACGAAGAATTTCGAGGACTCGACCGCCGTTCTGCTGACCGAGTACCGCGGTCTGACGGTTGCCCAGCTCAAGGAGCTGCGCAACAGCATTCGTCAGGACGCGGAATACGCCGTGGTGAAGAACACGCTGACCAAGATCGCCGCGTCCAACGCGGGGGTCACGGGCCTGGACGATGACCTCAAGGGTCCCTCGGCCATCGCTTTCGTGCACGGCGACCCCGTCGCCGTCGCGAAGGGTCTGCGTGCCTTCGCCAAGGCTAACCCTCTGCTCGTGATCAAGGGAGGGTACTTCGACGGTTCCCCCCTGACCGCCGCAGAGGTAGGCAAGCTCGCTGATCTCGAGAGCCGTGAAGTCCTGCTGGCGAAGCTCGCCGGTGCGATGAAGGCCTCGCTGACCAAGGCGGCTTATCTGTTCAACGCGCCGCTGTCGAAGGCCGTCCGCACGGTCGACGCGCTGCGTGAGAAGCAGGAGTCCGCGGCCTGACAAGGCCCCGGTTGAACAACCCCGATCAAGGAGAAAATCATGGCAAAGCTCAGCACTGAGGAGCTGCTCGACGCGTTCAAGGAGCTCACGCTCATCGAGCTCAGCGAGTTCGTCAAGGCGTTCGAGGAGACCTTCGACGTCACCGCCGCGGCCCCCGTGGCCGTCGCCGCGGGTGCCCCCGCCGGTGGCGCCCCCGCCGAAGAGGTCGAGGAGAAGGACTCCTTCGACGTCGTCCTCGAGGCCGCCGGTGACAAGAAGATCCAGGTCATCAAGGTCGTCCGCGAGCTCACCTCGCTCGGCCTCGGCGAGGCCAAGGCCGTCGTCGACGGTGCCCCCAAGGCCGTGCTCGAGGGCGCGAACAAGGACGCCGCCGAGAAGGCCAAGGCCGCTCTCGAAGAGGCCGGCGCGACGGTTACCCTCAAGTAATCACGCTCCACGCAGAGAGGCCCCGGCACCGCGCATGCGGTGTCCGGGGCCTTTCCCGTGTACGCAGTCCTGCGCGCGTCAATCCCGCCGGCGACCGACGCCGGCGGTGATGGCCGACTGCGCAGCATCCGCCGCCGCCGTCGAGCTGCGCACGACAAGACGCGACGCCTCGCGGATGTGCTCGCGCTCGGCGTCGGGGTCGTCGAGGCGACGCAGCAGCAGCCGCGCGGCGAGGCACCC
>NZ_QFPF01000011.1 GCF_003248605.1 Microbacterium sp.
ACCTCAACCGCCGGGGCCAGCGCGCGCTCAAGGCTCTTGATGGCATCGCGCTCGAGCTCGGTGTTCCCGACGCCGCGGTCGCGGTGGCATGGTTGCTCGCCCAGCGCACCGTCGTCGCGCCCATCGTCAACGCCTATGCGCCCGAGCACGTCGACGAGCTCGTGCAGGGCGCGGGTGTGCAGCTCAGCCGCAGCCACCTCGCCGAGCTGACCCGCGCCGCGCAGTGACCGCGGTCCTCGGCCTTGTCGCAGAGGTGACATAGGCTGAAAAGAGGCGCGGCACCGAGGCCCCCTGCGACGAGAGTGAGAGCGTGACCCATTTCATCTACCTCGTACGTCACGGCGAGCATCAGGATGCCGAGCACGGTCTGGTCGATGGGCCCCTCTCACCGCGCGGTCAGCGCCAGGCGTCGCTGATCGCCGACCGGCTCTCGGGCGTTCCGCTGAGCTCGGTCTGGCACTCGCCGCTGCTGCGGGCGACCGAGACGGCGCGGATCGTCGCCGAACGGATGCCGGCCATCGACCCGCAGCCCTCGGCTCTGCTGTTCGACTGCGTTCCCTCGGGCATGGCCGGTGACACACCCGCGGCCTTCGAGCCCTTCTTCGGATCGGTCAGCGAGGCCGAGATCGACGCCGGTCACGCGCAGATGGCCGACGCCACCGCGGAGTTCCTGGTGCGGCGGACCGGCGACGTGCACGAGCTGCTGATCACCCACAACTTCGTGATCGGCTGGTTCGTCCGCGAGGTTCTCGGCGCCCCGGAGTGGCGCTGGATGACCCTCAACCAGGCGCACTGCGGCCTGACCGTCATCGCTCAGAAGCAGGGCCGCCCCTGGACGCTGCTGACGCACAACGACCTGGCGCATCTGCCCTTCGAGCTGCGCACGGGGCTTCCCGAGACGCATCCGGTCTGATTAGAGCGACTTGCCGTACCAGCGGGTCGCGTTCGCGTTGTCGTTGTAGGGCGCGATGGCGGCGAAGCCGGAGTGCGCGTACAGCGAGCCGGCGGCCTCGAGCGTGTGGTGGGTGTCGAGCACGAGCTCTGCCGCGCCGAACGCCCTGGCGCGCGCCTCGAGGTCATCGAGCAGCATCCTGCCCCATCCCTTGCCGCGACCCTCCGGCTTGACGTACAGGTGCTTGAGCTCGTAACGCATGCCGAGGTCGCCGTCGTCGATTCGTCGGATGCCGCCGCAGCCGACGGCCTGAGCGGTCTCGCCGGCGCCTTCTTGCTCGAGCACGACGAACACGCCGCGAGGCGGAACGAAGGCCGCGGGGTCCGGAAAGACCGTGCGGTAGCCGCCGCCGGGGAAGATGTCGGCCCGGGCGCCGAAGTACTCGGCCAGCAGGGTGTGCGCTTCGGCGGTGTCGACGGGGGATTCACGCAGGTGCACCACCGTGCGAGTCTACGACGGGCCCGCGAACCTAGGATGGAAGCCATGACGACACGCGTGGCCATCGTGGGTGCATCGGGTCGCCTCGGCGGCGTCGTGCAGTCCGTGATCGAACAGGCCGATGGTTACGAGGTGCTGGCGATGCTCGGTTCGCAGAGCGACATCGCCGAGATCGAGGGTGCAGACCTGGTCGTCGACGTCTCGACTCCGGCGGTCTCGATCGATGTCGTCCGCGCGGCCACCGAGCGGGGAATCAACGTGCTGGTGGGTACGTCGGGCTGGTCGGAGGAGCGCATCGCGCTCGTGCGGCCGCTCGTGGCGGCGGCCGGCACGGGTGTCGTCTTCATCCCGAACTTCTCGCTCGGTTCCGTCATCGGCTCGGCGATCGCCGCCGCGGCCGCGCCCTTCTTCCCCTCGATCGAGATCATCGAGGCCCATCACGAGCGCAAGGTCGATTCGCCCAGTGGCACCGCCGTGCGCACGGCCGAGCTGATCGCCGCAGCGCGCGCGGATGTCGGACCCGTCGAGGCGCCGCACGCCGATCAGCGCGCCCGCGGACAGCGAGTGGCGAGCGTCCCCGTGCACTCGCTGCGACGGCCGGGCGTCATCGCCAAACAGGAGGTCGTGCTCTCGGGGCCGGGGGAGTCGCTGCACATCGTGCACGACACGATCGAGCCCGCGCGGGCCTATGCCCCCGGCATCCGCATCGCCCTCGACGCCGCCCGGACCGCGACCGGCGTGATCGTCGGGCTCGACACGTTCATCGACATCGGCATCGGGCGGCTCGGTTCGCCCGCCGGCTCTCCCATCGACGACGGCGGCGTGCCCGGTCAGGTCGCCGCCGCGACCGGTCTGTGACCGTCCTCTCGTGAACGCGCGCATCGGCGTCGCCGTCATGGCGGTGCTCCTGGCCCTCTATCTGGTGCTCGTGACGCAGCGCGGCGTGCTGCTGCTGGGGTCGGGTGATCCGGTCGGGATCGCGATGGGCGTCGCGATCTTCGTTCTGCCCCTGGTGGCGGCGTGGGCGCTCGGGCGGGAGCTCTGGTTCGGCGTCCGCGCCGAGCGTGTGGGCCGACGCCTCGAGATCGAGGGCGGGCTGCCCGAGGACGAGGTCGCGGTGCGCGAGAGCGGCCGCGTGCTCCGCTCCGACGGCGACGCGGTCTTTCCCACTTACCGCGCCCAGGTCGAAGCCGACCCCGAGGACTGGCGCGCGTGGTACCGGCTCGGCCTGGCCTACGACGCCGCGGGGGACCGCCGGCGGGCGCGATCCGCGGTGCGCGAGGCAATCCGGCGGGAGTCGGCGGAGCGCCGCGCCGAGTGATCAGCGCGCCGGGACCGCGGCGGCGACGGCATCTTCCACCGTCGGGTGGGTGAAGGTGAAGCTGGCGTCGCGCAGCACCTCGGGGAGCACGTGCGCGTCGCCGAGCAGCACCGAGTCGGCCATGTCTCGACCGAGGCCCAGACGGATCGCCCACGCCGGAGCGGGGATCGCGAACGGCCTGTTCATGCGGCGGGCGAGGGCGAAACCCAGGTCGTTCGCGGTCGCCCGGGTCGGCCCCGCGAGGTTCACCGGTCCCGCGATGTCGCGCTCGATCACGGCGCGGATGGCGCGCACCTCGTCGGTGAGGGAGATCCACGGCCACACCTGGCGTCCGCCGCCGAGAGGTCCGCTGAGACCCGCCTTCGTGAGGAGCATGAGAGGCTTCAGGACACCCTCCGGGTGCACGACGGGGGCGGTGCGCAACAGCGCCACCCGCGCCTGGTCACCGGCTGCGAGCGCAGCATTCTCCCACTCGACGCAGATGCCGCTCAAGAATTCGCCGCCCGGCGGTGAGGACTCCGTGAGCGCGCGACCCGGTGCCGACCCGTAGAAGCCGACGGCGCTCGCCGAGACGAAGGCGGGCGCAGACGCCCCGAGGGCGCGGATCGCGGTGGCGAGCGTGCGCGTCGGCGTGAGCCGGGACCACAGGAGGGAGCGCTTGTACGAGCGCGTCCACGGGATGTGCCCGATGCTCGCGCCGTTGAGGTTCACGACCGCTTCGGCGCCCTCCAGCAACTCGGGATCCAGAGGTGAAGTGTCCTGCAGCCACTCGATCTCGTACGGGGCCGCCGGCGCGCGCCGCACGAGGGTGCGCACCTCGATACCGTCCGCGCGCAGGCTCTCGACGAGCGCCCGGCCGATCAGGCCCGAGGCGCCCGCGACGACGATGCGTCCCGGCATCCGTCGCCCGCCGTTCAGGCGAGGGTGGCTTCGAGGGTGATCTCGATTCCGGCGAGCGCCTGCGAGACGGGGCAGCCCGACTTCGCCTCGTCGGCGAGGCGCGCGAAGTCTTCGGCCGAGAGACCCGGGACCACGGCGTTGACGTTGAGGTGACTGCCCGTGATGCCTGTGCCCGGCACGAAGGTGACGGATGCTGTCGTGTCGATGCTCTCGGGCGGAGTGCCGTTGCCCGTGAGGGCATGCGAGAGCGCCATCGAGAAGCAGGACGAGTGCGCGGCGGCGATGAGCTCTTCGGGGGTCGTCGTCGAACTGGAGCCCTCGGAGCGGGCCTTCCAGTTGACGTCGAAGGTGCCGATCTTCGAGCTGTTGAGGGCGACCGTGCCCGATCCCTCGGTCAGGCTGCCCTTCCAGGCGGTGCTGGCTTCGCTGGTGACGCTCATGGAGAACCTCCGTCGTGGCTGGATGTCGTTGGCCAGCCTATCGACGCACGCCGGGTGCCGGGCCGTCGATTTCGGATGCGCCCGCGGTGCGCGGCCTCAGACGGCCGGGCGCTCGCGCCCGAGGACGCCTGCCCGCTGCAGGAGCAGGTACATCTGGCATCCGAGGCAGTAGGCGAACACGGAGTTGAGAAAGGCCGCGATGAAGGCCGCGGCGGCGGCGGCGGGCAGCGCCCAGGGCACTCCGAGCAGGTGCAGGATCAGACCGAGCGCGGTGACGAAGAGGCCGACGCCCTGCGCGAAGCGGGGCGGACGGGGGTCCTCGAGTTCGCTGGGCGGGGCCAGCCGGGGGCGGATCAGCCGCCGATAGAGAACACCCCACGGTGCGGTGCGCGGTGAGAGCACCCCCCACAGGAACAGCAGCGCGATCGCCAGCACCAGGAGGAAGGCGGGGTCGAGCGCGCGCTGGGCGAGCGTCGCGTCGGCGACACCCGCCGTCGACAGCCCGGTCAGCCCGAGCAGGACCGCGACCAGGAGCAGGAGGGCCGTGATCCCCGCGGCGAACCGGGGGCCGCGCGGGTCGATGCCCGCGGCAACCTTCGTGACGGGATCAGACACGCTCGGGCTCCATCTCGCCGGTGACGCGGGCGAGCTCGAGCTCGATGACGTCGCGGCGGGGGACGCCCCCGAAGCGCGTCTGCACGACGCCGTCCTTGTCGAGGATGAGCGTCGTCGGCGTCTGCAGGACGTGGAAGTGCTTGGCGATGTCGGGGCGGTGCGTCAGATCGACGTCCAGGTGACGGACACCCTCGTGTCCGTCGGCCACCGACGTCAGCAGCCGGTGCACTCCCGGGCACTTGGCGCACAACTCGGTGCTGAACTGCAGCAGGGTCGCGGTTTCGCCGAGCCCGTCGGCGCCGAGACGCGCGGGCTCGACCACCTCGTGCGCGACGTGATGGGACGGCTTGCCCTGGCGCCAGCGCACCAGAACGCCGAGGAGGACCGTCGCCGCGAGGAGCGCAGCGAGTCCGATGAGAGCTTCGACGAGTGTCACAGCATCCCAGGATATCCCGCTGTGCGGTGGTGGGCGCCGTGCGTCTTCGCACGACGCGGATGGGGGGCGGTCGGGGCGGTCACGCGCGGGTAGTCTGGGGCGCGTGACCGATGCCGCACAGACGCCGCCCCCGATCGAGTTCCGCTCCGACGTCACCGTCGAGCTCGTCCGCTCCACCGCCGCCGACGCCGACGTGCTCTTCGCCGCGCGGGTGTCGACCATGGGGGAGCAGACGCTGGACGCCGCGGCCTCCGGGGCGGAGGCGTCGGCGCGCGACCGCGGACTCATCAACTACCTGATGCGCGACCGTCACGGCTCGCCCTTCGAGCACAACGCCATGACGTTCTACGTGCAGGCGCCGATCTTCGTCTTCCGAGAGTTCATGCGGCATCGCATCGCCTCCTACAACGAGGAGTCCGGCCGTTACCGCGAGCTTCGTCCCGTGTTCTACGTCCCCGCGCCGGAGCGCCGACTCGTGCAGGTCGGCAAGCCCGGGGCCTACGAGTTCCTCGAAGGGACCCCCGAGCAGACCGCCCTCGTCGACGAGGCCACGCGGGCAGCATCCGTGCAGGCCTTCGAGGCGTATCAGGGGATGCTGGCGGCCGGTATCGCCCGTGAAGTGGCGCGTATCGTGCTTCCGCTGAACATCTACTCCTCGATGTACGTCACGATGAACGCGCGGGCGCTGATGAACTTCCTGTCGCTGCGCACCAAGCGCGAGGGTACGCACTTCCCGTCGTTCCCGCAGCGTGAGATCGAGATGGTCGCGGAGAAGATGGAGCAGGCCTGGACCGAGCTGATGCCGCTCACCCACGCCGCGTTCAACGCCAACGGCCGCGTCGCGCCGTAGGCGATCGCCCTCGGACCTATCGGCGACACCTGCACGGCAGTCGCGCGGAGATCGCCCCACGCGGCTCGTGCGTGAACATCAGCACCACGGATCGTGCAAACGTCGTCGCGACGCTCCCTCCCCAGTCCCGGTTCCTCGAGCGTTGTTCCCAAAGTCCGGCCTTCGATGCCTCGCGCATGCCGGCGCCACGCATCCTGCGAAGATGCAACCCGCTGCCATCGCCGCGCTGATCCGAAGTCGAGGAGGCATCGTTCGTGGCCGGGCGCTGCGCGCGATGAACGTCACACGTCACCACCTCGCGCATGCCGTGGATGTCGGGACGATCTCACGGGTCCGCAACGGTGTCTACAGCGTCGGCATCATGCCTGAGATCGGCGAGGCGGCGCTCCACGGCGGCGAATTGGCTTGCGCTGCGGCGCTGCGTCGCCACGGCGTGTGGATGCTGGATCCCGACGAGCGATGTCATGTCTGGGTCGGAGCGAACGGTCGCGCGCACCCACACGAGAGCTGTGAATGCATCACTCACCGCGATGCCGGGCGCTCCGCGTTCGGGATCGTCTCGGTCGTGCACGCGCTCGTCCAAGTCGTCGACTGTCTCGGGCCCGAAGCCTTCTTCGCGGCCTTCGAATCGGCGTGGCGGAAGGGACTTCTCACGCGGGCCGACCGCGTCGAGGTGCGCAACCGGCTGCCGGCGGCACGACGATGGCTCGTCGACATCGCCCGCCCCGACGCGGACAGCGGGTTGGAGTCGCTCCTGCGCCTGCGCCTGCACCTGCTCGGTATCGCGCTCGAGTGCCAGGTCGTGATCGCCGGCGTCGGCATCGTGGACTTCGTCGTCGGCGGCCGTCTGATCATCGAGGTGGACGGACGCGAGAATCACGACGGTCCGTCGATGCGGCACAAGGATCTCGTGCGTGACGCCGTCGCCGCGGCCCTCGGGTACGAAACGCTCCGATTCGACTATGCCCTCGTCGTGCATGACTGGGAATGTGTTCGCTCCGCCGTCCTGGCCCGACTGCGGGTACTGAATGCACGACGCTCGACCTGAGAATGATGACACGCGCCGCACGAGTGCGCTCCTGAACCACGGGTCGTGCAGATGAGCGGCCGACACTGCTCTGACGATGGGGGTGGCGGGATCTGTGCAGGGGCAGAGGGCCCGATAGCCTAGGAGCATGACGCACACCGCCAATCCGTTCGGTCAGGTGCTGGTCGCGCTCGTCACCCCCATGACGGCCGACGGCGAAGTGGACTGGCCCGCCACGGAGAAGCACATCGACTCGTGCATCCAGGCGGGTGCCGACGGCATCGTCGTCACCGGCACGACGGGTGAGACGAGCACGCTGACAGACCCCGAGAAGCTCCGGCTGGTCGAAGTCGGCAAGGACGTCGCCGCGGGACGCGCGAAGATCATCACCGGCGGCGGCTCCAACGAGACGGCACACGCGATCGAGCTGTACAAGGCCAGCGAGAAGGCCGGAGCCGACGGGATCATGATCGTGACCCCTTACTACAACAAGCCCACGCAGGCGGGCATCCTCACGCATTTCCGGCTCGTCGCCGACGCGACCGATCTGCCGGTCATCCTCTACGACATCCCCGGCCGCACGGGCGTGCCGATCAACTACGAGACCATTCTGCGGATCGCCAAGCACCCGAACGTCCTCGCCGTCAAGGACGCGAAGGGCGATTTCAGCGAGGTCAGCCGCGTGCTCAACCAGACCGATCTGCTGTATTTCTCGGGCGACGACGCCAACGTGCTCCCGCACCTCTCGATCGGCGCCTCGGGCCTGATCGGCGTGACGGCCAACATCGCCGCTGCCCCGTACCGCACGATCGTCGACGCCGTGAACGCGGGTGACCTGGCCACCGCGACGGCGGCGCACAAGAAGCTCGAACCCCTCGTCCGCGCCGTCATGACGCATGTTCCCGGCACCGTCGCGGCCAAGTACATCCTGCACGGACTCGGCCGCATCGGCAGCCCGCGCGTGCGCCTGCCGCTCGTGGGCCCCGAGGAGTGGGAGGCCGCGATGATCGAAGACGAGCTCGCGCTCGTCGGCGAGGTTCCCGGGGTCGACTTCAAGAACTTCCGCCCCGATCGCAACGCCGCCGCGGGCGGCGCCCTGCCCAAGGTCCACGGCACCACCCGCTGACGCCCCGGCGTCCGCCCCCAGCCAATCGCGGGCCGCACATCGGCTCGCACAACACAACAAAACACGAGGGGATGCCGCACGACGGCATCCCGAGGAGGCACCCTATGGCCACCCCTGTCTTCGACGCGCCCGCGCTGCCCCAGGGCACGCTCCGCGTCACACCGCTCGGCGGTCTCGGCGAAGTCGGTCGCAACATGACGGTCTTCGAGTACGAGGGCAAGCTGCTCATCGTCGACTGCGGCGTGCTGTTCCCCGAGGAGCACCAACCGGGCGTCGACCTGATCCTGCCCGACTTCGAGCCGATCCGGAATCGCCTGGACGACATCGTCGGCGTCGTCCTCACGCACGGGCACGAGGACCACATCGGGGCCGTTCCCTACCTGCTCAAGCTCAAGCGCGACATCCCACTGATCGGGTCGGGGCTCACGCTCGCGCTCGTCGAGGCGAAGCTCAAGGAGCATCGCATCAAGCCGTACACGCTCTCTGTCATCGAGGGCCAGGAGGAGAAGGTCGGCCCGTTCGACCTCGAGTTCATCGCGGTCAATCACTCGATTCCCGATGCGCTCGCGGTGGCGATCCGCACCCCCGCGGGTCTTGTGCTCGCGACGGGCGACTTCAAGATGGATCAGCTGCCCCTCGACGGTCGACTGACCGACCTGCGGGCGTTCGCCCGGCTGGGCGAAGAGGGTGTCGACCTCTTCCTCGTGGATTCGACGAACGCCGACGTGCCGGGTTTCACGCCGCTCGAGAGCTCGATCGGCCCCGTGCTCGACCAGGTGATCGGCAAGGCGCCCCGCCGCGTCGTCGTGGCGAGCTTCTCCAGCCACGTCCACCGCGTGCAGCAGGTGCTGGATGCCGCGGCCGCGCACGGACGTCGCGTCGCGTTCCTCGGGCGCAGCATGGTGCGCAACATGACGATCGCCTCCGATCTCGGGTATCTCAACGTTCCCGACGGCGTGCTCATCGATTACAAGAAGGCCCGCGACCTGCCCGATGACAGGATCGTCTACATGTCGACCGGTTCGCAGGGCGAGCCGATGGCGGTGCTCAGTCGAATGGCCAATCTCGACCACGAGATCGAGCCCGGCCCGGGTGACACGGTGATTCTCGCGTCGAGCCTCATCCCGGGCAACGAGAACGCCGTGTACCGCGTGATCGACGGCCTCACCAAGCTCGGCGCCAACGTCGTGCACAAGGGCAATGCGAAGGTGCACGTGTCGGGGCACGCGGCGGCGGGAGAGCTGCTGTACTGCTACAACATCCTCCAACCGCGCAACGTGCTGCCCATCCACGGCGAGTACCGCCACCTGACCGCGAATGCGAAGATCGCGCAGTCCAGCGGTGTGCCGGTGGAGCGGACGATCCTCGCCGAGAACGGGACGATCATCGACCTGCGCGGCGGAACGGCCTCGGTCGTCGGGCAGCTCGACATCGGGTTCGTCTACGTCGACGGTTCCACCGTCGGCGAGATCACGGATGCCGACCTCAAAGACCGCCGGATTCTCGGTGAGGAGGGATTCATCTCGGTGATCGTCGTCGTCGACGCGGCGACCGGGCGGGTCATTTCCGGCCCCGAGATCCACGCACGCGGCTTCGCCGAGCAGGACGCCGTCTTCGACGCCGTCAAGCCGAAGATCGCCGCGGCGCTCGCCGAAGCGGCCCAGTCGGGCGTGCGCGATTCGCACGCGCTGTCGCAGGTCGTGCGTCGCACGATCGGACGCTGGGTCAACCAGTCGCTGCGGCGGCGCCCGATGATCGTCCCGTTGGTCATCGAGGCCTGATCGCGAGGGGGTGCGCATGGCTAGAATCCGTGCGTGCCCCCCTTTCGTGTGCGTCCGGCCGAGCAGGCCGATGGCAGCTTCCTCGCCGACATGGTGGTCGAGGCCGCGAACTGGAGCGGCGCTGTGCGGCCGCGGCACGAGATCCTCAGCGCCCCCGAGCACCTCCGCTACGTCTCGGGCTGGATGCGCCCCGGCGACGCCGGATACGTCGCGCTCGATGGCAACGACACGCCCGTCGGTGCGGCCTGGTATCGGATGTTCCCGCGCACCGATCCCGGATTCGCTTACGTGGGCACCGCGGTTCCCGAGCTGATCATCGGCGTCCGCCCGATCTGGCGGGCGCACGGGGTGGGCAGGGCCCTCCTGCAACGCCTGGCGGGTTCGGCCCGGTCCGCGGGATTCGCGCGGATGAGTCTGAGCGTCGAGCGCGGCAACTTCGCGGTGTCCCTCTACCGCAGCGAGGGATTCGCCGTCGTCCGGGCGGACTACGGGCGGGACATCATGGTCAAGCTGTTGCGCTGATCCGCCTCCGAGCGGGGCGGGCCCCGCGTCGCTGCGGGCGAATGTCGCCGGTGGGACGTACCGTAAAGGCATGGCCAGGAGCACCAGTCCGACCAAGAGCTCGAAGGCGCCCGCGCGGGCGTCCTCCTCGCGCGCCCGTAAACCCGCCCCTGTGCCCAAGAAGTACGTCGGAGACGACGAGCACAGGCCGCCCGCGATCGCGCGCGCCTGGATGGGGCTCGCCCACGGTGTCGGCGGTCTGTTCCGCGCCTTCGGGCCCGAGACGCTCGAGCGCGACCAGCGCCGCGACGGGCTTCCCTTCCTCCTGGTCCTGCTGGCAGTTCTCGGCGCGGTCGTGGAGTGGTTCTTCATCGGCAACGACGTCGCCCGCACCATCAGCGACTACACGGTCGGCGGCATGCTCGGCAGGCTCGCGTTCGTCCTGCCCGTCCTCGTCCTACTGCTGGCGGGCTGGCTCTTCCGGCATCCCTCGAGCGTCCACGACAACGGTCGCATCGGCATCGGATTCGGGATGCTGGTGCTCACCGGTGCGGGATTCTGTCATCTTGCGGGGCAGCGACCCGTCCCGAGCGACGGGCTGCCCGTCCTCAGCGCCTCCGGTGGGCTGTTCGGCTGGATGGTCGCGGAGCCGCTGACCCTCGCGCTCACCCCGGTCGGGGCGTGGATCGTGCTCGTGCTGCTGGCCGTGCTCAGCATCCTGATCATCACCAAGACCCCGCCGAATCGGATCGGTCAGCGTCTCGGCGACCTGTACGCGTGGATGTTCGGCACCGAGCGTCCCGAGCGTCCCGAGCCGCGCGACAGAACCGCGGAGGCATCCGAAGGTGCGGGCGATGAGCCGACGCTGCCGTGGTGGCGGCGCAACAAGTCGGGGCGCGAAGAAGACCCCGATGACGGCATCGGATCGCAGGACCTCACGGAGCTCCTGACCCCCGGAACCGCGCGTGGCGGGTTCGATCAGGCCATCGCCACCGCGCCGCCGGCCCCCGCCACCCCGCCCCGGCCCCCCGCTCCCGCATTCGCGCCCGATGCGCTCACCGAGGTGATCGACCCGTCGGTGATCACCGGGGCCGAGCGGGCCGCAGCGTCGGCGCGTCGCGCCGACACCTCGATCCACGAAGACGGCGACGACGCCGAGGACGCCACCCTTCCGGGGCTCTCCGGGCTCGGGACCGACGGCGCGCACGCCGCCTCGGGCCCCGTCGCGCCCTATCGGCTGCCGGCCGTCACCGCCCTCGCACAGGGCACGCCGCACAAGGAGCGATCGGCCGCGAACGACGAGGTCGTCCGCGCCATCACCGAGGTCCTGCAGCAGTTCTCGGTCGACGCGAAGGTCACCGGGTTCTCCCGCGGGCCGACGGTGACGCAGTACGAGATCTCCCTCGGACCGGGCGTCAAGGTCGAGCGCATCACCGCGCTGACCAACAACATCGCCTACGCGGTGGCCTCCAACGAGGTGCGCATCCTCGCGCCGATCCCGGGCAAGAGTGCCATCGGCGTCGAGATCCCCAACACCGACCGCGAGATCGTCACGCTCGGCGACGTGCTGCGCTCCTCCGCGGCGCAGCAGTCGACGCATCCGATGACGATCGGCGTCGGCAAGGATGTCGGCGGCGGCTTCGTCGTCGCCAACCTCGCCAAGATGCCGCACCTGCTCGTGGCCGGGTCCACGGGATCCGGAAAATCCAGCTTCGTGAACTCGATGATCACGAGCCTGCTGATGCGGGCGAAGCCGGCCGATGTGCGCATGGTGCTGATCGACCCCAAGCGGGTCGAACTGACCTCGTATGCGGGGGTGCCGCACCTGATCACACCCATCATCACCAATCCCAAGAAGGCGGCAGAGGCGCTGCAGTGGGTGGTCAAGGAGATGGACATGCGGTACGACGACCTCGCGTCGTTCGGATTCCGCCACATCGACGATTTCAACAAGGCAGTGGTCGCCGGCGAGATCGTCCTGCCCGCCGGCATCGAGCGGGTCCTCAAGCCGTACCCGTACCTGCTCGTCGTCGTCGACGAGCTCGCCGACCTGATGATGGTCGCACCCCGCGACGTCGAGGACTCGATCGTTCGCATCACCCAGCTCGCCCGCGCCTCCGGCATCCACCTCGTGCTCGCGACCCAGCGACCGAGCGTCGACGTCGTGACGGGTCTGATCAAGGCCAACGTGCCCTCGCGCCTCGCCTTCGCCGTCACGAGCGTGACCGACTCCCGCGTGATCCTCGATCAGCCGGGCGCCGACCGCCTCATCGGGCAGGGTGACGGGCTCTTCCTCCCGATGGGCGCGTCCAAGGCACTGCGCGTGCAGGGCGCGTGGGTCAGCGAGGACGAGATCGAGACCGTCGTCAAGCACGTCACACGGCAGGCGCAGCCCGAGTACCGTGCCGATGTGGCGGCCGCTGCTGAGAAGAAGCAGGTGGATGCCGACATCGGTGACGACCTCGAACTGCTTCTCGCCGCCGCGGAGCAGGTCGTCTCGACGCAGTTCGGGTCGACATCGATGCTTCAGCGCAAACTCCGGGTCGGATTCGCCAAGGCGGGGCGCTTGATGGACCTGCTCGAGTCGCGCGAGATCGTCGGGCCGTCGGAGGGTTCCAAAGCTCGCGACGTCCTGGTCACGGCCGAGCAGCTGCCCGCCGTGCTCGCGCGGCTGCGCGGCGAGGACGTCGCGGTCGAGGGTGGGTCGCCGGCATCCGGTGATCCCTACGGGGCCGACGCGGTCGACGCCCAGTTCGACGGCATGCCGGTGGTCGAGAGCGAAGGCGACGAAGACGCCTGGGGTCTGACGGGACGCGACTGATGACCGTTCCCCGGCAGCTGCCCAATGCCATCACGATCGCGCGCGTCCTCTGCGCGCCCGTGTTCCTCTGGCTTCTGCTGGCCGATGGCGGCGCGGACGGCGGGATGCGCTGGGCGGCGGCGATCCTCTTCATCGTCGCCATCGCGACAGACGGAGTCGATGGCTACATCGCCCGGCGATACAAGATCGTCACGGACCTCGGCAAGCTGCTGGATCCGATCGCCGACAAGGTTCTGACCGGCTTCGCGTTCATCGGACTGTCCATCCTCGCCGAGCTGCCGTGGTGGGTGACGATCCTCGTGCTCGTGCGCGAGATCGGAATCACCGTCCACCGACTCGTCGTCGCGAGCGATCACGTGGTCGCCGCGGCGTGGATGGGCAAGCTCAAGACGATCGCGCAGGCGGTGGCGCTCTCGCTCGCCCTGCTCCCGCTCTCGGAGATCGTGGGCGGCTGGGTCGTGTGGCTGAACATCGTCACGATGTGGGCCGCGGTGATCCTCACGGTGGCGAGCGGGATCGACTACGTGGTCACGGAGGTGCGCGGCGCGAGACGGGGTCGCGAGCGCCGCGCATGAGCGACGGCGCCCACCCCGATCTGCCGGACGAGCTCGAGAGCACGGTCGCCCGCGACAGACGGCCCGATGCCGAGCGCGTACTCGATCGCCTCGGCCGACTCGGGTGGAGCATCGCCTGCGCCGAGTCGCTCACCGGCGGACTGCTGTGTGCCGAGCTCATCGCGCTCCCCGGGGCCTCCGCCGTCGTGCGCGGGGGAGTGGTGGCGTACTCGACGGCGCTCAAACAGTCCCTGCTGGGGGTGGATGCGGGGCTTCTCGCTCAGCATGGGGCCGTGCACGCCGAGGTCGCGCGACAGATGGCACGCGGGGTGCGGGAGGCGGCGGCGATCGCAGGGTGCCCCGCCGAGGTCGGCGTGTCGACGACCGGAGTCGCCGGGCCCGATCCCGCCGACGGACAGCCGGTGGGCACGGTCTTCATCGGGGTGTCGACTCCGGTGGGCACGCGGGCTCTCCCGCTCCTCCTGGAGGGTGACCGGATCGCCATCCGCCGCGAGACGGTGCGCAGGGCCCTCCGAGCGGTCTTCGACGCCCTCTGAGCCGCCCACCGCGGGCACGCACGACGCGCCGGTATGTCCGGTCGGAATACCGCGTGTTTCACCTCCGTTACATTCGGTGATTCCGAGCCATCCCACAGCGGGGACCGTTAGATTGGCACCATCCGGTGTTGTACTCTCGAACACCCGAAGAGATGCGCGAGGACAGTGAGGAGGGGGCCATCATGATCCTGGTTCGTCAAGAGATCGGTGACGTTCTGCGAGACTTCCGACTGCAGAAGGGCCAGACCCTCCGGCAGGTTGCGGGCAAGGCAAGCGTCGCGCTCGGGTACCTCAGTGAGGTGGAGCGCGGACAGAAGGAAGCATCGAGCGAGATCCTCGCGTCGGTCGCCGAGGCGCTGGATGTACCCATCTCGACGATCATGCGCGAGGTCGGCGATCGCATCTCCGTGCTCGAGGGGATCCACACCTTCCCCGATGTGGTGCCTGACGACCTGATGGCATCGGTCGACGCCGAGCTGTCGCTGCGCTGACCCGGCATGCGTCGGAGCGAGTTCGATCGCGCCGTCGCCGACGAGTTCGGTGATGCGTACGGTGCGGTGCTGACCGCTGATCTCCAGTTGGCCGAGATCGGCGGTCGCACCGCCGATCAGGCGATCCGCGAGGGCGTGCCACCGCGCGATGTGTGGCTGGCGTTGTGCGCGGCAGCCGACGTGCCGCCGGACCGCCGATACGGAGTCGGCCGCCTCGAACCCGAACATCGGTGAGGCCGAGGTCGCACCCGATTCGCCACGCGCCCGAAGCCGTGCTAGGCTAACTTCTTGTGCCGCGGGGTGGAGCAGTTCGGTAGCTCGCTGGGCTCATAACCCAGAGGTCGCAGGTTCAAATCCTGTCCCCGCAACCAGAGACAAGAAAAGGCGCCCCGGTCGGGGCGCCTTTTCTTGTCTCTGCTCAGACGTCGGCGAGCTGTGCGCGTCGGATGGCGAGCTGGTCGAAACCCGCGAACGACTCCGCGATCGGGCTGCCGGTGAAATGGCCCACCCATCCGTCGTCATCGTGGAAAAAGCGGATCGACGTGAACTCGGGCGCTGTGCCCATGTCGAACCAGTGCGTCGTGTTGGCAGGCACTGAGACGAGGTCGCCCGCCTCGCAGTACAGTGCGTGCACCTTGCCGTCGACGTGCAGGTAGAAGACGCCGGCGCCCTTGGCGAAGAAGCGGTCCTCATCGTCGTCGTGCGCATGCTCGGACAGGAACTTCTCCCGCGAGGGGCCCTTGACGTCGTCGTAGTTCGCCTGCGCGGGGCTGAGACCGACGATGTCGACGAGTGTGTAGCCCTCGCTCCGCTTGACCTGCTCGACCTCGTCCGCGTAGAGCGCGAGCACGTCATCCAGGGCGGCGTCTTCGGCGAAGCCCTTCACCTCCCACCGGGAGAAGCGCGCGCCGAGCCCGGCCAGGGCAGCGCGGATCTCGTGCTCATCGGTGGTCTCGAGCACGGGTGTCGTCGGATCGGTGTCTTTCCAGACCGTCAGCAGCGTCACGGGGGTCTCCTTACAGGACGGGTTACACCACCGATTCTGGCGCGCGCCGATGGCCTGCGCACGGCACCCCGTAACAGATGTCCTGAACTCGTAACACGGCGCAACGCCCGTTTGGCTGTGACGCGGGGCATGCTGGTTGACTCGACCGGGCTCGGCTCCGCACCGTCGCCGACACAGCTACCCGAAGGATCACCATGTCTTCTCGTCCCGCGCGCCAGAGCTGGCTCGCCCTCGCCGCCACAGGCGCCGTCGCCCTGCTGGCCCTCACCGGATGCGCCCAGCAGTCGGCGCCGAACGACGACGCCGACGCACCCGCTGTTCCCGCCGCAGACCTGCCCGCACCCTTCGACGGTGAGCCCGTAGAGGTCGCCCTCGTGCAGCAGTCCGGCGCGGGTGACTACTTCACCGCGTGGACAGCCGGTGCGCAGGCGCAGGCGTCGGCGGCGAACATCGACCTCACCGTCTACGACGCACGCAACGACAACGCCAAGCACGCCTCCGACCTCGAGCAGGCGATCGCCTCGGCTCCCGACGCGATCATCGTCGACCACGGCCAGACGGACACGATCGAGCACCTCGTGCATGAGGCGGTGGACGCCGGCATCCCGGTCATCGTCTACGACCTCGCCCTCGAAGACACCGAGGGTGTGCTCGTCACGTCGCAGTCCGATGCGTCGATGGCGCAGGGTGTGCTCGACCAGCTGATCGACGACGTCGGGGAGGGTGCGAATGTCGGCCTCGTCAGCGCCGAGGGCTTTGCTCCGCTGGATCGCCGCAAGGCCGTCTGGGACGAGTTCGTGACGGAGTACGAGCTGAACGAGTTGTTCTTCACCGGTGAGGTCACCGAGTCCACGGCGACCGACAACATCCCCCTCGTGGATGCCGCGCTGAAGCAGAACCCGGAGGTGCAGGCGATCTTCGCCCCGTACGACGAGATCGCGAAGGGCGTCGTGCAGGCGGTGATCCAGAACAACCTGCAGGACTCCGTCAAGGTGTACGGCATCGACATCTCCAACGCCGACATCGAGGTCATGATCGCCGAGGACAGCCCATGGGTGGCCACGAGCGCCACCGACCCGGCGGCGATCGGTGCGGCGGTCGTGCGCACCCTCGCCCTCTCCCTCGCGGGGGAGCTCGATGAGACCGAGGTGCAGTTCCCGGCCGTGACCGTGACGCGCGACTTCCTGCTCGAGAACGACATCCAGAACGTCGCTGCGCTGCGCGAGGCGGAGCCCACCCTCCTGCTCGATGACGTGGTCGTCGCGGAGTGGCTGCCCGCCATCTCGCAGTGAGCCCCGCCGTCGATCACACCGCGCAGACGGACGACCAGCCGGTCGTCCGTCTGCGCGGTGTCGGCGTGCGCTTCGGGACGAACCGCGTGCTCGAGAATGTCTCGCTCGATCTGCACGCGGGCTCCATCACGGCGCTCCTGGGGACGAACGGTGCCGGCAAGTCGACGTTGATCGGCACCGTGTCGGGGGCGAACGCCCACTACACCGGCGACATCGAGGTCGGCGGCGTGCCCGCGCGCATCTCCTCGCCGACCGTCGCCCGTCGCGCGGGTATCGAGACGGTGCACCAGAAGATCTCGGACGGCATCGTGCCGGGACTGTCCGTCGCGGACAACGCCGTCCTGACCGATCTCGCCGTGAGCGGCCGACCTGTCCTCCGGCGATCGGACACGGAGGCCGCGGCGCGCACCGCGCTGTCTCGCCTGGGGCTGTCCTGGAGCGACGAGGTCCTCCGGGCCGATGCCGGACGGCTCGGCACCTCCGACGCGCAGCTGCTCGTGCTCGCCCGGGCGTTGCGCGGTCGGCCCCGCCTGCTCATCCTCGACGAGCCGACCTCGGCCCTGACCGCGGCCGAGGCCGACCGCCTGTTCGACGTGCTCCGCGCGCTGCGGGCCGAGGGGCTGGCCATCCTCTTCGTCAGTCATCGGTTCGGCGAGATCGAGCGTCTGGCCGACCGCATCGTCGTGCTGCGGGACGGCAGCCCCGCGCTGGACGTTGCGCGGCCCTTCGATTGGCACGCGGCGCTCGAGGCGATGCTGGGGGTTCCCACAGAACTCCAGCAGCACGTCGTCGCGCCGCTCCCGCCGGGGGAGTCGGTGCTGAGCGTCCGCGGCGCCGTGCTGCTCCCCGGCGCCGCCCCTCTGGATCTGACCGTGCACGCGGGCCAGGTGACCGGAGTGCTGGGCCTCCTCGGCGCCGGCAAGACCGAACTGGCGGAGATACTCTGCGGTGTCCGCGAGGCGGGAACGGCGACGCTCGAGCGCGAGGGGCGACCCTACGCGCCGCGCACCCCCGCGGCCGCCCAGGCTGCCGGCATCGTGCTCGTTCCCGAGGATCGCCAGCGACAGGGCATCCAGCCCGGCTGGTCGATCGCGCACACCGTGGGCCTGCCCGAGCTGCGTCGTGTCGCCACGGCGTGGGGCGTCCTGCGCGGCGCGGAGGAGCGTCGACGCGCCGCCGCCGTCGTGGCGGACTTCGGCGTCGTGACGACGTCGGTGGCCGAGCGCGTCGACGATCTGTCCGGGGGAAACCAGCAGAAGGTGATTGTCGGACGCTGGCTCGCGACCGATCCGCAGGTCGCCGTGCTCGACGAGCCCTTCCGTGGCGTCGACATCGGCGCCAGGCGCACGATCGGGACGGCCGTGCGAGCGCGTGCCTCCGAGGGCAAGGCCGTCGTCGTGCTCACCTCCGATGTGGACGAGGTGCTCGAGGTCGCCGACCGTCTCGTCGTGCTCGTGAGCGGACGCGTCACCCTCGATGTCGCCGCCGGGGAGCGCGATCGTGCCACGATCGTCGCGGCCCTGCTCGATGATCCGCACCACCCGGAGGAGTCCGTATGATGTCCACCCTCGCTTCGGCGTCCGTGACGGGTCGGCCTGCGCGCCCGGTGGGGGAGCGTGTGCTCGACGGCGTCGCGAAATGGGGATTCGTCGCGGTCACGGTCGGTCTCATCGCGTTCTTCGCGATCACCGAACCGAACTTCCGCACCGTCGACAATGTGTTCGGGATGCTGAAATACATCGCTCCGATCGGTATCGCAGGCCTCGGGGTCACACTCGCGATGACGGTCGGCGGGCTCGACCTCTCGGTGGGTGCGAACGCCGGGTTCGCGGTGTCGATCGCCGCCTGGACCCTCGTCATCGCGGGCCAGGTGGGCGGCGTCGCCGTCATCGTCGTGCTGCTCTCGGGCGCCGTGATCGGCGCTCTGAACGCCGTGCTCATCGTCTTCGCCCGCATTCCCGACCTGCTGGCGACGCTCGCGATGATGTTCGCCGTGGTCGGGCTCAAGCTCATCATCGTCGACGGCAAGTCGATCTCGTCGCAGATGACGCTGTCGGACGGTTCGACCGCGCCGGGGCGGTTCACCCCGGACTTCCTCTGGTTCGACCGCGGCGCGATCGGTCCGGTCTCCGTGCCCGTCATCCTCTTCCTCGTTCTGACGGCGCTGCTGTGGTTCGTTCTGGACCGCACCCGCTGGGGGCGGGCTCTCTCCGCGGTCGGCTCGAACCCCGAGGCCGCGCGTCTCGCGGGTATTCCCGTGCGGGCATATCGCGCGGCCGCCTACATCGGCTGCGGCATCCTCGCGTCGATCGCGGGTCTGCTGCTGGCCGCGCGAATCGGTCAGGGAGATGTCTCGGCCGGCAACTCGCTGCTCCTGGATGCCGTCGCCGTGGCCCTCGTCGGCGTTTCGGTGCTCGGCATCGGACGCCCCAACGCGTGGGGCACGGCACTCGGCGCGGTGTTGATCGCCGTCATGGTGACGGGATTCTCGATGATGGGACTGCCTTACTACATCCAGGACTTCGGCAAGGGCGTCGTGCTGCTGGTCGCCCTGCTGTTCAGCTTCACCTTCCGCCGCCGCACCACCACGATCATCGCCGGGAGCACGACGTGACGACACCTTCGACCTCCGCACCCACGCGGGACGACAGCATCCGTCAGCTCTCCGTCGAGAGCGTTCCCGGGTATCTCGCCACGCACCGTGGGCTCGCCGGACCGCTCGACCCCGCGGCGATCACCGACGTGCGCGAGGTGGGCGACGGCAACCTCAACCTGGTGTTCGTCGTCACCGACGCCCACGGAGCGGGCGTTGTGCTCAAGCAGTCGCTGCCGCACGTCCGCGTCGACACGAGCTGGCCGCTGACGCGATCGCGCACGAAGCGGGAGGCCGTCGTGCTCGGGGCTCACCAGAGCGTCGATGGCGCGCACGTGCCAGCCCTGTACGGCTTCGATGAGCAGACGTTCACGATCGGCATCGAAGACCTGAGCGACCACGCGGTGTGGCGGTATGAGCTGAACGAAGGGCGGCTGCACCCCTACGCCGCGGCGCAGCTGGGCCGCTACGTGGGGGCGACGGGATTCGCGACGAGCGTGTTCGGGATGCCGGGGCCCGACCGCCGCCGGGCGATCGCCGAGGCCACCAACCCGGAGTTGTCCGAGATCACCGAGGACCTCGTCTTCAGCGAGCCCTACGTCGATCACGAACACAACGGCTGGCTTCCCGGCAATGATCGCGACGTCGCCGAGCTGCGCGCAGATCGAGCGCTCGTGCGCGAGATCGGGCTCGCCAAGGTCCGCTTCCAGGAGGACGCGCAGAGCCTCGTGCACGGCGATCTGCACACGGGCTCCGTCTTCGTGCGTGCGGACGGCGCGGACGGGGAGCACGGTTCGGTGCGCGCCTTCGACCAGGAGTTCGGCACCTTCGCCCCGACGGGATTCGACCTCGGTGCCGTCTGGGCGAACCTCGTGATCGCCTCAGCGCGCGCGCGGGTGCTCGGGCGCACTGGCGATGCCGAGCGGCTGCTCGGACTGCCTGTCGAACTCGTGGAGTCGTTCGAGCTCGAGTTCATGCGCCGTTGGCCAGACCGCGTGGACGCGCGCGTCTATCGCGACGACGTCCTGGCGGACACGCTGCGGCGCGTGCGCTCGGATGCCGCGGTCTACGCCGCCGCGAAGGCCATCCGGCGCATCGTCGGATTCTCGAAGGTCGCCGACATCCAGACCCTCGAGCCCGACGTCCGCGAGATCGCGGCACGCCTGGTCCTGCGCGCCGCGCGCGCCCTCGCCACGCAGCGGCACGGGGAGGTCGACATCGCGGACCTCGTGCGGCGCACCGGCGACATCGTCCTCGGCTGATCTGCGTCGGCGGACGAGGTGCCGAGCGTCTCAGCGCGTCGCGACGGTGAAGCGCAGCATCCACTCGGCGATCTCGAGGTGGCGGCGCGCGGCGGCGACGTCGGCGCCCCACGCGTACATGCCGTGACCGGCGACGATGAGGGCCGGCACCTCGGCCGTCTGGGGCGTGGGGGGCGCATAGACCGAGTCGAAGCGCTCCGACTCGATCACCATGTCCTGGTCGTTGGCGATGACGGGGATGAGGATGCTCTCGCCATGGGCGGCGTGTCCGATGCCCTTGAGCATCTCGAGGTCGCGCAGCTCGACGCCCTCCGGCCACCGGTGCCCGGCCACGACAGCGTCGAGAGCGTGCACATGGAAGATCGCGCCGGCCCCGGTGCGCGCGGCGATGTGCGCGTGCAGCCCCGCCTCGGCGGAAGGCGCACGGGGGTCATCGGCCGACGCGGCGCGACCCGCGGCGTCGATGAGGACGACGTCGGCGTCCGTGAGCTCCGATTTGTCGAGTCCTGACGCCGTCACGGCGAGCACGAGAGGTTCGCGCTGCATCACGATCGAGAGGTTGCCCGATGTCCCGCGCATCCAGCCGTACCCCGAGAAACGGGCCGCTTCGGCCGCGAGGGCGCCGCCCGCGGCCTTCAGGGCGAGGGCGTCGATGCCGGTCACGGGCGCACGTCGATCTGCGCGAACGACGTCACCGCCGGCGCGGCGACCTGTGCACCCTCCCAGGGCTCGCCGGGGCGGTCCAGGGCGATCACCTGCCACCCGGCGGCGCGCGCCGCTGCGACCTCGTCGGGATGATCGGTGAGGAAGAGCACGCGCTCCGGGGCGACGGCGAGGTGTGCGGCGATGCGTTCGTACGACCCGGTCTCCTTCTTGGGACCGGCGTTGACCGTGTCGAACCAGTCCTCGACGAGCGAGGACAGATCTCCCTGCGGTGCGTGACGGAACCACGGTTTTTGCGAGGCGACGGAGCCCGAGGAGTACACGACGAGGCGCACACCGGCGGCGTGCCAGCCGGTCAGCCGGGGAGGAACGTCGTCGAAGAAGTGCGACGAGATCTCACCCGCCGCGAATCCCTCGGCCCAGATGATCCCCTGCAGCGTCTTCAGCGGGGTGGACTTCACATCGGTCGCCATCAGAGCCCGCAGCGCGTCGGCCACCTGCGCGTCGGCGGCATCATCCGGCAGGCCGGTTTCGGCGATCGCCTCGCGCCGCGCGCGCGCCACGCCCTCGTCGTGTGCCGCCCGCCGAAGCACCCCCTCGAGTCGCGGCCGCGCATAATCGTAGAGATCGCCGAGGATGAACCCCGCGGCGCTGGTGGTGCCTTCGAGATCGAGGACGACGACATCGGCGCTCGCGGTGACGGATTCGCTCATGCGGGAACTGCTCCTTGGAGGGGGGATGCTGCGACCCGCCGACCACGCGCGGTGAGGGGCTGGGCGTAAAGATCGGGCGCGGTCGCGAAGTGCGCTGCGACGGCGGCCGGTTCGAACGCGCCGCGCTTGGTGACCACGCGGGTGACCAGACGCGCGGGCGTGAGGTCGAACGCCGGGTACCAGGCATCGGTGACGAGGGGGCTCGCCGTGCGCGCACCGAGAACCTCGAGCACTTCACGCGGATCCCGATCCTCGATGACGATGTCGGCGCCCGTGGGGGCGGCGGGATCGGGAGCCTCCACGAGGGCGTAGTAGGGCACCCCGAATGCGGCGGCGGCCGCGGCGATTCCCAGGGTGCCCACCTTGTTCACGACGTCGCCGTCGAGTGAGACCCGATCCGCCGCCGTGAGGACGGCGTCGATCGGTCCCGTGCCCGTCCCCGATGGCGATGCGAGTGCCGCGGCGGCCATTCCGTCGGTGATGAGCGTCACCCGCTGATCCAACTCTCGGAGGGAGTGCGCGGTCAGGCGCGCGCCCTGGAGATACGGCCGGGTCTCGGTCGCCGCCCAGTCGAGGCGGATATCGGCCTCACGCGCGGCGGCGACCACCCCGAAGAGATAGGCGTCCATCCAGCAGTGCGTCAGTACTCGAGCGTTCGCGGGCAGCAGCTCGATCGTGACGCGCCCCAGTCGCAGACCCGCATCGCGGTACTCCAGGTCGATGTCTCGCGCGGTATCGATCGCGCACGCGACGAGCTCTGCGGTCGTGGTGGCGTCGGCGATGCCGGCGATCACGCGCGCGACGGCATCGCGCGGGTGCGCGTTGGTGGGGCGCGCGGCGGCGATCTCGCCGGCCGCCTCGGTGAGGGCGCGTCGGGCGGCGTCCACGGGCAGCGAACGTGCCTGCAGCGCGGCGAGCTGCATGCCGGCGCACGCGGCGTACAGCGGCCCGGAGCTCTGCGTGACCATGCCGCGGATCGCGGCGGCGACCTCGTGGGCCGTGCGCGCGGTGACCCACTCGATGCGGGCCGGGAAGACGCGGCGGTCGAGGATCCGCACCACGTCCCCGTCAAGCACGACGGAGTTCTCGAGGGTGGCTGCGGGGGCGGTATGGCTCACGCAACCCCTCCTTCCGACCCGGCCATCCTGACACGGGGAAGCGCAGCCGTGCCAACCCGGGGCGACGCACGGCGCAACACGGTCGCGACGGGTTGCCCGCGCGCGGACGGGGCCGCGAGGATGGGGGAATGGTCGATATCGAGAAGGGCTCCACGTCGGGGAGATCCTCGCGGCACGGGGATTCCTCCCGCGTCGATGACGTACGTGACGGGCGGGACGAGAGCGCCACCGAGCGCTACGACCGCAACTGGATCGAGGTGCTCCAGGAGCTGCGCGTCCTGCAGACGGGCACCCAGATCCTCACCGGTTTTCTCCTCGCCCTCGCCTTTCAGCCGGCCTTCGGCGATCTGTCGGACGGGCAGCGCGGGTTCTACCTCTTCCTCGTCGTCGCCTCGGCGCTCAGCGCGATCATCGCCCTCGCCCCCGTCGCCTTGCATCGCATCCTGTTCCGCCGCCGCGAGAAGCGACGCATCGTCGCCTACGGCCACGCGGCCCTGCTGACCGCCCTGGCGACGGTGTCGGTGCTGGTCGTCGGCGTCGTCGCGTTCATCTTCGACGTCGTCGTGAGCCACCTGGCGGCGACAGTATCGGCCGTGGCCCTCGGCGTCGTGATCGTCGCGCTGTGGGTCCTCCTACCGCTGGTGTGGCGCCTGCGCCCCGAGGGAAAGGACGAGCGATGACGGATGCCGCCCCCACCACGGTCGCCACCACCACCGTCGGCGTGGCCGTCGCCCAGTTCGCACCCAGCGCCGCTCCCGCCGTGAACCTGGAGGTGATCGCGGACCTCGTCGAACGGGCGGTCGCGCGCGGCGCTGATCTTGTGCTCCTGCCCGAATACTCGAGCTACTTCGTCGACCCCTTCGATGCCTCTCTCGCGACCCACGCCGAGGATCTCGACGGCCCCTTCGTGACGGCGCTGACCGCCCTCGCCGCCCGCCACCGCGTCTGCATCGTCGCGGGGTTCCTGGAGCGCGCCGCCGATGAACGGCGCGTGCGCAACACCGTCGTGGCGGTGTCGGGCGACGAGGGCCTGCTGGCGACGTACCGCAAACTCCACCTCTACGACGCCTTCGGGCAGCGCGAGTCGGACTGGATCGAACCGGGCGAGATCGCGACGCCCGAGACCTTCGTGTGGCACGGACTGCGCTTTGCGCTGCAAACCTGCTACGACCTGCGGTTTCCCGAGGTCACCCGCACACTCGCCGACGCCGGCGCGGATGTCGTGCTGGTGCCGGCGGAGTGGGTGCGCGGCCCCCTGAAGGAGCACCACTGGCGCACCCTCCTGCAGGCGCGAGCGATCGAGAACACCCTCTACGTCGCGGCCGCCGACCATCCGCCGCCGCTCGGGATCGGGCACAGCGGCGTGATCGATCCGCAGGGCGTCGAGATGGCGTGCGTGGGTACGGGCACGGACGTCGCGGTCGCGTTCCTCGAACGCGCAGCGATCGAACGGGTGCGCCGTGTGAACCCCGCGCTCGCGCTGCGCCGATTCCGCGTCGCGCCCGCCTGACCCCGTTCGCGGAGCGAGGCGCCTGCGCCGACGCTCAGGGGGCCATGCAGGCCAGACGCGAGGCGGCCTGCTCGATCACGTCGACGCGCTTGCAGGCGGCGAAACGCACCAGCGTGGCATAGTCTGCGCGGTGCTCGGGGGTGACGAACGCGGTCACGGGGATCCCCACGACCCCTGCGCGCCGGGGCAGCTCGCGGCAGAACTCATCGGCGTCGGTCGCGCCGAGCGGACCGGCGTCGGCGACGGTGAAGTAGGACCCACGCGGCACGGACACATCGAACCCCGCGGCGCGAAGGCCGGCGCCGAGCATGTCGCGGCCGTGCTCGAGATCGCGCGCGATGTGCGCGAAGAACTCATCGGGCAGTCGCAGCCCGACGGCGATCGCAGGCTGGAAGGGCGAGCCGTTGACATACGTGAGGTACTGCTTGACGGTCATGACGGCGGTCACGAGCTCTTCCGGGCCGCTCAGCCAGCCGATCTTCCACCCCGTCGTGCGGAACGTCTTGCCCGCCGATGAGATCGTCAGCGTGCGCTCCGCCGCTCCGGGAATCGTCGCGATCGGAACGTGCGGCTCACCGAAGGTGAGGTGCTCGTAGACCTCGTCGGTGACGATCACGGCATCGTGACGATCGGCAAGGGCCACGATGCGCTCGCGCACCTCCGAGCTGAAGACCGCACCGGTGGGGTTGTGCGGATCGTTCACGAGGATGATTCGCGTGCGATCGCTCACGACGGCCTCGAGCGCGTCGAGATCGGGCTGGAAATCGGGCCAGCGCAGGGGGACCGTCACTAATCGCGCCCCGGCGAGGGCGACACACGCGGCGTACGAGTCGTAGAAGGGCTCGAAGACGACGACCTCGTCCTCCGGCGAGTCGATGAGGGCGAGCAGTGTCGAGGCGAGCGCTTCGGTGGCACCGGCGGTGACGAGCACCTCCCGCTCGGGGTCGAGGGTCACGCAGTAGAAGCGCTCCTGGTGCTCGGCGATCGCCTGCAGGAGATCCGGGATGCCGCGGCCCGGCGGATACTGGTTCGCTCCGCCCGCGATGGCCGAGCGCGCAGCCTCGAGCACCTCGGCGGGCCCGTCCTCGTCGGGAAAGCCCTGCCCGAGATTGAGGGCGCCGGTGCTCGTGGCGAGGCCGCTCATCTCGGCGAAGATCGTCGTCGCGACCGACCCGTCGGGCCGGAGAAGTCCCGCGCCCGCCGCCGTCCGACGCCAGGCGCCTGTGATCTCACTCATGTGTGGCACCTTCCGCCCGCTTCGGAGGCCGGGCCGCTCAAGGCTAGGGCAACGTCATCGCATAGCCGAAATGGGGTGTCGTCATAAGCAACACACAGGATCCGGGAGGATGGTGAAAGGGCTTTGGACGAAGGAGCACCGATGAGTGACACGCAGGGCGTCCGCCCCGACCACGACGGCGAGCAGCCGCAGGGCACCGCCGCCCCCCACCCGCATCCGCAGACGGAGATCCCGGCGCAGGCTGCGCCGGTGCCGCCGCGGCCGCCGATGCCCGCGTATCCCGCGGGCTACCACCCGGGCGCCGGCGCCCCCTCACACGGGGCCTCGTTCGGTCCGGCGGCATCCCCTTACGGAGCGCACGCCACCCAGCCCACGCTTCCGCTGGGCGGCGCGTCCGCCGGTGGCCCGACCTTCGGCTCGAGCACCGCCACGGCCGAACGACCCGCCAAGAAGAAGTCGGCCGCGGGCAAGGTGACCGGTCTGATCGTCGCGGCCGCCCTGGTCGGCGGCGCGGCCGGCCTCGGTACGGCGTACGCCGGCACCCAGCTGTGGGGCCAGCCCGCGACCACCGTCGTGGCCGGCGGTGGCACGGTCACCGTGAACAATCCGGAGAGCGTGACGGCCACCACCGCGATCGCCGCCAAGGTCCTGCCGAGCGTCGTGACCATCGAGGTCTCGGCCGGAGGCTCGGGAGGCAGCGGCTCGGGTGTCGTCCTCAGCGAGGACGGCTACGTCGTCACCAACACCCATGTCGTCACGCTCGATGGCGGAACGGGCACCTCCGAGATCCGGGTGACGACCTCAGACGGTCGCATCTACGACGCCGAGATCGTCGGCACGGATCCCACGTACGACCTCGCGGTCATCCGGCTCGTCGATGCCGAGGGGCTCACGCCGATCGAGTTCGCGGACTCGTCCGAGCTCAACGTGGGCGATCAGAGCGTAGCGATCGGAGCGCCCCTCGGGCTTGCGAACACCGTCACGACGGGCATCATCAGCGCCCTGAACCGCAGCATCGAGATCGCCTCGTCGGCGGCTCCGGAGTCCGGCGGCGACGATGAGGGGGATGGTGAGGAGGACCAGGAGCAGGACCAGGGTCCGTTCCAGTTCGACATCCCCGGTCAGGAGCAGCAGTCCATGGCGAGCGAGACGATCAAGATCGCCGTCATCCAGACGGACGCCGCGATCAACCCCGGCAACTCGGGCGGCGCGCTCGTCGACGGCGAGGGGCGTCTGATCGGCATCAACGTCGCGATCGCGACGGCCGGCTCGTCGAGCGAGTCGGGGTCGATCGGCGTGGGATTCTCGATCCCCTCGAATGTCGTGGAGCGCATCACCGACGAGATCATCGCCGACGGTGAAGCGACTCACGGCCTGCTGGGTGCCACCGTTCTCGCCGCGAGTGCGGTGGAGGGAGCGACGATCTCGGGCGCGTACATCGACTCGGTCACGCCCGGCGGCGCGGCCGAGGACGGTGGACTCGCCGCGGACGACATCGTGACCGCGTTCAACGGGGTTCCGATCACCGACTCGGTCGATCTCACGGCGCAGGTGCGTGCGGCCGCCGCGGGCAGCGAGGCGACCGTGACCTACGTGCGTGACGGCGAGACCCTCGAGACCACGGTCACCCTGGGGTCGCTGCAGTAGGCCCGCGACGAACGTCGGATGCCCCCGGGACCTCCAGCCCGGGGGCATCCGCATGTCTGACGCAGGGTGTGCCACCGCTAGGCTCGTGCGGGGAGGCATGATCGTGGCGTCGTTCTCGTTCGGCGCGGGCAACGCGGCTCAGCTGCTGCGGATCCCCGCCTACGTCCTCGGCGCTCTGGCCGTGCGGGTGATTCCGCGCTCGCGCGACCAGTGGGTGTTCGGCTGCGGTGCAGGGGTGACCGACGGAGCGCTCGCGCTCTGGAGGCAGGTCACGGCCGACGGCCGCCCGGCCCTCTGGCTGACGGGATCGCCGCGCGACGACGCCGATGCGCGCGCACTCGGCATCGCCTTCGCGCGCAAGAGCTCCCTTCGCGGGTTCTGGCGCACCGCGCGCGCGCGGGTCGTCGTCGTCACGCACGGCTTCGGCGACGCCAACAGGTACGCCGTTGCGGGTGCCTTCACCGTGCAGCTGTGGCACGGCATCCCCCTCAAGCGCATCGGTCTGGACTCTCCCGAGACGCTGCGCAGCAGCATCCTGCCGCGCTCGCGCGTCGTGCGCGCGCTGCTTCGGCTGATGTACACGAGGGCGACGCGGCGCATCGATCTGCTGCCGGCGGCGTCGCACCTGGTCCGGGGGCGGCTCGAGTCGGCCTTCGGCCTGCCCGACGAGCGTGTGCCCGTGACGGGCGAGCCCCGCACCGACGTCCTCACGGCGGGCGGGGTGGAGCCGAGCGCAGATCGTGCGCGCGCGAGGATCGTGGATGCTGTCGGGCCGCTGCCCACGCCCGGGTCGCGCGTCGTGCTCTACGCGCCGACGTGGCGCGACGGAGATCCGGACCCCGCGGTGCCGACGGGGCAGGAGTGGGATGCGCTTCTCGCGGTGCTCGACGCGTGCGACGCGGTGCTGCTCGTGCGCTCGCACCCGCTGGGTGCGGGGGACTACACCCCGCCGCGCGATTCTGCGCGCGTGCGTGCCTTCGGCAGCGACCTGGTCCGAGATGCGACACCGGCCCTGCCCGGCCTGGATGCGCTGATCACGGACTACTCCTCGATGGCGTTCGACGCGGCGCTCGTCGCGCTTCCCGTGCTGTACTTCGCGCCCGATGCGGAGGTGTACGCGCGGCGTCGCGGGTTCTACGGGCGGTACGAGGATGTGGCGGGGCCGGACCTCGCGCGCACATGGGCCGAGGCGACGGTGCAGCTGGCGACGCTTCTGAGGGATCCCGCCGAACACGAGCGGCGATCCGCGCTGTCGCGCGCTCTGAGCCTGCGCGTGCACGCCTTCCGCGACGGTGGCAGCACGCGGCGGGTGTACCGTGCGATTGTGGAACGGGCGGGTCTGCCCGCAGCCACGATGGGTGCCGGGCGTGCGGACGCGGGCGCGGAGGGGACCACGGCATGACGACGGCTCAGCTGAGGTGCGCGGATGCGCCCGAGCTCACCATCACGGGAGAGGGCGAGCGCCCCGAGGCTCTGTGGCTCGAAGGCCCCCGCGCGCGTGTGGATGCGACCCTGACGGGACGCGGTCGCACGTGGCGGGCACGCGTACCCCTCACCGCGGCGAGGTGGGGCGGCGCGCGGCTGCCGCTGCCCTCCGGAGCGTACGAGGTGCGTGTGCGATGGGCCGGTCGGGATGCCGAGGCGGTGGTTTCGGACTCCGTGCCGCTCACCGTGGGCACGGCGTTGCGGGCGCAGCTCGACGGCGAGGCGGGCCGACTGGCCGTGGGCCCGCCGGTGGACCCTGTCTACGACTCCGGTGAGGGGCAGGATGCGCTCGAGCGCCGTTACGCGGCCGGAGCCGGTCCGCTCGAGAACGCGGTCTTCTTCGAGAGCTTCTACGGACGCAGCGCGAGCTGCAATCCGCTCGCGATCGACCGTGAACTCGCGCGCGTCGCGCCTGAGGTGACGCGCTACTGGAGTGTGGTCGACCTGTCGGTGGAGGTGCCGCCGGGAGCCGTACCCGTGGTGGAGGCGAGCCCGGAGTGGTGGCGTGCGCGGGGTCAGGCGCGCCTGCTGGTGGTCAACGACTGGCTGCGTCGCCGTTTCTCGCGGCGGCCGGGGCAGCGGGTGGTGCAGACATGGCACGGCACGCCGCTCAAGCGGCTGGCGCTGCACCGGCCCGGTTTCGATCCCCGTCGCATGATCGCGGTCGTGCGCGAGGGACGCCGCTGGGACGTGCTGCTGGCGGCGAACCCCTATGCGGCGAACATCCTGCGCAAGGCCTACGCGTTCCTGACACGTCCCATCTGGGTGGAGGGGTATCCGCGCAACGATGTGCTCGTCACCGGCGACGGTGCGGACATCCGACGGGCGCTGGGCATCCGAGCGGACGAACGGGTGCTGCTCTACGCCCCGACCTGGCGGGACGATCGAGCGCTGATGGTCGACTTCGTCGATCCGGCGACCCTCGCCCGCGATGCGGATGCCGTGGTGCTCGTGCGCGGTCATTCCCGCACGCTGATCCCGGGACGCGACGTCGATGGTCCTCGTGTGATCGACGTCACGGGTTATCCCGACATCTCTCGATTGCTCCTGGTCGCCGACGCGCTCATCACGGACTACTCCTCGGTGATGTTCGACTTCGCGGTCACCGGCAAGCCGATGTACTTCCTCGTGCCGGATCTCGAGCACTATAGGGGCGAGCTCCGCGGCTTCTACTTCGATCTCGTCGAGCGTGCGCCGGGGCCCGTCGTGCGCACGCAGGACGAGCTCGCGGCGGCGCTCGGCGACAGCGATCTGCCCGGGCTGTTCGGAGCCCGCTACACGGCGTGGCAGCGTGCGTTCACGGCACGCGAGGACGGCCGCGCAGCCGAGCGCGTCGTCGCGCGTCTGCTCGATCAGGGATTCATCGGCCGAGACTGATCCGCTGCCGGCCGTGCGGGCTACGGCAGGGGGGTGTTGCGCTCGCTCAGGCGCGAGGTGTCGACGGTGTCGCGCGCCCCGCTCGCGAGCCCGCGCACGAATCCGGCTCCCCACGCGAGATGCATCGTCGGCAGCACGGCGAGCGTCCAGACCTTGTCTCGCCACCCGCGGCCTCCGCCGCGACCGGCCGCGACACCCGCAACGAGTGCCGTGTACGCGGCGACGGGCAGGTAGAGGACGGATGCTGCCATCGAGGCCGCACCCGTCACGATCCGGGTCGCCTGCAGCACGGCGAGCACGGCTGCCGTGCCCGCCGAGAGGACGAGGGCCGGCGGCGCGAAGAAGCGGAGCGAATTGCGTCGTCCGTAGCGGCGGACGAGTTCGCCGCGCCACGTGCCGGTGGCGAAGAACTGACGGGCCAGCCGCGGCCAGCTCTCGCGGGGCCAGTAGGTGACGGAGAGGCCGGGATCGAACCACACGCGGTATCCGGCGCTGCGGATGCGGAGGTTGAGCTCCCAGTCCTCGCCGCGGCGGATCGATTCGTCGAAGAGACCGACCTCGTCGAGGACGGCGCGGCGCATGACCCCGAGGTAGGCCGATTCGGCCTCGCCCTCGCGGGTGCCGCCGTGGTACGCGCCGCCGCCGAGGCCGATGGGGGAGTTGTAGGCGCGGGCGACGGCGCGCTGGAAGGGTGAGCGGCCGTCGGCGCGCATGACGCCCCCGACGTTGGCGGCGCGCGTGCGCGCGAGCGTCGCGAGGGCGAGTCGCGTGTAATCGGGGGCCAGCTCCGAATGCGCGTCGACGCGCACGATCGTCGGCAGCGTGCTCGCACGGATCGCGGCGTTCAGACCCACCGGGATGTCGGCGGCCGGGTTGTGCACGAGGAGGATGCGGTCATCCGCGGCGGCGAGGCGTTCGGCCAGTGCGGTCGTTCCATCGCTCGAAGGGCCCAGCGCGAGTACGAGCTCGGTCGGTCCGTCGACGACCTGTTCGAGGACGGTGCGCACCGCGCGCTCGAGGTAGGCACGCTCGTTGAGCACGGGCATGATGAACGACACGCCCGAGCCGGCCGCCACGGTGGGGGCGTCCCGGCGTGCGATCGCGCGTCGTCCGGGATCATCCACCTGCACCCGTCGATCATGTCACGGGCGCGCGATGTGAGCCTGGGTAGGCTTGCCGGGTGGGAATCGTGTCGGATGCGCGCAAGGCGAGGGCGCTGCTGGTGAAGGCGCTCGCCACCCGCGCGTCCGTGCGCAGCGTCCGCAAGACTCTGGCGGCGCTGCCTCCGCATGCGCCCGAGCACTATCGCGTCGCGGTGTACTTCGCGGACGGCGATGTGAACATGTACCAGATGCGCCAGTGGTACAAGCCGCTGGCCGAGTTGGCCCGCATCTGGCCGGTGGTCGTGCTCGCCCGTTCCGCCACCGGCGCGCGTGCCCTCCTCGCAGACGGCGCACTTCCGGTGGCTTTCGTGCCCACGGTGCGTGATCTCGAGCGCTACGTGCACACGCAGGACATCCGCGTGGTGCTCTACGTCAACCAGAACACCCGCAACTTCCAGATGTTCCGCTACGGCCGACGGTGGCACGTGTTCATCAACCACGGCGAGTCCGACAAGATGTACATGACGACCAACCAGTACAAGGCGTACGACGTGGCGTTCATCGCGGGCGCGGCGGCCCGCGAGCGCCTCGACCGCGTGCTGTGGGATTACGACCTCGACAAGCGGGCGATCGAGATCGGCAGGCCCCAGGCCGATCACTACTCGGGTGCGCTCCCGTACACGCCCGACGAGCGCACCGTCGTGCTCTACGCCCCGACATGGGAGGGCGACCGCCCCTCGGCGCACTACGGCTCCATCCTCACCCACGGCGAGGCGCTCGTCGATGCGCTGCTGGCGACCGGACGTCATCGCGTGATCTACCGACCGCATCCCCGCAGCGGGATCATCGATCCCGCGTACGGTGCCGCGAATCAACGCATCATCGCGGCGCTCGGCCGGGCCAATGCGGCGGACACCACGGCCGAGCACGTCTTCGACGACGGGCCCGACCTCGGCTGGCAGCTGGCCGCCGCGGACGTCGCCGTCGTCGACATCTCGGCGATGGTCTACGACCGGCTGGCGGCGGGCAAGCCGCTGATGATCACGCGCCCGGCCGATCCCGAGGCCCTCGTCGACACGAACGGCTACCTCTCGGCGTGCGAGTGGCTGGACGCCGCGGACGCGGGCGGGATCGTCGCCGAGGTCGAGCGGGTGCGCGGCGACGCCGCGGCGATCGAACGGCTGGGTACGTGGGTGCAGCACTACTTCGGTGAGACGGCGCCGGGGGCCGCGACGGCGAAGTTCCACGCCGCGATCCAGGGCCTCATGGACGACTGGGAGCGATGGCACGCCCGCACACTCACCCGGGCCGATCGATGATGCGTCCGATGGCGGAACGCGGGATGGATGTCCACGTCGGTCGGTTGCGTGCCTCGTAGATGACCTCGTAGACGGCCTTGTCGAGCTCCAAGGCGTTCAGGAGGTCCGCCACGTCCGCAAGGTCCACGTCGGCCGCCCCCGCGTAGCCGCGCAGGAACGCGGCACGCGCCGCGGCGACCCAGTCGGTCACCGCATCGACGGAGTGATCCGGCCGGTCAAGACGTATCGACCCGCCGACGTAGTCGAACGAGCGCAGCATCCCGGCCACGTCCCGCAGCGCGAGGTCGGGACGCGTGCGCTCGGCCATCGGTCGCAGCGGCTCGCCCTCGAAATCCAGCAGCACCCAGCCGTGCCCGGGGACGAGGATGACCTGTCCCAGGTGGTAGTCGCCGTGCACGCGCTGGAGGGCGGGCCAGGGATGCTGCAGTGCACGGTCGTAGACGGCCTCGATCTCGGCACGTCGGGCGGCGATGCCGGGGACTTCCGAGACGGCCGTCACGAGCCGCCTGTCCCAGACGGCACGAACGGCCGCCCGGTCCTGCTCCGAGGCCTCGTGTGGCGGGAACAGGCCGGCCAGCAGCAGGTGGACCTCGGCGGTCGCGACACCGAGCTGCTCCGCGCGCTCGGTGAAGTCCTCGCCGGACGACGCGGCGCGCAGGGTGCCCCGCCACGCATCCTCCACGCCGGGCAGGAACTCCTGCGCGAACGCGAGAGAACCCGCCTGCTCGCCTCGGCCCATCGGATCCGGCCAGGACCCCTCGATCGACCCGATCGCGGGGGGCACATGCTCGGAGCCGGCCGCGGCGAGCGCGGTCTGCAGCTCGATGTCGGGGTTGCGTCCGCCGTGCAGCTGACGGAACACCTTGCAGATGATCGGTGCCGCCGCGCCCTCTTCTGCCGGGCGGTACACGATCGAGGTGTTGGACTGCTCACCCGCGAGCACCGCGGAGCGCATCGCGGTGAGCGGCGCGCCCGCGCCCGAGGGGAGGCCCTGGGCGCGGGCTCCGCTTCCGACCGCCTCGGTCCCGGTGGTGATGAGGGCGAGAAGCGCGTTCGCGTACGCGGGATCGTGCGGCCCGTCGATCAGGGTCGTGCCCGGTTCCGGATCGCCGATGACGTGCGCGGCATCGGCCTCGACGTCAGCGGTCGCCCGCGCCACGACCGGCACCTGGTACAGCACGACGGGCAGCGCGGACTCATCGACGACGAGGTAGGTGCGCACCACGACGCCGGGGGAGGGCGAGGGCAGGTCCCACGAGCCGATGATCGCGAGATGCGGAGCACGGCCCTTGCCGGCATACCATCGCTGCCGCGGCATCCACGCCGCCAGGCACGAAATCGTGCTGTCCATAGGGCGAGCGTATTCTCGACCCCCGGCAGTGTCGAGATGCGCCGGACGGGTTGACTTCACGGCGCAGATGCGCTCATGACCGCGCACAGGACGGCGTATGCCACCTCGCGGCCGGTGACGTCGGAGTGGTCTCCGATGTACCGATCGGCGCGGAGCGAGGTCACCCGTCCCGCGGCGAGAGCATAGGTTGCGCCCACGTCGCCGAGGTCCGCGGTCGTGGCGCCGGGCGTCTTCAGCGCGCCGTTGCGACCGATTCCGCCGTAGGGATCCGCGGCGTCGCCGAGCCCGACCCCGATCTGGCGCGCCAGCCGGGAGGCGACCGGGTAGGCGAGCCCGACGGCCTTGTCGTTGACGGTGTGGGTGATGATCACGGGACCGCGGACCTTCTCGGGCACACCGGCGAACGCGCCGTCCGCGCCCGTGTCGTCGTAGGCGCGCGCCATGCCGAAGTGGCTGTATGCGGCCTGCAGCAGAGACAGCGATGCCACCGGAGCCGTGCTCGCGAGAGCAGCCGCGGTGACGGCACGACCGCCGAAGGAGTGCCCCACCAGGTGAATGCGGGCGGCGGGCGCCTCCTCGTGGAGGTGACCGAGCAGGGGAGCGAATCCCCGTGCGCCGACGACGCCGGCCCGCTCCTTCATCGTGTAATAGGTCGTGACGTTCACCAGGCCGCGTCCCGCGCGCAGGATGCTGTCGAACAGTCCCGCGCCCCCGCCGGGGCCGCCCGAATCGAGGGGCGACAGCCCCGCGGGATCGATCACGGCGGCTCCGCCCACCGCTGCCGGTGCGGCCTGTTCCTCCTCCAGCGCGCGTGCCGCGTCGAGGACGTCGGCGGCATCGGCCGTGCGCAGGGCTTCGAACCCGGCCGCGTCCTCGCCCTCCGAGGAATCCGGAAGCGTCGCACGCAGGACATCCACAAAGCGCTTCTGCGCATCGCCCGACGTCTCGAGCTGCGGCACGAGCGCGATCAGCTCGGCCGCGGCATCCTCGTCGTCGACGCGGGCCCGGATGTCGGCGATCAGCGCTTCCTCCTCACCTCCCACTCCGGCGCCCGCGCCGTCGGATTCGGCCGGAGCCCACAGGATCGATGGCCACAGCATCCCGACGACGACGAATCGGCGCGTGGCGGCGCCGTCGACCTGGGGGCGTACGGCGACCAGGGAGTCGATGAATCGCTCGTACAGGGCGCGCGCTTGACCGTGGGTGTTGTTCCAGCCGTGCGAGATCACGATCAGGTCGGTCGGGTGTGTGTGGGCGAGCAGCTCGTCCAGGCGTTCGCGGTCGGCGCCGTCGATTTCGCGGCCCTTCTTGTCGAACGCGACCTCGGCGTAGGGAAGCTTCATGGTGTGCTCGCTCTCAGACGGATTGGATGGCCCGCATCGCATCGACGAGGCCGCGGCCCTGGAACGCGCGTTCGCGACCGAGGTCGCTCGCCGTGTCCATCAGGATGCGCTTGAGTTCGTCGGGTTTGCCGATGAACTCCCTGTGCACCGAGAGGAAGCCGGCGGCCACTCCTGATACATGCGGGGCCGACATCGACGTGCCGGAATCCTCGACGTATGCCGCGTCGGCCACGTGGGCGCGGGCCTTCTCCAACAGGTAGCCGGCGCCCGCGCTGACCACGCGCTCGCCGGGGGCGACAAGATCGGGCTTGAGCCTGCCGTCTCCCGTGGGACCCTTCGAGGAGAAGTACGACACCCCGGACGAGTACGGATTGACCGAGGTCGAGCCGACGGTGATCCCGCGCGCGGCGTTGCCGGGATCGTTGATCGTCATGCCGAACCCGAGCCGCATCTCTCTCCCCGCGGTGTCGCGGGCCGCGCCGTACCCCGTATTGCCGGCCGCGACGACGACGCACACGCCCGAGGCGACGAGTCGATCCACCTCTCGGCACACCGGCGAGAGCCCGGTGGCGAACCAGGACGGATCGAACGGGTAGCCGAGCGAGAGGTTGACGCCGTGGACGTTGAGCTCGCGGCCGCCGTTGTTCAGATCCTGGATGTGTTCGAGCGCGGCGAGCAACGCCGCGACGTCGCCCGTGCGATCGTCGCGCAGGACCTTGCACGAGAGGATCTTCGTGCGCGGTGCCATGCCGCTGATCCGATCCAGCGAGACGCGTTCGACGCCGGCCCCTCCGCCCGCCGTGCGGTACCAGGTCGCCGCGACGATCGGTCTCTTCGCGGTCGCGGTACGGCCTCCCGCGATGATCCCCGTGACGTGGGTGCCGTGTCCGTTGACATCCGTGAGGGCATCGGCGTCGCTCGAACCGGGGACGAAGCTGCGGTGGGCGAGGTTGCCGGGCAGGTCGAAGGTGTCATGGGCGGCGAAGTGCGGATGCTTCGCATCGACCCCGGTGTCGAGCACGGCCCAGACGATGCCCTCGCCGGTGGCGTCGAACGCGCGGATCGCCGCCTCGGCTTTGGTGGTCATCACGGTGCGGTGGACGGCTGCGCGCACCTCGAAGTTGGGCCAGATGCGGTGGATGAAGCGGCGCGGCGCACTGCGCTGATCGTGCCGCGACGAACCGCTCCGTGCGGCGCCGCGGGAGTCGACCTCGGCCAGGCGGCGGATCTCGTCGGCGGTGAGGGCCGACATCAGGTAGGCGCGGGTGTTCCACACGGGGGCGCGGGGGGCGATCATCGTGAGCATCGTCGTCAGCTGCGCGAGAGCGTGGGCCGGCTCCAGGCCGCTGTCGGTGCGCAGTTCGACGATGATGCCGATCGCCGCGTCGGGGGGAGCGGAGGCCATCCGCTCGCTGAGGGGGCGCGTGATGACCGAATCGGTGACGAGGGATGCTGTGCGCGGCATTCCGGGCAGCTCGAACGCGGGTCCGCCCGGGCGCCGCGGCGCGGGCTCGCGTCGATCGACCTGACCCGGATCTTCACCCTGCGGCCCCGGTTGCAGGGGATCCGGCAGCAGGTCGTCGTCGGGCTCGAGCCCGGGGAACTCGCGCGGCAGGTCGGGTGGTTCCTGAGAACGCGCCATCGCCCACCCCCTGCCCGCACCGCCGGGATCCGAGGGCACAGTACCGCGCGCTCGTCGCGCACGCCAGGGGTGCGCGTGTCAGCTGGGGCGGGCGGCGTCGGTGTCGTCGTGCGCGCCGGTGTCGTCGGTCGCGCCGGTGGTGAGTTCCGGGCGTTGGCGTGTGGGTCGCACGCGGCGGGTCGCCTGGGCGACGGAGCCGCCGATGCGGTTGCCCGCAGCGCCCACGGTACGTCCGGAGGTGCCGAGGAGTCCTGCAACGGCGCCGCCTGCCCGTCGCACGCCTGTCACGGCGGAGCGTTCGAGCCGCTGCGCGCCGGGTCGGGGTTCGAGATCGCCGGGTAGCGCGGCCGGGGGCACGCCGAACGCGCGCCGGGAGCCGGTGAGGACGCGGCGGCCGAGGATGTGGTTTCCCGCGCCGCCGATGACGGCGCCCACACCGAAGGGCAGCGCCTTGCCCACCCAGGACGCGCCGCCGCGCACCGCGAACTGGTGGATGAAGCTCGTCTTCAGGCGGTCGACGAGAGGGCCGACGGCGGCGCGGGGGAGTGTCTTCGTGACGAGTTCGCCCCAGTACGCGGGACGCGTCACGCCCTTGCCTGCCGCTTGTCCCGCGAGCTGCGACACGAGGTCGACGCCCTCTTTGCCGAGCATGAGGGTCAGGACGAGCGCGCGGGCGCGGTCGGGGTCGTCGACGGCGATGCCGTGGACCTCGGCGACCGACTGCGCGAAGAGGGTCGTGGATTCCAGGAATCCCACCGTTTCGACGCCGGAGAGGGCGAGAGTGACGCCGGTTCCGATGCCGGGCACGACGGCGGTCGCTCCGACGGCGGCTCCGCCGGTGGTGACGGCGGCGAGGTACCGGCGCTCCAGCATCCGCACGATCTCGGTGGTCGTGGCATCGGGATGCCGGAGGCGGATGCTGCGGATATGTGCGACGACGACGGGTCGCTGTATCGCGAGGACGCGATCGAGTGCGCGGATCACCCGCGGGTGCTCCTCGGAGCCCACGGGCGGCAACCCGCCCTCCCACGGTGTGTCGGAGGGAAGTGTGTGGATCCTGTGTACCTTCTCGGCCATCGGGCAGATCCTAATCCTGCTGTCTGGGAGATGGGCTCGGGCGCTGTCGTCCGCCGTGTCGCTCAGGCGGCCGTGGTGATCGACACGCTTGAGGCGGCGTCCGAATTGTGCTCGGTTTCAGAAGGGTGCGTCCTCAAGGTCGGGCACGAATCCGATGGTGACGGGTGGTGGTGTGTCGGTGTAGTGGAGTCCGCCGGGGGATATCCACTCGATCACCCCGCCCGGGTGATGTTTCACCCGCCACGGCGTCTCACCCTTGAGGGTGTGGTGTCGTCGGCAGAGGGCGCAGAGGTTTCGATGATCGGTTGCTCCGCCGAGGGCGAAGTCTTGGCCGTGGTCGATGTCGCACCGGTGGGTGGGCATGCGGCATCCGGGGAATCTGCAGTGCGGATCCCGCACCCTCAAGTGCCGGGTGAGGTCTGCGGATCGTGTGTACCTGTCGACGGCAAGGACCCCGCCGGTGATCGGATCGGCCAACACCCGTTCCCATCCCGGAACGGATTTCGCGAGGATCCTCGCG
>NZ_QFPF01000096.1 GCF_003248605.1 Microbacterium sp.
GAAGTGAGGGCGGGATCCCGCGCCGAGCTCGTGCAGCCATTCACGGATGCCGCCCGCCAGATCGGTGCTCGCGGCGCCGCGTCGCACCGCGTCCTCGCGGGTGCCGTGCCGAGACATCGAGAACGCATGCGTCGGCCCGCCGACGACCAACAGATCGATGTCGTCCGGCACGGCGCGGGGCGCCTCGGCGACGTCGGTCAGGGTGACGCTCGCGGCGGGGGACAGGCCGTCGCGGATCGCCTCGGCGATCTGGCGGGTGTTGCCGAACATGCTCTCGTAGACGATGAGTGCTTTCACGACGAACCTCCGGTGAGACGGTGAACGGGTGCGTCGCCAGTCTCTGCTTCTGTGCGCGCGCCGTCCAGGCCTGCGCCTGTGTGCTGTCAACCCCGTCGCACTCGGCCCCGCGGAGTCCTACGGTGCAATCGAGGCCCGAACCGCGGGCCGGATGAGGAGGCGCACGATGACAGAGCACCACGGCGGCACCCACAACACCGACGGCTCATCGGATGCCGACGTCGAGGCCGACACGGCTTCGGGCGGCGCTCCCGAGGAGCCCGACACGACCGAAGACGACGGCACACCGGTGGAGAACCCCTCCGGCGGCTGAGGCTTTCTCTGCCGAGCAGAGGGTGGATGCCGGGGCGAGGGCATGTTCCCGGTTGTCGATCCTCTGCTCGGCAACGACCCTCTGCGGATCAGAGGGTGCGGGGCTCCGCACGTGTCGACCCCCCGCCGAGATGCGTCAGACGCGGGCGCCTCGCCATCCGAGAGCGGGCGCGACGTGCTTAGCGAACGACTCGACGATGCGCAGGTTGAACTCCACGCCCAGCTGGCTGGGGATCGTGAGCATCAGCGTGTCGGCGCTGCGGATCGCGGCATCGTCCATCAGCTGTTCGACGAGGATGTCGGGCTCGGCCGCGTACGTCTTTCCGAAGGTGGAGCGGATGCCGTCGATCACACCGACCTGGTCGCCGCCGCCGCTTCCGCCGAAGTACATCCGGTCCTCTGCCGTGGTGATGGGAAAGATGCTGCGACTGACCGAGACGCGCGGTTCGCCCGGGTGCCCGGCATCGCGCCACGCCGCGCGGAACGCGTCGATCTGCTGAGCCTGCAGCTCGTCGAAGGGCAGCCCGCGGTCCTCGGTCAGCAGGGTCGAGGACATCAGGTTCACGCCGACGCGACCCGCCCACTCCGCGCTCTCGCGGTTTCCGGCTCCCCACCACACGCGGGAGCGCAGGCCGGGGGAGTGTGGCTCGATCATCTGGGCCCCGCTGCCGCCGCCGAACGGGCTCAGGGGGTCGCGCTCGGCCAGGCCTTCGCCGTCGATGGCTCGCAGAAACAGGTCGAAGTGCTCGCGAGCGAGATCGCCGCCGCGCGGGTCGGTCGACCCGGTGTAGCCAAAGGCCTCGTAGCCGCGGACGACCGTCTCGGGTGAACCGCGGCTGACGCCGAGTGCGAGGCGGCCACCGCTGATCAGATCGAGCGCCGCGGCCTCCTCGGCGAGGTAGAGCGGATTCTCGTATCGCATGTCGATCACGCCCGTGCCCACCTCGATGCGCCGGGTGCGCGCGGCGATGGCGCTCAGCAGCGGCATCGGAGATGCCTGCTGGCGGGCGAAGTGATGCACCCGGAAGTAGGTGCCATCCACACCCAGATCGTCCATGCCCTGCGCGAGATCGATCGCCTGCAGCATCGAGTCCCGCGCAGTGAGGATGCGGCCGCCGCCGAGAGGACCGTAGTGGCCGAACGAGAGGGTTCCGAAGCGCTGCATGACCTCTCCAACCACCGACCGCGCGGATCCATTCCGGCGCATGCGTCGCCGGCGCGTTAGCGTGGAAGGCCCCGACGAGAGGTGACCATGACCGATCCGCAGCCCGCCTGGTACCCCGATCCGAACGATCCCTCGCGTGCGGGCACGCCGTGGATCTGGGTCGTCGTGCTGCTCCCGCTCGTGCCGGTCGCGGCCCTCGGGCTCGTGGACTGGCGGGCATACCTCGAGCAGACGCTCGCCATCTCCATGATGGATCCCACATCTCCCGGGTATCTCATGCAGATCATGTTCCCGGGAGGCACCGGCTGGCTCGTGCTGCTGGGGCTCGCCGTCAACGCGGCGGTGCTGCTGTTCGCCTGGCTCGATTGGCGGGTGCTGGTCAGCCGCGGCATCCATCGTCCCTTCCACTGGGGATGGGCGGCGCTGGCGCTCGTCGTCAGCAACGGTGTCTACGTGATCGGGCGCGGGGTCGTGCTCCGGCGCCGGACGGGCTCCGGGCTCGCACCGGTGTGGGTGTGGATCGCCGTTCAGGTCGTCGGGCTGATCGTCGCCGCCTTCTTCACGGTGTGGATTCTGGGGTTGACCTTCGACGTGCTCTTCGAGCAGATGCCTCCGCTGCAGACCACCTCCGCGTGAGAGCGGCGCAGCGGGCGTCGATCGCCTCGTGGAAGGCCGAGGCCCACACCCGGTAGCCGATGTCGTTGGGGTGGAAGTAGTCGTCCTTGAACTGGGTCAGCACCGCCCAGAGCCCCTGGCGTCTCATCGTGTCGTAGAGGGGCGCCACGGTCAGTCCCCGGTCGGCCGCGATCGTGCGCAGGATCGGACCCGCAAGACGGACTCGCCGCTCGGCAGGCACGATGTAGAAGTGCGGGAGGTCCGCCATGATCGCGTGATCGGGCAGGGCGTCGACGATGGCGCGCACGGATCGCTCGAAACCGCGGGGATCGAAGGCGGCCATGTCGTTCGCCCCGATCGCCACCGTCACGACGTCGGGCTCGAGGCGCGCCAGCCGGGGCAGCTGCTTCTCGACCAGCAGGCTCGTCGTTGCGCCGCTGACCGAGAGATTCACCACGCGCACCCGGCGGCCCGTGCGCCGAGAGATGCGGCGCGCCAGCAGCCCGACGTACCCCCGATCTGGCCGGCTCGCTCCGATGCCCTGCGCGGCCGAGTCCCCGAGCGCGACGTAGAGCAGGTCGCCGTCCTGCCTCGCGCGCTCGCGCCAGTAGATGCGGTGATGCTCCAGCACGCCCGTGATGCCCAGGATGCCGCGCCGACGGCGCCGCGCGACGTACAGCACCGCACCACCCAGCACGCCGAAGACCGCGACGCCCGTACCCAGCGACAGCGTGAGACGCGACGACGAGCGGGCCATCCGTCCAGGGTATGAGGAACAGGAACACCGTGACCGCCGTTGCACGGTGTGGAGGCCGGATCCGGCCCCACGACCCGCACAGAGAGGTACGCTCGGCCCATGATCGACACCGGCGACATCACCCGCACCCCCGGAACCGAGACCGCCGTCCTCGCGGGCGGATGCTTCTGGGGTATGGAAGACCTCATCCGGCGCCAGCCGGGTGTGCTCGACACCCGCGTCGGGTACACGGGGGGCACCAACTCGCACGCGACCTATCGCAACCACCCCGGTCACGCGGAGGCGGTCGAGATCGTGTTCGATCCGACGAAGACGACGTATCGCGACATCCTCGCCTTCTTCTTCCAGATCCACGACCCGTCCACGCTCAACAGGCAGGGCAACGACATCGGCACGAGCTACCGGTCGGCGATCTTCCCGCTCAGCCCCGAGCAGGAGCGCGTCGCCCGCGACACCATCGCCGACGTCGACGCGTCCGGGCTGTGGCCGGGCAAGGCGGTCACGACGATCGAGCCCGCGGGGCCGTTCTGGCAGGCCGAGCCCGAGCACCAGGACTACCTCCTGCGCATCCCGAACGGCTACACGTGCCACTTCGTGCGTCCCGGCTGGGTGCTCCCGCGCCGCGACGCGACCGCCGGCGTCTGATCCGCGCGATCAGTCGTCGAGGACCGTTGCGGCCCGGCGCGCGCGCCGTACGCGCCGTGCCCGGGTGATCCACCACACGAGGGCGCCGGCGACGCCGAGGACCACGAGCCAGGGCAGCAGGAATCCCAGCGCGACGACGACGCCGTTGAGCGTCGCGACGAGGCCGTTCCAGCCCGCGGCCAGTCCGTCGCCGAATCCCGCGGGGTCCGCCGCGACGGGCTCGCCGCGGGCGGCATTCAACTGCACCGTCAGGCTCGACAGCGCCACCTGGCCCTCGAGCATGTCGAGCTGCTGTTGGTAGGACTCCAGGGTTGCCTGTCGCTCCGACAGCGCGGACTCCGCCGCGATGAGGTCGGCGACCGAACCGCTCTGCGCCATCAGATCCGTCAGACGGGCGACGGATGCCTCGGCCGCGGTGATCCGCGCGCGCAGGTCGACGGCCTGGTCGGTGACGTCCTGCCGCGACACCGACGATGAGGTCACCTCGCCGAGGCCGCCCAGGGCGCTCATCGTGTCGGTGAGCTGATCGGCGGGCACACGGATCTGCACCCACGCCCCCTCACGCAGCATCGGCATCGAGGTATCGGTCATCACGCCGCCCTGCATGCCCTGCATCTCGGGGGCGATCACCCCGTCCGCACCCACACTCATGCTCTCCACGAACCCGCCGCGGGCCTCGGCCTCCGAGGCCACGCCGGACGCGGCCTCGGCGACGTCGTCCACGGTGAGCGTCAGCGAGCCCGAGGCGATGAGTTCGCGCTCGCCGCTCTCGGCCGCACCGGCGGCGGCCCCGGACTCGGTGCGGCCGTCCGCCGTGGTGCCCGTGATCATGTCGGGCACGGCCGCGCCGTCGGATCCGATCTCAAAGCCGCCCGCGTCCGTGGCCGGAGCCACGGCCGAGCCCGCCTCGTTGCTCGCGACCCCGCCCGCGATGCCGCCGAGAACTGCGGGGGAGATGACCGCCGCGACCACGACGACGGCGGCCGCGGCCGCCACGCCCAGCCACACTCGGCCGCGGCGTGCGCGCGTCCGTTCGCGCTGCTGATGGATGTCGGCGAAGACGCCGCGCTCGATGCGCGAGATCGTCGCGTCCGAGACATCGGGCAGGGTATCGGGCTGGGTCGTGTTCATGATGTCTCCGTGAGGGCGGTCCGCAGGCGCGTGCGGATGCGGGAGAGACGGTTGCGGACGACGCCGTGCGGCACGCCCAACTGCTCCGCGGCGGCGAGATACGACATCCCCTGTGCGGCGCAGAGGACGAAGATCTCGCGATCGACCGGTGACAGGCCCTCCACCTCTCGGAGGATCCGTTCGGCGAGGTGCGCGTCGATGACCTGCTGCTCGACGTCGATCGCGGCCGGCACGGACTCATCGACCGTCCCCGCCGTGTGCTCGCGGTCGCGACGACGTGCCCTCAGCCGGTTCGCGGCCTGGAACCGGCAGATCGTGCACAGCCAGGGCAGCAGCGAATCCGAGGCGAGTTCGAAACCGGGCAGCTTCCGCCACGCCGTGACGAATGTCTCCTGCGCGATGTCCTCGGCGTCCGCCGCGTCGCCGAGCAGCCCGAAGGCCACCCAGTACACGGGGCGGGCGTAGGCCCGGTACAGGGTGCGGAAGGCGTGCTCGCTTCCCGCTGCGGCCTGCGCCACGAGCGTGCGGTCGTCCACGTCCACCGGTTCGGCCACGCGTCACCCCTTCGGCATCCGGGAGCGTGGCTCCCGGCATCCTCACCTCGATTGTCTCTCACAGGGGGAGTGTCGAGACAGCCGGGATCGTCTCGCAGAACCACCGACGTGCCGCGCCTGCGACGGCGAAGCACGCGGACGGCGTGCCTGTAGACTCGGGCCCGCGAGAGGGAGTATCCCGACAGCGTGCACCCGTCATCACGGGCCCCGATCACGTGGCCCCGGGTGGCGCCGCGGTGGCCGGCTCAGGCCCGTGGGGAGAGACTTTCGGGCTTCGCCGACCCTCGACATCCACACCCCTTTCGAAAGGCCCTGCATGGACCTCGGTCTCCCCATCTGGTTCGAAGTCGGCTCGCTCATCGTGCTGACGCTGATCCTCATCGGCGATCTGCTGCTCATCCTCAAGCGTCCGCACATCCCCTCGACCAAGGAGTCGACCCTCTGGGTTGTCTTCTACGTCACGCTCGCGCTGATCTTCGCGGCGCTGATGTGGTACTTCGCCGGCGGCGAGTACGCGGGTCAGTTCGTGGCGGGATGGCTGACCGAGTACAGCCTCTCGATCGACAACCTCTTCGTCTTCGTGCTGATCATGACCCAGTTCTCGGTGCCCCGGCGGTACCAGCAGGAGGTGCTGATGGTAGGCATCATCATCGCCCTCGTGCTTCGCGGCCTGTTCATCCTCGTCGGCGCCGCGGTCATCGAGAACTTCAGCCCGATCTTCTACATCTTCGGCGCGTTCCTGATCTACACGGCCATCAAGCAGGCCTTCCCGGGCGGCGACCACGATGACGACGTCAAGCAGGAGAGCTTCATCGTGCGGACGCTGCGCCGCACGATCGACATCAGCGAGACCTACGACGGCGCGAAGATCCGCACCGTCGTGGACGGCAAGAAGATGTGGACGCCGATGATCATCGTCTTCGTGGCGATCGGCGTGACCGACCTGCTGTTCGCGGTCGACTCGATCCCCGCGATCTTCGGCATCACGCAGAGCCCCTTCATCGTGTTCACCGCGAACATCTTCGCGCTGATGGGTCTGCGCCAGCTGTACTTCCTGCTCGGCGACCTGCTCGATCGCCTGCGCTACCTGCACTACGGCATCGCGTTCATCCTCGCCTTCATCGGCGTCAAGCTCATCTTCCACGCGATGCACGAGAACGAGCTGCCCTTCATCAACGGCGGCGAGCACATCGAGTGGGTTCCCGTGATCTCCACGTGGATGTCGCTCGCTGTCATCATCGGATCGATGGCGGTCGCGACGATCGCGAGTCTGCTCGCGTCGGCCCGCGAGCGTCGCGCCGTCAATGAGCGCGAGGCGGCGGCCACGGTCGCGGCCGAGAAGGGCACGCCGGCACCGGTCGAGCAGCCCTCGTCGAGCGAGGCCAAGCCCGACGCGCGCTGACGGACCCGCGCCCGCGGCGCCGTCGCGGCGTCGGCCGCCGACGCGCGGCCCCGGGATGCGATGCTACCCTGGGCCCGTGCGGATCGCTCGCCTCCTCCTTAGCGGCCGCGACGAGTCCTAGACCCCAGGCCTCACTCGTCGCGGAGTTTCTCGCGGGCTTGATCCCCCTCACAGGAGAGAACCACTGAGCATGAGCACACCGCATATCACCGCGTCCGACATCCCGGATCGCCCGCGCACCCTGGCCGAGAAGGTCTGGGACGACCATCTCGTCGTCAAGGGCGAGGACGGCCAGCCCGATCTGATCTACATCGACCTGCACCTCGTGCACGAGGTCACGAGCCCCCAGGCCTTCGACGGCCTGCGCGCCGAGGGACGGCCCCTGCGTCGCCTGGATCTGACGATCGCGACCGAGGACCACAACACTCCGACGCTCGACATCGACAAGCCGATCGCCGATCTCACGAGCCGCACGCAGATCGAGACGCTTCGTCGCAACGCCGAGGAGTTCGGCGTGCGCCTGCACTCGCTGGGCGACAAGGAGCAGGGCATCGTGCACGTCGTCGGCCCGCAGCTGGGCCTGACGATGCCCGGCATCACCGTCGTCTGCGGCGACAGCCACACCTCCACGCACGGAGCGTTCGGCGCGATGGCCTTCGGCATCGGCACGAGCGAGGTCGAGCACGTCATGGCGACGCAGACCCTCCCCCTCAAGCCCTTCAAGACCATGGCGATCACGGTCGAGGGCGAGCTGAAGCCGGGGGTCACGGCGAAGGACATCATCCTCGCCGTCATCGCCAAGATCGGCACGAACGGCGGTCAGGGCTACGTGCTCGAGTACCGCGGCAGCGCGATCCGCGCCCTCTCGATGGAGGGGCGCATGACGATCTGCAACATGTCGATCGAGGCGGGCGCACGCGCCGGAATGGTCGCGCCCGACGAGACGACGTTCGCCTACGTCCAGGGCCGCGACCACGCGCCGCAGGGTCAGGACTGGGAGGACGCGGTCGCCTATTGGCGCACGCTTCCCTCCGACGAGGGCGCGGTCTACGACGCCGAGGTCTTCCTCGACGCGAACGAGCTGGAGCCCTTCGTCACCTGGGGCACCAACCCCGGGCAGGGCGTGTCACTGAGCGATGTCGTGCCCACGCCGTCGGAGATCGCCGATCCGAACGAGCGGGCCGCCGCCGAGCGGGCGCTCGAATACATGGATCTGCAGGCGGGGACGCCGATGAAAGACGTCGCGGTCGATGCCGTCTTCATGGGCTCGTGCACGAACAGCCGCATCGAGGATCTGCGGCAGTTCGCCTCGATCATCAAGGGTCGGACGAAGGCGCCGGGTGTACGCGTGATGGTCGTGCCCGGTTCCGCGCGCGTTCGTCTCGAGGCCGAGGCCGAGGGCCTCGACAAGGTGTTCACCGACTTCGGTGCCGAGTGGCGGTTCGCCGGCTGCTCGATGTGCCTGGGCATGAACCCCGACCAGCTCGCGCCCGGAGAGCGCTGCGCCTCGACGAGCAACCGCAACTTCGAGGGACGCCAGGGCAAGGGCGGGCGCACACACCTGGTCTCGCCGCTGGTCGCCGCCGCGACTGCAGTGCGCGGCACACTCTCGAGTCCGAGCGATCTCGACGCGGACGGCGTCTCGCCCCGCTTCGCCCGCTCATCGACCGGGTTCTCGGCGAAAGAGGGGGCGCAGGCCTGACATGGAGAAGTTCATCACCCACACCGGCATCGCCGCGCCGCTCAAGCGCTCCGCGGTCGACACCGACCAGATCATCCCGGCCGTGTACCTCAAGCGGGTCACCAAGACGGGCTTCGACGACGCCCTGTTCGCCAGCTGGCGCCAGGATCCCGATTTCGTGCTGAATCAGCCCGTCTACCAGGGGGCCAGCGTGCTCGTCGCCGGTCCCGACTTCGGCACCGGATCCAGCCGCGAGCACGCCGTGTGGGCGCTGCGCGACTTCGGCTTCAAGGCGGTGCTCAGCCCTCGTTTCGCCGACATCTTCCGCGGAAACGCGGGCAAGCAGGGGCTGGTCACGGGCATCATCTCCGAGGCGGACCTCGAGCGCATCTGGGCGGCTCTGGATGCCGAGCCCGGAACTCGCATGACGGTCGACCTCGAGGCGCGCGAGGCGCGCGTCGCGGATATCCGGGTTCCTTTCGAGATCGACGATTACACTAGGTGGCGGCTCCTGGAGGGACTCGACGACATCGGGCTCACCCTCAGGAATGAAGACAAGATCGCCGCCTACGAGGCGCGACGAGAATCCTGGAGGCCGCGCACCCTGCCGGTCCCTCCGCTCCACGCACAGTAAGGCCGCACCGCATGACGACTCTCCTGAACGACACGGCGGACGGCAAGCGGACCGGGCGCGGCGGGCAGGGGAGGAGTGGCGAGATCCTCGCGATCCGCGGCGGACGGCCCCTGCGCGGCACGATCGAGGTCAAGGGCGCCAAGAACCTCGTCACCAAAGCCATGGTGGCGGCGCTCCTCGGCGAGACCCCCAGCATCCTGCGGGATGTGCCGGAGCTCAGCGACGTCGCGGTCGTGCGCTCCCTTCTCGAGGTGCACGGCGTCACTGTCGCCGACGGCGACGAGCCGGGCAGCCTCGTGTTCGATCCGAGCGGGGCGGCGTCGGCGCACTTCGAAGAGATCGATGCGCACGCGGGCGCGTCGCGCATTCCGATCCTCTTCTGCGGACCGCTGCTGCATCTGCTGGGCGAGGCTCTGATCCCCGACCTCGGCGGCTGCCGCATCGGCGACCGGCCGATCAACTTCCACATGGACGCGCTGCGCGCCTTCGGGGCGATCGTCGACAAGAGCTACGAGGGCATCCGCATCACGGCACCCGACGGCCTCCACGGTGCGAACATCGAGCTGCCCTACCCGAGCGTCGGCGCGACCGAGCAGGTTCTGCTGACCGCCGTGAAGGCCAAGGGCGTGACGGAGCTGAAGAACGCGGCCATCGAGCCCGAGATCATGGACCTGATCGCGGTGCTGCAGAAGATGGGCGCCATCATCTCCTACGAGCCCAACCGAGTGATCCTCATCGAAGGCGTCGAGTCTCTTCGCGGCTACGACCACCGCTCGATCTTCGACCGCAACGAGGCCGTGTCGTGGGCGTGCGCAGCTCTTGCGACCGACGGCGAGATCTTCGTCGACGGCGCCAAGCAGCAGGAGATGCTGACCTTCCTGAACGTCCT